>CAKTCK010000001.1 GCA_934539245.1 uncultured Faecalibacterium sp.
GCGGCAAGGTACGGGAACCGCCACAGGTTGCCGACACCCACCGCACTTCCGGCGGCAGCAAGGACAAATCCGATTTGCCCGGAGAAACTGCTTGCTTTCTTTTCCATGAGTCTTAAACTCTTATCCTAAAAACCTATTGTAATATAGGATAACATGAAGTGTCATATCAGTAAACCCAATAAAATTACTACGACCTATAAATTTTACTTATGGAGCGTTTGCGATGCGGGAACAAAAAGACCGATACGAGATATTCTTGAAAGTATGTGAAACGGGCAGCTTTTCCGGAATCACCGCCCTTTGGATGCCGGAAGCCGTGCATTTCATCATCGAAACGCCCGGCTGTGATAACGACATCCAGCACCTGATGCTCAAATGCCCGGTGAAGCCGAATATATCTTACAGCTTCCGGGACGATACCCTGTTTTTCTTGTAAGAGCACGGGATTCATAGTATCATAGAGGCAATGAAAAGTTTGTGCATGGCTACGAAAAAGGAGCAGCAGAGATGAAAGAAATGAATGCGGGGTGCTGCTTTTATGATGAAGAAGAAAGAAGATAGCGCTTTAGCCCTTGTCTGCGCCGGAGGTGATGCCCTCGACGTAAAACTTCTGCATGATGACGAACAGGATGGAGATGGGAATGGTATCAAGGAAGCCCTTGCAGATCAGGTAGCCCAGACCGGCGAGAGAACCGGCAGAAAACCCAGAGCATAAGCGGAAGGCATTAAAAATCGGTTTGCAGCTGCCTTTTTATTTTTTGCTCTCCGGCAGCTTGAAGTAGACGCGGTATTCGTCCGAGTAGATTTTGCTGCCCATGCGGCTTACGCCGCCGTATAGGTGGGTGCGCATCAGCGGCTCGATGGCGTCCAGATCCTTCTCCCGCAGAATGCGCAGCATCTCGGCGTGCTCGCTGACAACGCTGGGCACGTTGCGCGCACCTACGATGTCCAGACGGATAAAGCGGGAATAGTCTGCCTGCGGGCGGGTCATCTGATCCCAAAGGTACTCCTTGCTGGTCTTGCGGAACCAGTACTCGTGCATGGCAAGGTCGCAGCTGAGGAAGTGGTTGAAATCAAAGTTTTCCGGGTCGCTGCGCCCCGCAGCGGCTTCCAGCAGCATATTATAAAGGTGTTCCACCGCAAGGATCTCCATGGGCGAGCAGCTTTGCACAAAATCCCGGAACACCATGCCCTCCACCGCAACACGCTGGAAGATGAGCTGATCCACCACGCCAATATCAATGGCGGTGACGATGGTGCCCTTGCAGGGGATGATCTGCACAAAGCGGTTCTGCTCCAGCCGCTGCAAAACGCTGCGGATGGGGGTGCGCGAAACACCGAACCGCTTGCACAGCTGGTTTTCGCTCAGCGCTTCCCCGGGCAGGATCTTCAATGCGCAGATCTCGTCCTCAAGAATATGATAGAGCTCATCCGTGTGCTGTAATGTAGCCATAGTCGTTCTCCATTTATCCGGTAAATAATGATCTTAGTATCATTGTACCGTTGCAGCAACCGAATGTCAATGCCGGAGTGGAACTTTATTTGAGCACTTGTATACAAGTGCGTGCGCTCGCGCACGGAACTGTTCCTGAAACGAGAAAACTGATATACCACTTTGCAATGCGGAAAAGTGCTGATAAAATGCCGCAGTCAAGCAACTGTTGTAGCAAATACACAAAGAAAACTAAAAATAACCGTCAAATGTTATAATTGCAAGGCGCGTTGCTTGTTTCGCGGTGACGCTGCGAGATAATATGCTGTATACAGGATTTTACTGAAAAGCTGAAAGGGTACATGCCCCGCAGACACCGGGTCGTCCCCGGCAAATGCAACGGGGGACTTGCCTTTTTGCGTACCGGCTTGCTTTGCTGCCCCAAAGGCGGTAAACTGAGGGCAGGCAAAACGCCCGAAAAGGAGAGACGACATGGCATATACAAAGGCTGACCTCAAGCGTGACCTTGCAGCAATGGGGCTGACAGGAAACGAGACTATTCTGATCCATTCTTCTATGAAGTCCATCGGCCCGGTAGAGGGCGGCGCAGACACGGTTCTGGACGCCTTGATGGAGTTTTTTGCGGAGGGCTTGCTGCTGCTGCCCACCCACACCTGGCGGTTCATCAACGAGGAGAACCGGGTGTTCGATGTGCGCCGCAGCCCGTGCTGTGTGGGTATTCTGCCGGAACTGTTCCGGCAGCGCCCCGGCGTGGTGCGTTCGCTGCACCCCACCCACAGTATGGCGGCCTACGGCAAGAGTGCGGCTGCTTACATAGAAGGGGAACTGAACGCCAACACTCCCTGCACCCCCGGCGGCTGTTACGACCGCCTGCGGGCAGCTCACGGCAAGGTGCTGCTGCTGGGGGTCACCCACGCCCGCAACACCTTTATCCATGGCGTGGAGGAGGTGCTGAACGTCCCGAACCGCCTGACCGACAAGCCCATGCAGATGACCGTAGTGGACGAAGCTGGGGCGCAGCACAACGTCTATATGCGCCGCCACTACAACGCGCAGCAGCCGCATATCTCGGAGGATTTCGTCAAGCTGGAGCAGGCATATCTGGACTGTGGTGCAGCCCGGAATACGAAATTTGGTGATGCAGCCTGCATCTTGTGCGACGCCGAGGAGCTTTTCCGGGTCACCCGCCACGTTCTTGCCCCGAACCCTGAGGCCTTTGTCACCGAGCCTGTCATCCCGCCGGAGCGTTGGCAGGGGATAATTTTATAATACAATGCCGGGCAGCGCGTAGACTGCCCGGCATTTTTCACTTTTTGCTCAGCAGAAGCGGATACGGTACTCCCGGGGAGTGCAGTGCTTGATCTCCCGGAAGGTCTTGATAAAGTAGCTGGCATCGGAAAAGCCGCATTCCAGCCCCACCTCACCGGTCTTGAGCCGGGTGGAGCGCAGCAGCTCGGCGGCTTTTTCCACCCGGAACTGCTTGACGTACTGGATGGGCGTGATGCCCAAAAACTGCCGGAAGCTGCGCAGACAGGCGCTTTCGCTCAGGGCAACGCAGCCAGCCAGCTTTTCCACGGTCAGCTCCTCGGCGTAGTGCTCCTCTACATAGCGGAGCATCTGCTTCATCCGCTCCGAGGCAATCTGTTCCTGCTCCGATACCTTCACCTTGCCGCTGACGCATTGGGTGATGAGCAGCCGCAGCGCGGCGGTAAGGTGGTAGCGTACCCGGTTCTCGTAGTCAAAGGGCTCGTCTGCCACGCCCTTCCACGCTTCCCGCAGGCAGAGCAGCACTTGCCGCTGCCACGGCACGGCTTCGTCCAGCAAAAAGAAGGGTGGCGTGCCGGGTTGCAGCAGCGGGCGGATGAGCTTTTGCCAGAACACGGTGTCCATGCCGCCGATCAGCCGTGGCTGGAACACGCCGGAGTGCAGCAGTGCTCTGCCCTCGGCAGGCTCTACCGCGTGCAGCGCACCGGAGTTGATGAACACCCCCTGCCCGGTCTGCAAGGTCAGGCGGGTCTTGTTCACATCTACATGGATAGGCCCCAGCGCCGCCAGAATGAACTCGAACTCCTCGTGCCAGTGCCACGCCACCGAGTAGCTGGAAAGGTCCTCGGCGTAGCAGGCAATGGGGAACAGCGGGCTGCCGTGCTGGGTCTGCTCCCGCCCGGCGGCATCGGCCACCACGGCAGTAGCGCTGGTCAGCCCTACCCGGCCGCTGGTATAAGAGGCACAGCTTGTCTGATATGCCATATTCACCAATTCCTTTCCGCAACACTTTGAATGTTTTTTATCAATGCCGGTTTTGTTGCATATACTATGCGATTCTGTTCTATAATTTGCGATCGTTTTGTGGTATTATCCTATCAGAGCTTCCAAGCTCAGTATAGCACCAAGGCAGCCGGGACGCAAGCTGCATAAGCGCATTCCCTGCCGGGCAAAACCGCTATTCTCCCGCCGCCTATCCAAAAGAGGACGGGACGGCAAGTGTAACATAAACCATTTTATCAAGGAGGTATTCCTATGCTTCGTATCGAGTATTTTGATAAGGAACGTTTCATGCGTCAGCTTTCTGCCAGCCACGGCAGCGTGCTGCTGCATCTGGACAACGGCAAGACCTGCGACCTGAAGCAGGACGCTACCGCACGCTCCATGCTGCAGATGATGGACACTGCCCCCAAGAAGGGCTTTGACCTCACCGTGACCGACCCCGCCGACGTGACCGGCTTCCTGCGCTATATGCTGGAGGCAGGCCGCACCGAGCGCGTGGCCGGCTGAGTAATGCTAATCTCTAATCCCAATAAGTGTCACAGCAAATGCAAAACGCCCGCTCCGGTCATGCCGGGGCGGGCGTTTTGCCTGTTATTTACAGCGTGCGCTCGGCAAAAAGCGCCGCCTGTCTGTTGCTATGGACTGCCCGGAAACGGAGCGGGCTGCAGATCACTTCAGGGTAAAGAACATCTTTACGCGGTTCCAGTTGCGGAGCGCGCTGTTGCTCTTGTCGTTCAGGATCTCCTGCACCTCGGGGTCGTTCAGGTTCAGGCTCTTGCTGTAGGGGGTATCGATGATGCCCTTGTTGATCAGTGCGATCAGGGTAGCACGGTCCGGGTTATCCTCCTGCAGGTCCACACCCACGATCTTCCAGTTGTTATCAACCTCGGGAGCAACGGGAGAGTGCTCGGCAAAGTAAGCCACGATCATATCGCGGATGGAGTTGGAGGACTCCCACTCCTTCTTGCCGGCCACCAGTCCCTGACCCTTCAGGGCAGAGGAGTAGCGGTAGTTGTTCACAGCCAGAGTCAGGGTCTGGTCATCGCGCAGCGGCTCGCCGTGGAACATAACGTTCTTGATGCGCTGGCCCTTGGGCTGGCTCAGGTCGATCTCGTAGTCCACACCGGCAAACATATCGTACAGGTAGCCGGGGTACTCGGGGTCGAAGGAGATGTTGATATCGCCGGGCACCCACTGGTTGTAGCACTCGACAGACCACTCCATGTAGGCCTTCAGCTCTGCACCAGTCACAGGTACGCGGTACAGGGTGTTATCAAACTTATAAATGTTGAAGATGTTGCCGTAGTTGATATCGCCCTTGGGCAGGTCGCTGGTGTCCTTGAACAGGGCGGCAGCAGAAACGTCTGCGCCGGAGTTTGCCAGCTGCACCTTGTTGATCAGGTCCATAACGGCGGTGTCGCGCAGCTTGCCCTCCGGCAGACCGGCGATCTCATTCTTAGGCTGGAACGTTGCGGTGGTAGAGCCCAGAGAAGCACTCTTTTCGCCCTTTTCACCGGTACCGCCGGTGACAAAGTTGCGGGTGGCCTGATGTGCCTCGGCGATCACGGGGTTGGAGCGCAGTTCCTCGCTGGGGGTAACGCCGGTCATGTCCACAACGTCCACAGAGGAGGCGATGATCTTTTTATTAGCATCCAGCGTCAGGTCAAAACGGGCAATATCGCGGCCGCTGCTGCGCACGCCGCCGATCACCACGTTGCCCTGCTTCTGCTTGACGACAGTGTGCAGGTGCGCGACCTGCAGCACGTCCACCTCGGGGTTGTCGTCCAGAATCTTCTGTGCAGAGTCGGAGCCGTGCTCCTCGTCAAACTCTGCGTACAGGCCCATGTGCGCGGAGACCACGATGATGTCAGCCTGCTTGCCGATGGCCTTGATGGCCTCCTTCACGGCAGTGTTGGCAGCCTCGTAGGTGCACTCCTCAATGCCCTCCTTGCCGCCGTCCCAGATGGGCACGTCGGGGGTGTCCACGCCGATGACAGCGATCTTCACGCCGTCGCGCTCCACGATGGTCCAGCCTGCGCCGGTCACAAAGTTGCCGTCGGCATCCTTGATGTTGGCAGCCAGCACCGGGAAGTTGGCCTGTGCAATGAGCTTGCGCAGGGTGGGTACGCCCCAGTTGAACTCGTGGTTGCCCAGCGTCATGGCGTCGTAGCCCATAATGTTCATGGCGGTGATCACGGGGTGGGGAGAATCCGGCTTTTTGTTGTAGATATCGTCGGTCATAATGGTGCCCTGAATATCATCGCCGGCATCCAGCAGCACAACGTTCTTTTCCTCAGCACGCACCTGCTGGATGTAGGTGTACAGACGTGCCATACCGTTGTTGCTGGTCTCTTTGTCATCCTCGTAGCTGAAACCCCAGGGGTTCGCGTGCATATCCGAGGTGCCAAGGATGGTGATGTGGGTCTCCTTTGCGGGTGCGGCAAACGCAGCAGCCGGGACAAGGCTGACTGCCAGTGCAGCTGCCAGAACGCCGGAGGCCAGCTTGCGGAGCAGTTTTCTCATGTGATTTACCTCTTTTCTTCTTTTATTTTCCGCGGTGAAACCTGTCCTCAGTATACATACAAATTTCGTACATTACAAGTGCTTTGCTGATTTTCTGTACATTCTGGAAAAAAGTTTTGTGTATTTCGGATAAAAGGCGCAGAGCTGCCGCCTGTTCCGCAGGCGGGCGACCGATATTTGGCTTGCGCAGGCGGATAGTCTGTGGTAAGCTGAAGGCAGAAAAAAGACGGAGGGAACGACTATGAACCTGAAGGAAGCATTCCGCTACCAGAACAAGCTCCAGTCCCTGCTGGACGAGGCACAGGGCATTCTGGACTGCGACGCCAACGTGACCAAAGTAGCCAACACCTATCTGCGCCACAAGGTGATGCCCGAAGCCGAGGACGAGACCGTTATGGACGTGGCACAGACCGAATATGCGGAGCAGATCACCGACATCGCCCGGTTCATGCTCTACCTGCTGGAGGAAAAAAGCCGCCTGTTTGCCGCCATCCGCAAGGCAAAGGATGCGCTGGACATGGATATGGACAGCGAGGTCAGCCTGAATGCCGCGCGCCAGAGCATTGCCCGCACCTTCAAGCGGATGAACGACCTGCGCAGCTCCGAGCAGCTGCTCTCCGGCGGGGGCACGGGCTACCGCTTCAACGCCGAGGGCAACCAGATCTCCTACTGCTGCGATGTGAAGCGGGTGACTACCATCAACTATGACCGCAAGGTCATCCACGCCGCACTGGGCAAACTGAACCGGCAGGCAGACGAGACCTCCAACCGGCTGGACCTCTGCCTTGTGACCTCCAAGGTGGACTACACCGTCCCCTTTGATGTGAACGCCAGCTTTGCCGAAGCTTTTGAGACCTATCTGGAAAACGCCAAAAACTAAATGAGCGCTCCACCGGCTATTTTGGGTGCGGCAAGCGCTGGGTGCGCGGCTGCCGGTTCAGGTGCAGATGAACTATAAGGCTGCACATTTCCGCAAGGAAGCTTCGGTACGGCTCACCTTACGAGCCAGCATAGTATGAAAAAATCTTGCGTTCGGCTTTTTCGCCACCGCCAGACGCTTTTTCGCCGAAACCGTCCCTTGCACTTTCCCACATTCCTGCTTTTGCGCTTACATCTCCATGGGTAGGCAGGCAAGCCACCCTTCATGAATTTGCCCCGCAGACTGCTGCGGGCGCACACTTTCTGCGTGCCGGGCGCATTGCGCCCCTTTGCACGCGGAGCAAATGGCAGCCGCCCCTGCGCTTGCCGTATCCAAAATAGCCGGTGAAAAAACCAAAACCGGAGGGATGTACTGTGAAAAAATGCAACCTGTTTTATCTCAGCGGGCTGCTGTTTTTTCTTGCTGCGGCGCTGAACTTTTTTACCGGCGAGGATCACTCCACGGCGGTGGTATGGCTCTGCCTTGGCTCCAGCTTTTTATGTCTGGGGTATTCGCAACAGAAAAAATAAAGCAGCAAGCCAGCCCCGGCGGGAAAAGAACTGCTGGGGCTGCAATTCTTTGCGGGGCTCGTTCGTATTCCAGATAAAGGAACTAAATTTCGACAAAAGATGAGGTATGCGTATGTCAACCAAACCAATCCATTCCACTGTTGCGACTCGCTTTGACCTGAGCGCAGCGGCCCTTCATATCCTTGCCATGGCGCTGATGTTGATGGACCACCTGTGGGCAACCCTGCTGCCTGCGCAGGAATGGCTGACCTGCGCCGGGCGGGTGGCGTTTCCCATCTTTGCCTTTATGGCGGTGGAGGGCTATTTCCACACCCACGATTTGAAAAAATACACCCTGCGTCTGCTGTTGTTTGCCCTGCTTTCGGAAGTGCCCTTCGACCTGATGTACGGCGGTACATGGTTCTACCCGGTGCACCAGAATGTCATCTGGACGCTGCTGCTGGGCATTCTGGGCATCCACTTGATGGAAACCGTGCGCAAAAAGCAGAAAACATGGTTGTACCTGCTGGTGTCCGCCCTTGTGGTGGCGGCAGGCGCAGTGCTGGGTACGCTGGGCATGGTGGATTACTACGGTGCCGGTGTGCTGACCGTGTTCATCTTCTACTTTTTTCACGGGCACGGACGCAAGTGGTGGTGCCTGCTGGGGCAGCTGGCTGCACTGTACTGGGTCAACGTGGAGCTGTTGGGCGGGCTTATGTATCCCATTCAGCTTTTCGGCATGGACTTTGAGCTTTGCCAGCAGGGGCTGGCGCTGCTGGCACTGGTGCCCATCTGGCTGTACCGTGGGCGGCAGGGCTACCACAGCAAGCCCTTCCAGTATGCCTGCTACGCCTTTTACCCCGTGCACATGCTGCTGCTGGTTCTGGTACTGAACTTCGTGAACCGGTAAGATCTTATAAACGGGTCAGAAACGCCTCTAGGTGTTTTTGACCCGTTTTTTGGTCTTTTGCGTCCGGAGCTTTCCTATAAACGCAAAGCATGGTATACTGAAAGACGGAAAACAAAAGCTTGGAGGAGCAACAATGACAAACAAGAAGCTGAACTACCCCGCAATTGCCAAGGAGGCGGCCATCCTGACCGGAGCCGTCGCCATTATTGCAGCGGCGGTCTATTTTTTTCTGGTGCCCAGCCATACATCCGTCAGCAGCATTTCCGGCCTTGGCATCGTGCTTTCTAATTTTGTGCCGCTGCCGCTTTCGGCCATTACCATGGTGCTGAATATCGTGCTGCTCATCATCGGTTTTTTCACTTGCGGCAGGGAGTTCGGCGCAAAAACTGTGTATACCAGCGTGCTGCTGCCGGTATTTCTGGGGCTTTTTGAGCGGCTGTTCCCGGATTTTGACTCCATGACAGGCAGTCAGGAACTGGATGTGCTGTGCTACATTCTGGTGGTCAGCGTGGGTCTGAGCATCCTGTTCAACCGCAACGCATCCTCCGGCGGGCTGGATATCGTGGCAAAGATCATGAACAAGTACCTGCACATGGAGCTGGGCAAGGCCATGTCCCTTTCGGGCATGTGCGTGGCGCTCTCTGCCGCCCTTGTCTACGATAAAAAGACCGTGGTGCTGAGCATTCTTGGCACCTACTTCAACGGCATGGTGCTGGATCATTTCATCTTCGACAACAGCATCAAGCGCCGGGTGTGCATCATTACCGAAAAGGAGGAAGCGCTGCGGCAGTTCATCATCAACGACCTGCACAGCGGTGCCACCATGTACGAGGCGATCGGGGCATACAACTTTGAAAAGCATAACGAGATCATTACCATCGTAGACAAAAGCGAGTATCAGAAGCTGATGAACTTTATCAACCGCGAGGATCCCAAGGCTTTTGTTACCATCTATAATGTATCCAGCGTGCACTATCAGCCTAAGCGCTGAGCGGCACAGGGAAAGGGCGCAAAAGCCGTGCCCGGGGCTTTTCCGCAGCGGAAAACCGTGGTAAAATAAGAAAAAACGGAAAGGGAACGACAGCCATGGACATCAGACTGGTTTGCAGCGACATTGACGGTACGCTGCTGCAATACGGCAAAAAGGAACTGGAGAGCGAGATCTTTGACCAGATCCGGGCACTGCATCAGCGGGGCATCTGGTTCTGCCCGGCCTCCGGGCGGCAGTATACCAGCCTGCGCAAGCTCTTTGCACCGGTGGCAGACTGCTGCGTGTTTCTCTGCGAAAACGGCGGCACTATTTTTAAGGAAGAACAGTGTATCGCCAAGAATCCCATGCCCCGGGCGCTGGCAGAGGAGATTGCCAACGATATGTGGACGCACAGCGAGGGACAGGGCGAGGTGATGCTCTCCGGCCAGAACACCGCCTACCTGATGGAGCGCGGCCTTGGGATGCTGCAGCGGGTGCAGTTTGTGGGCAACCACTACCAGATTATCCACAGCCCCGCCGAGGTGCCGGAGGACATCACCAAGGTGTCGGTGTATCTGCACGAGGGCGTGGAGAATTATGTGGAGCGCTTTGTGCCCCGCTGGAAACAGGCCAACTGCGCCGTGGCGGGGCCGTTCTGGATCGATACCACCTTTGCCAACAAGGGCATCGGGGTGCAGTGCGTGTGCCGTACCCTTGGTATCGACTCTGCACAGGTCATGGCCTTTGGCGATAACTACAACGACGAGACCATGCTGGACGTGGTGGGCGTGCCCTACATTATGGATAACGCCGCCGCTCCGCTGCGGGCAAAATACAAAAACCACACCCCACGCCCGGAGGATGTGCTGGCGCAGCTGCTGGCACAGCAGCCGTAAAGGGGGGCGAGCCAATGGACCGCAAGGGATTGGAACAGCTCATTTTTGACACTTACAGCGTAGATCCGGATTATCCGTGGATGGACACCCCGGAGTCGGCGGTGTTCCGCCATGCGGCAAACCGCAAATGGTTTGCGCTGGTCACCACCGTGCCCAAAAGCAAGCTAGGGCTGCCCGGGCAGCAGCCGGTGGATATCGTGAACCTGAAATGTGACCCCATTCTCATCGGCTCCCTGCGGGCAGAACCGGGTTTTTACCCTGCCTACCACATGAATAAGGAAAACTGGATCACTGCCGCGCTGGATGGCAGCGCCCCGGAGGATAAGCTCCGTCTGGTGCTGGACATGAGCTACAACGCAACTGCACCCAAGCTGCGAAAAAAGAAAGCTTGACCGCAGCAAAATAAGAGCGGGCGCTGCAATTGCCGCCCGCTCTCATTCGTATTCAGAGTAAAGGGACTGCATTTTGCAAAAGGAGGAAGCTATGGCTATTTTTGAAAAGACCATCCGTAACCAGAACTTCGATACCCTGCTCCGCAAGCTGGAACACGCCATCCCGGACAGCAGTTGGTCGGCAGAGCTGGAAGCCGGCAGCGACTTTAAGGACGGCAGCGCCCGGTGCAGCGTGCGGGTGTTTGAGCGGTACAGCGTGGTTGGCGGTAACCGTCTCAGCCTGACGCTGACCCTGTTCCAGAACGGGGACACGCCCATCCGGCTGTCGGCCATTGCAGCGGGCGGCAGTCAGGCGGTGTTCTTTAAAATGAACACCCTTGGCGAGGACGCTTTTTTGAAGGACGTAAAGCAGCTGCTGGAAGAAATTTTGGAGGGCTAATATGTTTTATAGTGGGTTTGACGCGCTGTTCAGCATCCTGTTCCCGCTGGTGTTTCTGTTTGTGCTGGGCATGATGCTGTTTACTGTGGTGGGCAATTTGCGCAGATGGAGCAAAAATAATGCGTCCCCGCGCCTTACCGTCCCGGCTGCTGTGGTGGCCAAGCGGATGAACGTTTCCCGCCATCATACGGACAATACGATGGCGCATACGTTCACGAGCTATTATGTGACCTTTCAGGTGGAAAGCGGTGACCGTATGGAACTCGAAGTAGATGGTTCGGACTACGGAATGCTTGTAGAAGGCGACACCGGAAAGCTGAGCTTTCAGGGCACGCGCTATCTGGGGTTTGAACGGAAAGACGGGTGACCGATATGCGGCAAAAGCATTCAAGCGTGCCGGAAATCGTGGGCAGAAGCCTGTTTTATACGCTGACGAACTATCTGCTTCTCAGCATGGCGCTGTCCTTCCGTGCGCAGTGGTTCTCGGTCTTGTTCTCGGTGGCGCTTGTATGGTGCAACATGGAGTATTGGAACGCCATTTACAAGCTGACTGGTAAAAAGCTTGCCGCGTGGGTCTTGTGGGGCGTCTGCATTGCTGCAAGCACAGGCATTGCGTATTTTGCGGGGTATATCCAAGGAGCACTTGTTCCACTCACAATATAATAAATGCGTTGCTATGCTTTATTTTGTCCAAAATCGCAGAAGCTGTGACAAAAGTATTATTCTTTTATGAATTTTAGCACTCTACGCTTGACAGTGCTAAAAAATCGTGCTATAACAGTGGCGTGCTCAGGAGGAAGGGCAAAAGGAGAGCCGCAAGGCTCCCCGGAAAGCTCTTTGCAATGAGCTTCAAAACGTAATTTTATACCCGACCCGAACGCCGGGATTGGAGGTATGCTTTATGTTTATGCCGACTGTTTTTCATGAGAACCTGTTCGATGATCTCTTCGATCCGTTCTGGAATGATGCTGCACTGGAGCGTATGATGAACCGCGAAGCCCGCGACACCTTTGGTAAGCGCGGTGCAAACATGATGAAGACCGATGTCAAGCAGACGGAAAACGGCTACGAAGTAGACGTTGACCTGCCGGGCTGCAAGAAAGAGGACGTTCAGATGGATCTGAACGATGGCTACCTGACCATTCAGGCCGTGCGCAGCCACTCTAACGATGAAAAGGACAACAAGGGCCGCTATGTGCGGCGCGAGACCTTCTCCGGCAGCTGCGCCCGCAGCTTCTATGTGGGCGAAGTGAAGAAGGAGGACATCCACGCAAAGTTCGAGGATGGCGTCCTGCACATCCAGCTGCCCGCTCCTCAGCAGACGAAGGCTCTGCCTGAGAACCCGAATCTGATCGAGATCGAGTAAATGCCGACCGTTTGCGCCAAGGCATAACGTATATAGGATGCCCCCGGAGAGCTGCAAGGCCCTCCGGGGGCATTTTTTGTGTATAGGCTTTCGATGACGGAGAGGGGAGAAAGTACCTGTTTTTGCCAGAAAACTTTATTTTTCCACCATTTCGTGGTATCCTTATAAGGCGCACGCATTACAGGCCTGCGGCTGCACTGGCAGCGGCTGCGGACTGCGTGCAGCAAAAAAGAACGTATAGAAGGGAAAAGGGGGATAAAAGTCATGGGCGAATTTGCCTTTCAGACTTTACGGGAAAGTATCACCTCTGCCATCAGGAGCAAGATCCTCACCGGGGAGTTGCAGCCGGGCGCAAAGCTGGCCGAGCAGAAACTGGCCGAGGAGTTCGGCTCCAGCCGGGCACCCATCCGGGAGGCGCTGCGGCAGCTGGAGCAGGAGGGCATGGTCGAGTATTCGCGCAATGTGGGGTGCTCGGTGCGCCGGGTGAAACCGGAGGACGCCTACGAGATCTATCTGCTGCGGGCAAATCTGGAAATGACGGCGCTGCGCTATTTTAACTGCAAATTCCCGGAGGAGGATCTGCGCACCCTGCGCGGCATCTTAGAGGAGATGCGCAATGTCCGGCCGGGGGATCTTTCAAAGATCGCGGAGAACGACAACCGCTTCCACGCGGTCATCGTGCAGCGGGCAGGGCTGCCAAGGCTGCTGAAATTCTGGAACGATCTGAACTACGGCAACCTGCTTGTTGGGGTGAGCAGCGGCTCTAACCACGAGGTTCTTGCGCAGCGGCAGAACGGCATCCACACCAAGCTGTACGAGGTACTGGCAAGCGGCGACACCGAGGCTGCCTGCCGCACCGTCTACGCCCACTACATGGAGCCTATGGAGCGGATGCGCAGCGCAAACAGCGCCGGACAGGCAGCAGACGGCACGGCAAAATAAGGGGAATTTGGCTGAACGTCTAAATTTTGACCAATCATTTTATGGAAATTGCAGATTGTCTACAATCTGCAATTATGCTATACTGTCAAAGTGACTGGTCGAGAGTTGCTGTATTTTTGGTAAAAATTGCAAAATGTATGCGGAACCTCGGCCTTCTTACAGGAACTTCCGCCCTGTGTGGAGAAGAAAGAGAGGAATTATCCGTATGTCTAACAAAGAAAAAGCCACAAAGATCTCGTGGCTTACCCTTGCCTTCATGGCCTTTTCTACGGTCTGGGGCTTCGGCAACATTACCAACGGCTTTGTGTACTTTAACGGTCCGCAGGTCATCTTCAGCTGGATCTTCATGTTTGCCCTTTACTTTATCCCCTATGCGCTGATGGTGGGCGAGCTGGGCTCCGCCTTTAAAAACGAGGGCGGCGGTGTCAGTTCATGGCTGCACCAGACCACCAACGCCAAGCTGGCTTACTACGCCGGCTGGACCTACTGGGCGTGCCACATCACCTACATCGCCAGCAAGGGCAGCGGCTTTCTGAAGGCGCTGAGCTGGGCGGTTTTCCGCAACGCGGAGACCTACGATTCCTTCCCCACCCGCTACATCCAGCTGGCTACCTTCGGCATCCTGCTGCTGGGCTGCTACATTGCAAGCTTGGGTCTGAATCCCCTGAAAAAGCTGCTGACTGCCGCCGGCACCTGCACCTTCGTCATGTCCCTGCTGTACATCGTGATGATGTTCGCTGCCCCGGCCATCAACCCCACGGCAGAGTACGTCCACGCCAACCTGAGCTTCAGCAGCCTGATCCCCAACTTCAACGTCACCTACTTCACGTCTCTGTCCATTCTGGTGTTCGCTGTGGGCGGCTGCGAGAAGATCTCTCCCTACGTCAATAAGGTCGAGAACCCCAGCAAGGGCTTCCCTCGCGGCATGATCACGCTGGCCGTCATGGTGGTCACCTGCGCCATTCTGGGCACGCTGGCTATGAGCCGCATGTTCGACCCCGCCATCATCAACGCCAGCGCAGAGAGCTTCAACGCCTATGCCGCCAACAGTTCCTACTGGGCTTTCCAGAAGCTGGGTCAGTATTACCATGTGGGCGATCTGTTCATGATCATCTACGCCCTGTGCAACGTCATCAGCCAGTTCGCCGTGCTGATCCTGAGCATCGATGCACCGCTGCGTATGCTGCTGGATAACGAGCATACCAAGCAGTTCATCCCGCAGGCTCTGCACAAGGTCAACGCCCATGGCGTGCACAGCAACGGCATCAAGATGGTGGCTGTGCTGTCCGGCTCCATCATTCTGGCACAGTCCTTCGTGCCCGGTGCGGCTGCCGTTTTGCGCCAGTTGACCAAGCTGAACTCTGTGTGCATGCCCATGCGCTACCTGTGGGTGTTTGCCGCCTACATCGCCCTGCGCAACGCCTACGATACCATCCCTGCCGAATACCGCTTTGTCAAGAATCAGGCCGTGGCCAAGTTCTTCGGCGGCTGGTGCTTTGCCGTTACCGCCGTGTGCTGCGTGCTGGGTATGTATGATAAGGACCCCTTCACCTTTGCACTGAACGTTATCACCCCCGTGGTGCTGACCGTGCTGGGTCTCATTCTGCCTGCCCTTGCAAAGCGCGAGCAGACTGCTGCCAAAAAGTAACCTGAATATGCTCAAAAAGGGCCGGTCAGCACTGACCGGCTCTTTTCAGATACACCCTAGGAGGTTTATTTTTATGATCGCATCCGAAGTCCGTGAAATGCTGTCCTTCATCGATGGCAACCCCACCGCATACCACACCACCGCCGCTGTGCGGGATATCCTGCTGAAGGCAGGCTTTGCAGAGCTGCTGGAAAGCCGCAAGTGGGCGCTGGAACCCGGTAAGGCCTATTTTGTCTGCCGCAATGGCTCCAGCATCATCGCCTTCCGCATGGGCGACCAGCTGGAAAATTACAGCTTCAATGTTGCCGCTGCCCATACCGATTCTCCCTGCTTCCGCATCAAGGAGAACGCCGAGATCCACATGGGGCAGAACTACACCAAGCTGAACACCGAGGGTTACGGCGGCATGATCTGCGCCACATGGATGGACCGTCCACTGTCTGTGGCGGGTCGTGTGCTGGTGCAGGAGAACGGTGCCATCGTCTCCCGTCTGGTGGCGCTGGACCGCGACCTGCTGATGATCCCCAGCGTTGCCATCCACATGAACCGCGAGGTCAACGATAAGGCTTCCTTCAACAAGCAGGTGGATATGCTGCCCGTGCTGGGCGGTGCCTGCGAGGAGGGCGCACTGAAAAAGCTGATCGCAGAGGAGCTGCAGGTGTCCGAGGAGCAGATCCTTGGCAGTGACCTGTTCCTCTATGTGCGGGAAAAGGCCACCGTCTGGGGCTGCAACGAGGAGTTCATCTCCTGCGGCCGTCTGGACGACCAGCAGTGCGTCTATGGCATCCTGAAAGGTCTGCTGACCGCAAAGAACGCCCGCTCTATCGGTGTGGCGGCCTTCTTTGATAACGAGGAAGTGGGCTCCGGCACCAAGCAGGGCGCAGCTTCCACCTTCCTGTACGATGTGCTGCACCGCATTGCCCAGAGCCTTGGCGGCAGCGACGAGGACTTCCACCGCGCGGTGGCTTCCAGCTTTATGGTCAGTGCCGACAACGCCCACGCCGTGCACCCCAACCACCCGGAGCACACCGATGTGAACAACTGCACCTACATGAACAAGGGCGTGGTCATCAAGACCCACGCAGGTCAGAAGTACACCAGCGATGGTATGAGTGTTGCCGCCGCCCGGGAGCTGGCAGCCCGCGCCGGTGTGCCGCTGCAATACTTTGCAAACCGCTCCGATAAGGTAGGCGGCAGCACGCTGGGCAATCTGGCCATGGCACAGGTGTCCATGAATTGTGTGGACATCGGCCTGCCCCAGCTGGCCATGCACTCCTGCTACGAGACCGCCGGTGCAGAGGACACCCTCTCGCTCATCAAGCTGATGCAGGAGCTGTACAGCAGCCACTTTGAAGAGACTGCTTTCGGCACCCTTTCCATCAGCAAGTAAATTGATATAAAAAGGACTGCCGTGCAGTGCACGGCAGTCCTTTTTGCTATAAATAATACTTTTGCCCTCTTATTTGCGGCGGGTGAGGCAGTTCAGCGCCATCACCACCAGCACGAGAAAGCCGATGACCAGCAGGATACCGGTCATGCCGATGAGCATCATGGGCAGGGTGGTCATCCAGGAAGAAAGATGAAGCATAAAGGCACCTCCGTTAAGCCATCAGGGAAAGGATCAGTCCGCCGGCAAGGACGGATGCGATCTGCCCGGAAACGTTGACGCTGATGGAGTACATCAGCAGGAAATTCTGGCTGTCCTCGGCCAGACCCATCTTGTTGACCACGCGTCCGCTCATGGGGAAGGCCGAGATGCCTGCCGCGCCGATCATGGGGTTCAGCTTTTTGCCCTCGGGCAGGAAGAGGTTCAGCAGTTTGGCGAACAGTACGCCGCCGGCGGTATCAAAGATAAAGGCCACAAGACCCAGTGCCATGATGAGCAGGGTGTCCGGCCGGACGAACTTGTCGGCGGTCATCTGCCCGGCTACGGTCAGACCCAGCAGCAGGGTGATGAGGTTTGCCAGCACGTTCTGGGCGGTCTCGCTCAGAGAGTTCAACACGCCGCACTCCCGCAGCAGGTTGCCGAACATCAAAAAGCCTACCAGAGCTACGCTTGCCGGGGCTACCAGACCGGCGACCACCGTGACCACAATGGGGAACAGGATCTTGGTCAGCTGGGTGACGCTGCCTTTTTCGTAGGGCATACGGATGCGGCGCTCCTTCTGGGTGGTCAGCAGCCGGATGACCGGCGGCTGCACGATGGGCACCAGCGCCATGTAGCTGTAAGCCGCCACCATAATAGCACCCAGATACTGGGATTTCAGGGTGTTTGCCACAAAAATGGCGGTGGGGCCATCCGCTGCGCCGATGACCGCAATGGACGCGGCGTCCTTCATATCAAAGAAGAACCCGGCCAGAAACAGGGTGAAAAAGATGCCGAACTGTGCCGCTGCGCCAAACAGCATGAGCCACGGCTTTTCCAGCAGCGGGCCAAAATCGATCATGGCACCGATGCCGATGAACAGCAGCAGCGGGAACAGCTCGTTGGACATTCCCGCCTCAAATAGGGCAGAGATAGGGCCGACGGTGTCTCCCTGCGTGATGGCACCGGATGCGGGAAGGTTGACCAGAATGGCGCCAAACCCCATGGGCAGCAGCAGACTGGGCTCCATTTTTTTGACGATGGCAAGGTAGATGAGCAGGGCACCGATGCCCCACATGGCCACCATCTGCCATGTCAGCGCCCCGAAGTTTGAAAAGAGCGCGGCGAATGTGTTCCAGAAATTCATAATGTTTTCCTGCCTCCTTTTGTTCTGATGCTGCGGCAAGAAAAAAGAGACCCTTGCCACAGCGTACGATCTGTGACAAAAGTCTCAAGCGAACACATGACATCGGGCATTGCTGCCGTGATGACGCTGCCATGCAGCGGCCTGCCGGAAAAGCTTTGACCGGCGGGCTGCCCTTTACTCCCCTTTATCATTTTTATTGATACCAGAAACTGCCGCTCCTGTCAAGGGGGAAAATGCGTTTTTGCGCAAAAATCCAATAGACGGATGCCGTTTCCCTCTACGCCCCTCCCGTGAAAAGGTCAATCGGGAAAATCCGCAGATTTTCCCGATTGACAAACTATAAATAATTTTTCCGCTGAAAATGGTCAGAGCGCAGCGGAGACCATTTAAAATCGTCTTAAAACCGTCAGTCCACCACCGGTACATCCAGCCCGAACTCCTGCGGGCGGAAGCGGGGACAGACGTTCTCGGTGATGCAGATGACCGAAGCGGCAAGACGGCTGCCGATCTCGCAGGATTCTGCCAGCGTTTTGCCGTAGGTCAGGCCGATGACCGTGCCCGCAAAGAAGGCGTCGCCCGCGCCGGTGGTGTCCATGACATCCACCTTTTTGGCGGGCACAATGCCGCAGCTGCCGTCTGCACAGGCGTATACCGCGCCCTGCCCGCCCATGGTCACCACCATGCTGGGAATGTTGGCGCTGCGCACGTTGCTGCTGAGCACCCGGCACATCTCGTCCGGGGAGAGGTGGTCGTAATCATCCGAGAACAACAGCCCGGCCTCCTGCTGGTTGCAGACGAAACAATCGATCTGCTGCAAGAAATCCCGCCGCTCCATGGCGATGCTCATGTTGGAGACAACGGCAAACACCTTTTTGCCGTACTTTTTGGCGTAGCGCAGGGTCTGCTTCACCGTCTCTTTTTCAAGGTCCAGCTCCAGCGCAATGGAATCGCAGTCTGCAAAGATTTCGTCGCCCTGCTCCTGTAACAGACCGGTCAGCGGGGTGGTGTCCGGCCGCTTGGAGATGGCAGCGTGCACATCGCCGTCGTTGTCAAAGATGGCCAGCCATGTGCCCATGCCGTCCGGCTTTTTCTGGATAAAGCGGGTGTTTACCTTGTGTTTTGCCAGCTTGTCGATGACGTCCTGTCCCATGCCGGTGTCGTCTACCAGACCCACAAAGGTGGGGCGCAGCTCCACGTTGGCGATATCCTCCACCACGTTGCGGCTCACGCCGCCGTGTACCTGCTCGATGCGTCCGGCATTGCGCCCGCCGGGGATATAGGTGGAAAGGGGATAACCCTTGATATCTACAAAAACAGCTCCGATGACTACGATGCCCATAAACGATAAACCTTTCTGACTTCAGTTGATTTTACCTGTATTATACAGGAAGCAGACAAAAGAAGCTATCCCTTTGCCGTTTTTTGCAGAAAAATATCTTCCGCTAAGACCCTCCCGTGAAAAAGGGCATCCGAAAAGTCCGCAGACTTTTCGGATGCCCAAATAAAAAATAATTCTTCCGCTGACGATGCCCAAAGCGCAGCGGAGGGCATTCTGAATCAGCCCCTGTCACATCGCCGTGCGGGCGGTGCGCACCAGATACTCCATAGCCTGTACCGGGTACTGCCCGGCGGCGGTCTCGCCGGTGAGCATCAGACTGGATGCGCCGTCCAGTACGGCGTTGTAGATGTCGCTCACCTCGGCGCGGGTGGGCACAGCCCGGGTGTGCATGCTGTCTAGCATCTGGGTCACTACCATAAAGGGGACTCCCGCCGCCCGGCAGGCGGTGGAAAGCTGCTTTTGGCAGCGGGGCAGCTCCCACAGGGGCATGGCGTTGCCAAGGTCGCCCCGGGCAATGACCACCTCATCCACCAGCGGCAAAAACTCCGGCAGTGCCTGCACGCCCGCAAGGTTTTCAATTTTGGCGAGAATTTTCAGCTGCGGTGCGCCGGCTTCTGCCAGTGCCTGCCGCAGGTTGCGGATATCCGCAGCGCCGCGCACAAAGGGCAGCATCACGCCGGTAACGCCGCAACCGGCGGCGATGGCAAGGTTTTCTTTATCCTCGGCGGTCAGGGTGGGCATCTGGATGTCTGCCCCCGGTGCTGCCAGACTTTTGCGGCTTTGCAGCACCCCGCCCCGCACTACGGTGCACACGAGTGCTTCCGGCTCTACGGCGTCCACCCGTGCCAGCAGCTTGCCGTCATCCAGCAGCAGCTCCTGCCCGGGCTGCACGCCCTGCACCAGCGCGGAAGGGCAGGGGATGCCCGGCGCGCCCAGACGCACCGTCTGCCCGGCGGTCAGGGATAGCGGCTGCGGCAGACGGCCGATGCGCAGTTCCGGCCCCTGCAAATCAATGAGCAGCTTTTTTACCCCGGCTTTGCGCAGCAGCGCCAGCCAGTCCTCGTGCGCTGCCAGCGGGCCGTGAGAAAGATTCATGCGGATGCCAGTCATGCCGGCATCCACCATCTGCTGCAAAAGCGCTGCATCGGCACAGGCGGGGCCGATGGTTCCGTAAAAATCCATAATTCCTCCTGCAATTCGTGTTTTCTTTCTATTGTAGCATGACCGCACGGCAAAAGATAGCCCGGCGGCGCATAAAAAAACACCGGAAGCCGATGCAAAGCCTCCGGTGTCTTTTTATGATGCCTTATGGGGTTTACTGCTACACTTTGCACCGCCTGCGTTCAGTACAAAGCTTACAGCTCCCTCTATTTTTAAAGGTTGTACTTAGTTTACAGCATTTTGGGCGGTTCGTCAAGGGCTTTTTCCGGCTTTTGCCGGGAAAAATTGGAATATCACAACATTATCACAACTGTAACTGGTGGTAGCACACGCCTTCCATGGTTTTCCAGCAGGCGGTGTTTCCCTCCAAGGTCATGTAGCTGTGAGCGGTGTTTTCCTTGGGGATGCTCACAGAGCCGGGGTTCAGGTAAAGGTTCCCCTGCCCGAAGGCCGTCCATGCGGGCACATGGGTGTGGCCGTGGAGCAAAATGTCCCCCGGGGCAAGGGGCGGCAGATGGTTCAGGTTGAACACATGGCCGTGGGTGACATAGACCAGCCGCTGCCCTACCGGCAGCACGGCGTAATCTGCCAGCACCGGGAAATTGAGCACCATCTGGTCCACCTCGGCATCGCAGTTGCCCCGCACGCACAGCAGCTTGGGCGCAAGGCTGTTCAGCAGGGGGATCACCTGCTTGGGGGCGTAGTCCCGGGGCAGGTCGTTGCGGGGACCGTGGTAGAGCAGATCTCCCAGAAACAGCAGGCGGTCGGCCTGCTCCCGTTCAAAGGCCTGCTGCAGCTGCTGCGCATAATAATAGGAGCCGTGCAGGTCTGATGCAATCATCCATTTCATATACAGTGCCCTCCCTCAGAGCCGGTTTGCCTTATTGTAGCGCCTGCTGTAAAAATGGTCAAGTG
Organism: uncultured Faecalibacterium sp.; assembly: GCA_934539245.1. GTDB lineage: Bacteria > Bacillota > Clostridia > Oscillospirales > Ruminococcaceae > Faecalibacterium. The sequence goes on from CAKTCK010000001.1 coordinate 21,383, forward strand.
GCTGTAAAAGTCGTACTTTTATATCAAAACCCCTTGACACACCGCTGAGGATGTGGTATTCTGCCAGAGTTGCAGCCCGCAAATGCGCGGGGGGCATATCGCGGACAGCTGCCGCGATCATAAAAACCGTGTGGATTTTTACAGCAACATTGCTACTTTTCGCCACACAATGACCTCCCGACGGTCATTGTGTGGCTTTTTTGTGCGCCGGAAACCGGCTGCAAGCCGATGCGGTGCCCGACACATTTTTACTTTTTACAGATAGCAGGTGAAATTTTTCAATGAACGAAACTTTTATGAAGGAAAAGCCGGTGCTGCCGCTGCTGCTCTCGATGGCGCTGCCCAATGTGCTCTCCATGCTGGTAAACAGCCTGTACAACATCGTGGACAGTCTGTTTGTGGCGCGCATCAGCGAGGACGCCATGACCGCTTTAAGTCTGGTGTTCCCCATCCAGAACTTTTCCAACGCCATTGCCATTGGCTTTGGCATCGGCATCAATGCCATGATCGCGCTGTATCTGGGCGCGGGCGACCGCGAAAAGGCCGAGATGACCGCCACCCACGGCTTTGTGCTCAGCCTTGTGCACGGCGTGGTGATGATGGCGGTCAGCATCGCCATCATGCCCGGCTTTCTGCGCCGCTTTACGCAGGACGAGGGGCTGATCGCCGCCGGCATTACCTACTCCACTATCGTGTTCCTGTTTTTGGTCGTGAACATGGTCTCGCTGGCCTTTGAAAAGATCTTTCAGGCGGTGGGCCGCATGAAGGTGTCCATGGTCGCCCTGATCACCGGCTGCGTGTGCAATATTCTGCTGGACCCGGTGCTCATCTTTGGGCTTGGGCCGGTGCCTGCCATGGGCATTGCGGGCGCGGCACTGGCGACCGGCATCGGTCAGGCGCTCAGCGTGGTAGTTTACCTTGTGGTCTATCTGCGCACCGAGCTGCCGGTGCGGCTGCGCCGCAGCTGCCTGCGCCCGGACGCAGTGCTGGACGGCAAACTGTACGCCATCGGCATTCCGGCGATCCTCAATCTGGCGCTGCCCTCGCTGCTGGTCACCTTCCTCAACGGGCTGCTGGCGGCCTTTTCGCAGAGCTATGTGGTGGTGCTGGGCATCTATTATAAATTGCAGACCTTTTTGTATCTGCCCGCCAACGGCTTTGTGCAGGGTATGCGTCCGCTTATCGGCTATAACTACGGTGCGCGGGAGCACACTCGGGTGAAAAAGCTGTTCCAGCTGACCCTGCTCATGAGTGCAGCCATCATGGCGGCGGGCACGGTCATCTGTCAGCTTGCCTCCGGGGAGCTGATGGGGCTGTTCACCCAGAACCCCGAAACCATCGCCGCCGGGCAGACTGCCCTGCGCATCATCAGCATCGGCTTTGTCATCTCTGCGGTCTCCACCACCGCTTCCGGTGCACTGGAGGGTCTGGGCAAGGGCGCGGAATCGCTGGTCATCGCGCTGTGCCGGTATGTTATTTTCATCATGCCGCTGGCTGCGCTGCTGTGCAACTGGCTGGGTGCAGACGGCGCTTGGCACGCCTTCTGGCTCACCGAGGTGCTGGCGGCGGTGGTCTCCGGCATTGTTTACCGCCGGGCGGTCACACATAAAAAATAAGAATTTCTGATAGGGGCGTTTCATAACGTCCCTATTTTTCATTGACACTACGGCAAAAGTACGGTAAAATATTCTTCGTGTTTTGACAAAAACTGTCAGTGCGCAAGATATTACAGAGGATGTGGAAGTATATGATCGAGACCATTGCCACCGTCAATCAGGCGGTGAACAGCTTTATCTGGGGCATCCCCGCCATGGTGTGCATCATTGGCGTGGGCTTGCTGCTCAGTGTCCGCACGGGCTTTTTGCAGATCCGCAAATTCCCCTACGCCATCCGCACCACCGTGGGACGAATGTTCCGCAAGCGGGACGCTTCGGACGGTGCCATGACCCCTTTTCAGGCGGTTTGCACCGCGCTGGCGGGCACGGTGGGCACCGGCAACATTGCTGGTGTGGCGGGCGCTATCGCCATCGGCGGCCCGGGTGCCGTGTTCTGGATGTGGTGCTCTGCGCTGCTGGGGATGTGCACCAAGTTTGCCGAGGTGACGCTGGCTGTGCATTTCCGAGAGCGCAGCGACACCGGCGAGTGGGTGGGCGGCCCGATGTACTATATTAAAAACGGCCTTGGCCGTCGCTGGCAGTTTCTGGCTGTGCTGTACGCGCTGTTCGGCGTGCTGACCGTGTTCGGCACCGGCAACGCAACGCAGGTGAATACCATCGTGGCGGCAGTGGATACCGCTCTGCTGGAATACGGGCTTGTGGGCAGCGGCTTTCTGCCTACCCTCAACCTTATCGTGGGCATCCTTGTGGCTGTTCTGGTGGCGCTGGTGCTGCTGGGCGGCATCAAGCGCATTGGCAGCGTGAGCGAGAAGCTGGTGCCCTTTATGGCACTGTTCTATATTGTGCTGTCGGTAGGCGTGGTGGTGCTCAATTTCTCCCGCCTGCCCTATGTGCTGGAATCCATCGTGGCGGGCGCGTTCAACCCCGCTGCCTTTACCGGCGGCACCATCGGCAGCCTGTTCGTCAGTATGCAAAAGGGCGTTTCCCGCGGCATCTTTTCCAATGAGGCCGGTCTTGGCACCGGCTCCATCGCCCATGCCTGCGCCGACACCAAAAAGCCGGTCAAGCAGGGTATGTTCGGCATTTTTGAGGTGTTTGCCGATACCATCGTCATCTGCACCCTGACCGCGCTGGTCATCCTGTGCAGCGGCACCCCGGTCAGCTACGGCGCAGCGGCCGGTGCCGAGCTGACCATCTCCGGTTTTACCACCACCTACGGCGGCTGGGCTTCCATTTTTACCGCTGTGGCGCTGTGCTGCTTTGCCTTTTCCACCATCATTGGCTGGGGTCTGTACGGTTCCCGCTTTCTGGTGTTCCTGTGCAAGAGCAACAAGGTGGCGCGTCCCTTCTTTGTGGTGTATTCTCTTGTGGCCATTCTGGGCGCTACCATGGATCTTGGTCTGCTGTGGAGCATCGCCGATACCTTTAACGGTCTGATGAGCATTCCCAACCTCATTGCACTGCTGCTGCTTTCCGGCACGGTGGTGCAGCTGACCCGCGCCTTTTTTGAATCGGAAGGGTGAGCGGTATTCCCGCCCATAGTGGACAGAAACGCCGGAACGCGGTATACTGAGAGAAAAACAACGGTGGCTATGCACCACAGGAGGTTCTAACGTGGAAAACTTTAACGAACTGCTGCAAAAGTATGCGGATTTTATCGTCCGGGTGGGTGTGAACCCGCAGCCGGGGCAGACTCTTATCATCAACTGCCCGCTGGAGGGTGCCCCGCTGGCACGGCTGTGCGTGCGCAGCGCCTACGAGGCCGGTGCACGGGACGTGCAGGTGAACTGGCAGGATGATGCCGTTACCCGCATCCGCATGGAGCTGGGCAGCGAGGAGGCGTTGACCGACCACAAGGGCTGGCAGCTGCGCCGCTATCTGGACTACGCCGAGAGCGAGGGCAGTGTGTGCGTGCTGCACCTCATCGCGGACGACCCGGAACTGTTTGCCGGGCTGGACGGTGCCAAGATCAGCCGGGTGAACAGCTCGAACCGCAGCTTTATGCAGCCGTGGCGGGAGTACACCATGAACGACCGGGTGCAGTGGTCCATCGCCGCTCTGCCCGCCGAGCCATGGGCGAAGAAGATGTTCCCGGAGCTGGACACTGCCGCCGCCATTGAGGCACAGTGGAAGCTGATCTTTGATACCTGCCGCGTGACCGGCGGCGACCCGGTAGGGGAGTGGCAGAAGCATCTGGACCGCCTGAACGAGCTGGGCGCAAAGATGAACGCTCTGGATCTGGAAAGCGTGCATTTTGAAAGCGCCAACGGCACCGACCTGACCGTGGGTCTGGCCGAGCAGGCCGTGTGGGAGAGTGCCGGCAGCAAAAACGAGAAGGGGGTGCCCTTCCTGCCCAACATCCCCACCGAGGAGGTGTTCACCGCACCCCATAAGGATAAGGTGGACGGCATCGTTTACGGCACAAAGCCCTACGTCTTTAACGGGCAGCTGATCAAGAACTTCCATGTCACCTTCAAGGACGGCAAGGTGGTGGAGCACGGCGCGGACGAGGGCGCAGACCTGCTGGGTCAGCTGCTGGACACCGACGAGGGCGCACGCCACATCGGTGAGGTGGCACTGGTGCCCGCCTCCAGCCCCATCAACCGCAGCGGCAAGCTGTTCTACAACACCCTGTTTGACGAGAACGCTGCCTGCCACATCGCCTTTGGCGACAGCTACCCCGGCACCACCGTGGGCGGCACCGGCCTTTCCAAGGAAGAGCTGGCAGCCCGCGGCATGAACCACTCCTCCCTGCACGAGGATGTGATGGTGGGTGCAGAGGACAGCCGCATCACCGGCAAATGCCGCGACGGCCGCACTGTACAGCTGTTCGAAAACGGCGTCTGGGTGCTGTAAAAAGCCCCAAAGGGCGCACAACTGCAAAAAAATTGCGAAAATGCTTGCATAAATCGCAAGAGTATGCTATATTCTAGTAGTACGATATAGTTTAACCTGAAACGTGGGCCGCAAGGTCCGCGTTTCTTGTTTGTTTGGAGGTTTTTTATGGCGAAGCAGTCTGGCGGCAACACCGCGCAGAGAGTGGAAGCGCTTGTCCGTCCCACGGTGGAAGGCATGGGTCTGCGCCTGTGGGATGTGGTTTTTGAGAAGGAAGGGCCGGACTGGTATCTTCGCATCCTCATCGACCGGGACGGCACCATGGATACCGACACCTGTGCAGAGGTGTCCCACGCACTGGACCCCATTCTGGATGAGGCAGACCCCATCGACCAGAGCTATTATCTGGAGGTAGGCAGCCCCGGCCTTGGCCGCAAGCTGACCCGCCCGGAGCACTACGAGGCGCTCAAGGGCCAGAAGGTGCGGGCAAAGCTCATCCGCCCCAACGCTGACGGCGTGCGGGAGCTTTCCGGCATCCTGACCGGCCGCGAGGGCAGCACCGTGACGCTGGAAACCGAGAACGGCCCCGTGACCTTTGAAGTAAATGCAGCCTCCGGCGTGCAGCTGTGCGACGACGAGGATCTGTTCAACTGAGAAGTATCATCTCTGATGGAGAAAAGAGAACAAAATATATAGGAGGAACCCGAAAAATGACAGCAGCGAATAAGGACTTTTTTGAAGCGCTCTCCATGCTGGAGCATGAGCGCGGCATCACCGCAGAGTATCTGATCGAAAAGATCAAGGCGGCCATCATCATTGCCGTCAAGAAGAACTATGAGGTCGAGGAGGATCACATCCGTGTGGACATCGACCCCGACACCGGCCGCTTTGATGTGGCACTGATCCAGGACATCGTGGCAGACGAGGACTGGTACGACGAGCACGCTGAGATCGGTGTGACCGAGGCACGCAAGATCCGCAGCAGCTACGAGGTGGGCGACCGCATCATCACCCCGCTCAAGACCCGCGATTTTGGCCGCATTGCCGCCCAGACCGCAAAGCACGTCATCCGTCAGGGCATCCGCGAGGCCGAGCGTAACCAGCAGCTCAGCGAGATCCAGTCCCGCGCACATGACATCGTGCAGGCCACCGTTACCCGCGTGGATACCGAGAAGGGCATTGTTGCACTGGATCTGGGCAAGGGCGGCGAGGCTGTTCTGCCCCGCAACGAGCAGGTGCCCGGCGAGGTGTACACCGAGGGCGAGACCCTGCAGGTCTACATCGTGGACGTGGTCAGCACCGAGCGCGGCCCCCGCGTGATGATCAGCCGCACCCATCCCGGCCTTGTCAAGCGCCTGTTTGAGCTGGAAGTGCCCGAAATCTTTGACGGCACTGTGGAGGTGAAGGCCATCAGCCGCGAAGCTGGTGCCCGCACCAAGATGGCTGTCTGGTCCAAGGACCCCAACGTCAACCCTGTCTCCGCCTGCATCGGCGAGCACGGCGCCCGTGTGGCTGCTGTTGTGGAAAAGCTGGGCGGCGAGAAGATCGACATCGTCAAGTGGAGCGAGGATATCTCTGAGTTCATCTCCGCAGCCCTGAGCCCCGCCAAGGTGGTCAAGGTGGAGCTGCTGCCCGGCGAGACCCGCTCCTGCCGTGTCACCGTGCCCGACCAGCAGCTGAGCCTGGCCATCGGCAACAAGGGTCAGAACGCCCGCCTGTGCGCCCGCCTGACCGGCTACAACATTGATATCCGTCCCGAGAGCGGCTACTACGGCGAGGACGAGGAGCCCAAGAAGGACGCAGCAGACGCTGAATAAGCCCGGCACCATCTGCCGAAGGAGGGAAACCGGATGGCACAAAAAAAGATCCCTGCCCGCCAGTGCATCGGCTGCATGACCAGCCGCCCCAAAAAGGAGCTGGTGCGCGTGGTGCGCGCACCCAGCGGGGAGATCAGCATTGATCTGGTAGGCAAAAAGCCGGGGCGCGGCGCATATCTCTGCCCTGACCCGGACTGCCTGACCAAGGCAAAGAAGAAAAAGGCGCTGGAGCGCTGCTTTGAGCAGCCGGTCCCCGCCGAGGTATACGACGCGCTGGCTGTACAGCTGGCCGCAGCCGCAAAGGAGGCAGCAGCCGATGGCAAAAAAGAATAACGCCCCCGCAAAACCCAAGCTGCCCCCGGAAGAGGCGCTGTATCAGGCCGTGAGCCTGTGCCGCAAGGCCGGTGCGCTGACCATGGGCTTTGACGCCGTGGAGGAAGCCTGCGTAAAAAGCAAGGCGTGGCTGGTGATGACCGCATCGGACATCAGCCCCAAGACTTTGCAGCGTTTGAACTATGCTGTGGGCGACTTAGTGGACGTGTTCACTATGCCGCTGACGCAGGATAAGCTGGCCGATATCAGCCACAAGCCCGTGGCTGTTTACGCGGTGACCGACCGCAACCTCGCAAAGCTCTGCTTCGACCGCCTGTCGGACTGCGGAGCAATCAAAAATGAGGAGGATATGAGCGAATGATCGTAAAATATAAAGTGAGTGACTTTGCAAAGGATCTGAACCTTTCTGCAAAGAAGGTGCTGGACGAGCTGACCGCTATGGGCAGCACCGGCAAGAAGAACAGCTCCAATCTGGAGGAGAACGAGCTGAACTACCTGCTGGAGAAGTTCAGCAAGGACAACAGCGTGGCGAATCTGGACGAGTTCTTGAACAGCGCCAAGGCTCCCAAGGAGGATCCCAAGGCCGAGAAGAAGGCTGACCAGAAAGCCGAAAAGAAGGCTGAAAAGAAGCCCGAGGCTCCCAAGGCTGACAAAAAGCCCCAGCAGCCCGCCGCAAAGGCTGAGCAGCCCAAGGCAAACAACAATAATAACAACAATAAGCACGGCGACAAGAAGCCCGAGCAGCACAAGAAGCGCGAGGAAAAGACCGTTTCCTTCAGCGAGCTGGCACGCGAGACCGGCGCAAAGGCTGCTGCTGCCCCCGCACAGGCAGTCTCTGTCCGCCGCGAGGACAATCAGGTCACCGTGGATACCCGCACTGTGGATATGAACGTGGACCGCTTCGATGCCCGTTACGATGATCTGGCCTCTACCAAGAACACCGAGAACCGCCGCAAGCCCACCCCGCAGGGCAACAAGCAGAAGTTCACCCAGCGCGGCCAGCGCCAGCGCCAGCAGTTCCAGAAGGGCAAGCGCGAGACCGAGTTCGAGCGTCTGCAGCGCATCCAGCTGGAGAAGGCCCGCAACGCCCAGCTGAAGGTGCTGATCCCCGACGAGATCACCGTGGGCGAGCTGGCAGCCCGTCTGAAGCAGCAGGCCGGTAAGGTCATTGCCAAGTTCATGCAGATGGGCGAGATGCACGCCATCAACGATGTGATCGATTTCGACACCGCATCTCTGCTGGCAGAGGAGTTCCACGCAAAGGTCGAGCACGAGGTGCACGTTACCATCGAGGAGCGTCTGTTCACGCAGGAAGAGGATGCACAGGAGGATCTGGTGGAGCGTCCCCCGGTGGTCTGTGTCATGGGTCACGTTGACCACGGCAAGACCAGTATTCTGGATGCTATCCGCAAGACCAACGTCACCGCAGGTGAGGCCGGCGGCATCACGCAGGCTATCGGTGCATATCAGGTGCGCATCAACGACAGCAAGATTACCTTCCTCGACACCCCGGGTCACGAGGCTTTCACCTCCATGCGTGCCCGTGGTGCCAACATGACCGATATCGCTATTCTGGTCGTGGCTGCTGATGACGGCATCATGCCCCAGACCATCGAGTCCATCAATCACGCCAAGGCTGCTGAGGTCAAGGTGATCGTTGCCATCAACAAGATGGATAAGCCCACCGCCAACCCCGAGCGCGTGAAGGAGAGCCTGACCAAGTACGGCCTGATCCCCGAGGACTGGGGCGGAGATGTGGCTTGCATCCCCGTGTCTGCACTGACTGGTATGGGCATCAACGACCTGCTGGAGCGCGTTGCGCTGGAAGCTGAGGTCATGGAGCTGAAGGCCAACCCCAACCGCCGCGCCAAGGGCGCTGTGGTCGAGGCTCGTCTGGACAAGGGTCAGGGCCCCATCGCCACCATTCTGGTGCAGAACGGCACCCTGCACGCCGGTGATGTCATCATTGCCGGTACCGCTGTGGGTCGTGTGCGTACCATGCGCAATGACAAGGGTCAGCTGCTCACCGATGCCGGCCCCTCCACCCCTGTGGAGATCACCGGTCTGACCGCCGTGCCCGAGGCCGGCGACCTGTTCGAGGCTGTTGAGGACGAGCGTCTGGCCCGTGAGCTGGCAGAGCAGCGCATCGCTGCCGCCAAGGAGAAACAGTTCTCCTCCTTCCAGAAGGTCACGCTGGATAACCTGTTCAGCCAGATGGCACAGAACGACATGAAGGAACTGGCCATCGTGGTCAAGGCCGACGTGCAGGGCTCTGCCGAGGCTGTGAAGCAGAGTCTGGAGAAGATCTCCAACGATGAGGTGCGCGTGCGCGTCATCCACGCCGGTGTCGGCGCCATCAGCAAGTCCGACGTCGATCTGGCCGATGCCTCCAACGCCATCATCATCGGCTTCAACGTTCGCCCGGACAATGTGGCTAAGGAAGAAGCCGCTGCTACCAAGGTGGAAATGCGTATGTACCGCGTCATCTACGATGCCATCAACGATGTCACCGACGCTATGAAGGGTATGCTGGCACCCAAGTTCCGCGAGGTCGCTCTGGGCGAGTTGCAGGTGCGTCAGGTGTACAAGATCTCCAACGTGGGCACCGTTGCAGGCTGCCGCGTGACCAGCGGCAAGATCACCCGCGACAGCAAGGTGCGCGTGGTGCGTGACGGCATCGTCATCGCCGAGGACGAGATCGCATCCCTGAAGCGCTTCAAGGATGACGCCAAGGAAGTGGCCGAGGGCTACGAGTGCGGCGTGACCCTGGAGAAGTTTGCGGACGTCAAGGAAGGCGACGTGTACGAGGCCTTCAAGATGGAAGAATACCGCGACTAAGATTTAAAATAACCCTCTCCGTCATTGCTGACGCAATGCCGCCTCTCCCGAGGCAGGAGGCTTGCAGAGAAACGGAAAAGCATCCCGTATCCACGCAAAAAGCTCGCCCATCGGGAGAGCTGCCAAGCGAAGCGAGGCTGAGAGGGTTTTCTTTTTAAAGGAGAAACGGAATGTCTCAGAAAAATATGGGCCGTCTTGCGCAGGATATGAAGCGCGAGGTCATTGCCATCATCGGCCGGCTGAAGGACCCGCGGCTGGAGGGCGGTCTGCTGACCGTCACCCGTCTGGACGTGACGCCGGATCTGGATGTGGCAAAGGTGTATGTAAGCGTGATGGGCCGTGCAGACGGCCCCAAACCCGCTATTGAAGCGCTGAACCGTGCCGCAGGCCATGTGCGCACCGAGGTCAGCAAAAAAATGCACATCCGCAAGGCACCCCGCTTCATCTTTGTGGAGGATGACGGTGCTGCCTACGCCGCCCACATCAACGAGCTGCTGCGCAGCCTGAACGTGAACGGCGAGGAGGAAGCACAGCCTGCTGATACCGAACAGACCGAGGATTGACTGCCTTTGCGGAAAGGATGGATCATTGGATGACAGAACAACTGAATGTGCAGCAGATGGCGCAGCGCCTGCTGGCTGCGGACAACATTTTGATTCTGTGCCACAAAAACCCGGACGGTGACACCATCGGCTGCGGCAGCGCCCTGTACTATGCGCTCAAAGCGCTGGAAAAAACAACAGCGGTGCTCTGCTCCGATGTCATTCCGTCCCGCTACGCCTTTACAAACCCACGGCTGTTCAAGGGCGAGTTCGAGCCCCGCACTGTGATTGCGGTAGATGTGGCTGGGTTGCAGCTGTTTGGCGAAAATAACGGTGTGCCGCAGTACGCACGCCATGTGGACCTGTGCATCGACCACCATGCAGGCAACAACGGCTATGCCGATTTTACCCTTCTGGATGCCGGGGCCGCTGCGGCAGCGGAGCTGCTGTATCAGGTCATCGTGGAGATGGGCGTGTCCATCACCCCCCACATTGCGGACTGTCTGTATACCGGCATTGCCACCGACACCGGCTGCTTCAAGTTCTCCTCCACCACAGCCAACACCCACACGGTGGCGGCAAAGCTTATTGAAGCCGGCTGCCATGTGGAGGAGCTGAACACCCTGCTCTTCGACACAAAGCCCCGTGCCCGCATGGAGGCCGAGCGCATCGCCCGCAACCATCTGGAGTACTATCTGGACGGCCGCTGCGCCCTGATCTACCTGACTCGGGACGAGATCCGGCAGAGCGGGGTAGACCCTGCGGACCTGGAGGAGCTGACCAGCCTGCCCATCAGCATCGAGGGGGTCAAGGTCGGCCTGACCCTGCGCCAGCAGCCCGGCGGCAGCTACCGCATCAGTGTGCGCACCGCAAAGGGCGTGGACGCCTGTGCCATCGCCCGGCGGCTGGGCGGCGGCGGGCACACCCGCGCAGCGGGCTGTGAGCTGCTGGGCGACCTTGAAAACACCAAAAACGCGATCCTTGCAGAGGTGGAAGCCGAGCTGGACGCACCGCAGGAGGAAGCATGATGCAGGGCATCCTGATCGTAGACAAGCCCATGGACTGGACCAGCTTTGACGTGGTGGCAAAGCTGCGCGGTGTGCTGGGCACCCGCAAGCTGGGGCACAGCGGTACGCTGGACCCCATGGCCACCGGCGTTCTGCCGGTGTTCTGCGGCGGTGCCAGCAAGGCGGTGGATTTGCAGCTGAACCACGACAAGACCTACCGCGCCACTCTGCGCTTGGGTGCACGCACCGATACCGGCGATAGCACCGGCACGGTGCTGGAAACTGCCCCCGTCACCGCCGGGGAAAAGGAATTGCTGGCTGTGCTGCCGCAGTTTATCGGCCCGCAGATGCAGGTGCCGCCCATGTACTCGGCGGTCAAAATCAACGGTCAGCCGCTGTATAAGCTGGCCCGCGAGGGCGTGACCGTGGAGCGCAAGGCGCGCCCCATTGAGATTTACGGCATCGAGTACGGCGGCAGTCCGGCAGAAAACGAGTATGTGCTGACGGTGCGCTGCTCCAAGGGCACCTATATCCGCACTCTGCTGGAGGATATCGCCGCCGCCATGGGGCAGAAGGGCACCATGAGCGCGCTGCGCCGCACTTTTGCCGGTCTGTACACCGAAGCAGACGCCCACACGCTGGAAGAAATTCTTGCCGCAAAGGAGCAGGGAAGCGCTGCGCTGGAAGCACTGATGCTGCCGGTGGAAAGCGTGTTCACCCCGCTGCCGCTGCTGGTGGTGGAGCCATGGGTGGAGCAGCATTTGTACAACGGCTGCCCCACCAGCCGCTACCCCGCAGCAGACGGACGCTACCGGGTGCGCAATGCCGCCGGGCAGTTCCTTGGCCTTGCCAACATCACCGGCGGAGTGCTCCGGGTGGAAAAACTGTTCGTGGAACGTAATTGAGCAATAAAGGAAACAAGACCCATGCAGATCATTTCTCAGTTTGCCCCGCTGCCGCTGGCGCAGCCCGAAAAAGGCACCGCCGTGGCTATGGGCTACTTTGACGGCATCCATATCGGCCACCGGGCGGTGATCGAAGGGGCTGTGCAGTGGGCAAAGACCCATGACGCAGCCCCGGCGGTGTTCACCTTCCGCCTGCCGGTGGAAAACAAAATGAAGGGCAAGCGCCTGCTTTCTACCGAGGATAAGCACGCCTTGATCCACAGCCTTGGGGTGGAGTATTACCTCACCCCGGACTTTGAAGCAATCAAGGCGCTGAGCCCGGAGGAGTTCGTGCGCGGCATCGTGGAAAACTGCCACGCCCGGGCGCTGTTCTGCGGCGAAAACTTCACCTTTGGCGCAAAGGCTGCCGGTACCCCGGAGCTGCTGCGCGCCCTCTGCGCCCCCCTTGGGGTAGAGGTGGTGGTGGTGCCCATGGCACAGTTTGAGGAAAAGCCGGTGTCCTCCACCCGCATCCGCACCGCGCTGGAAGGCGGGGATATCCCTGCTGCCAACGCCATGCTGGGGATGCCCTATGCCATCCGCTTTGCGGTGCAGCACGGGGCAGGGCTGGGACACACCCTCGGGGTGCCCACCATCAACCAGCTGTACCCGCAGGGCTTCCAGATGCCCCGCAGCGGCATTTATATCACCCGCACCTGCATCAACGGGGTGTGGTATCCCTCGGCCACCGGTCTGGGCAGCCGCCCTACCGTGAACGATGACGCCACCAAGGTGACCTGTGAGACCTTTATCCCGGGCTTTTCCGGCAATCTGTACGGCACCGACCCGGTGGTGGAGTTCTACGCCTACCTGAGCCCCAGCAAAAAGTTTGATACGCTGGACCAGCTGCGGGACTGCATCAACGATGCCGCCCGCCGTGCACAGGAATATTTTGCGTAACGCATAAAAAGCGGAAAAATTATTTTTATTTGGGCTTCCGAAAGGTCTGCGGACTTTTCGGAAGCTTTTTTCACGGAAGAGAACGGAACGGAAACCGGCATTTCCGGCGTCTGCGGGCAGAAAAAACCGCACTTCGGGCAAAATAGACACATTTCCTTGCAACAACGGCAAATGTTTGTTAAACAATTATCTATCTCATATCCTTGCAATACACGCAGTTTTTGTTTATAATAGTAACTGTACGGGGCAAAGCCCCGATTGTGAGCGAGACTCTGGTTCAGAATTATAACTTGAGAGGAGTTTTTACCATGGGTTTAGGTAAGAAGACGATCGACGATCAGAACTACTGCGGCAAGAAGGTGCTTGTCCGCTGCGATTTCAACGTCCCGATGAAGGACGGTGTCATCACCAACGAGAACCGCATCAATGCAGCTCTGCCCACCATCCAGAAGCTGGTCAACGATGGCGCTAAGGTCATCCTGTGCAGCCATCTGGGCAAGCCCAAGAACGGCCCCGAGGCTAAGTTCAGCCTGGCTCCCGTTGCTGTGGCTCTGAGCGCAAAGCTGGGCAAGACCGTTGTGTTTGCCGACGACGACAACGTTGTGGGCGAGAACGCAAAGGCTGCTGTGGCTGCCATGAACAACGGCGACGTCGTTCTGCTGCAGAACACCCGTTTCCGCAAGGAAGAGACCAAGAACATGCCCGAGTTCAGCGAGGAGCTGGCTTCTCTGGCTGACGCTTATGTGGACGATGCTTTCGGCAGCTGCCACCGTGCACACTGCTCTACCGCTGGTGTCACCGACTACATCAAGGATACCGCTGTCGGTTACCTGATGGAGAAGGAGATCAAGTACCTGGGCAACGCCGTCAACGACCCCGTCCGTCCCTTCACCGCTATTCTGGGCGGCGCTAAGGTTGCTGATAAGCTGAACGTTATCTCCAACCTGCTGGAGAAGGTCGATACCCTGATCATCGGCGGCGGCATGGCTTACACCTTCGTTAAGGCTCAGGGCTACGAAGTCGGCAAGAGCCTGTGCGACGACACCAAGCTGGACTACTGCAAGGAAATGATGGCAAAGGCACAGGAGAAGGGCGTCAAGCTGCTGCTGCCCGTGGATGCAGCCTGCATCAAGGACTTCCCTGATCCTATCGATGCTCCTGTGGACGTGACCGTGGTGCCTGTCACCGCGATCCCCGCTGACATGGAGGGCTGCGACATCGGCCCCGAGACCATGAAGCTGTTTGCTGACGCTGTCAAGGCTTCCAAGACCGTTGTCTGGAACGGCCCCATGGGCGTGTTCGAGAACCCCACTCTGGCAGCCGGTACTCTGGCTGTTGCCAAGGCTATGGCTGAGAGTGATGCTACCACCGTTATCGGCGGCGGCGACAGCGCAGCAGCTGTGCAGCAGATGGGTCTGGGCGACAAGATGACCCACATCTCCACCGGCGGCGGCGCTTCTCTGGAGTATCTGGAGGGCAAGGAGCTGCCCGGCATCGCAGTCATCCAGAACGCATAATTTTTCCGGCATCACAATGGGTGCGGCGGCATTTACGCCGCCGCATCTTTTCTTTTGTGCAGGCAATTTGTAAATAGTTACGAAGGTAAGGAGAAAATAACAATGGATAAGGCAAAGCGCAAGGCTATTATCGCCGGTAACTGGAAGATGAACAAGACCGCCTCCGAGGCTGCTGTTCTGGTGGACGAGCTGATCCCCGCCGTGAAGGACGCCACCTGCGAGGTGGTCATCTGCACCCCGTTTACCGATCTGGTCACCGCTGTGGCTAAGACCAAGGGCACCAACATCCATGTGGGTGCCGAGAACGTCCACTTTGAGAAGTCCGGTGCTTTCACCGGCGAGATCAGCGCTGATATGCTGGTGGATCTGGGCGTGGAGTACGTAATCGTCGGCCACTCTGAGCGCCGCCAGTACTTTGCAGAGACCGACCAGACCGTCAACAAGCGCACTCTGGCTGCCCTGAATGCCGGTCTGAAGGTCATCATTTGCGTGGGTGAGAGCCTGCAGCAGCGCGAGGAGGGCGTTACCGAGGAGCTGGTCCGTATGCAGACCAAGATCGCCCTGCGTGACGTGACCGCCGAGCAGATGGCAAACGTTGTCATCGCCTACGAGCCCATCTGGGCCATTGGCACCGGCAAGACCGCTACCTCCGATCAGGCACAGGAAGTCTGCGCTCAGATCCGCAAGGTGGTGGGCGAGCTGTACGGCGAGGCTGTGGCCGAGGCTACCACTGTGCAGTACGGCGGCAGCATGAACGCCAAGAACTGCGAGGAGCTGCTGAGCAAGAAGGACGTGGATGGCGGCCTGATCGGCGGCGCATCCCTGAAGGCTCCGGACTTTGCTGTCATCGTTGATGCAGCCACTAAGGGCTGAGCAACTGCCTTTTCTTAAATGAGCTGTTTCAGCGCCCGGCTGCGCCGCTTTTTCAGCGCTGAGCCGGGCGCTGATCTGTTTTACAGCAGCTGTCCGGGTGCGTGCACCCGCAGGCTGCACCCCCGCAGGCAGGGCCTCTGGCCTTGCCCGCAACGCGTGATAAATTCAAAGGAGATTCAATTTTATGGCAAAGAAACCTGTTCTTCTGTGCATCATGGATGGCTTCGGCTGGGTGCCGAACGAGACCTTCGGCAATGCTGTTGTGGCTGCCAAGACCCCCCATCTGGATGCTCTGATGGAAAAGTACCCCATGACCACCATTGATGCTTCCGGCATGGCTGTCGGCCTGCCCGACGGCCAGATGGGCAACTCCGAGGTCGGCCACACCAACATGGGTGCAGGCCGCATCGTGTACCAGCAGCTGACCCTCATCACCAAGTCCATCCGCGACGGTGAGATGCTCAAGAATCCTGTGCTGGTCAAGAACATGAAGGCTGCGATCGAGGCCGGTAAGGCCATCCACCTGATGGGTCTGGTGGGCACCGGCGGCGTGCACAGCCATGCTGACCACTGGTTCGGCGTGCTGGAGATGGCAAAGCATCTGGGTGCCAAGGAAGTCTACCTGCACTGCATCACCGACGGCCGCGACACCGACCCCCACTCCGGCAAGGGCTTCCTTGCTGACCTGCAGGCCAAGCTGGACGAGCTGGGCGTGGGCAAGATCGCCAGCGTTTCCGGCCGTTACTACGCCATGGACCGCGATAACAACTGGGATCGCGAGGAGAAGGCCTACGCTGCCTTCGTCTACGGCGAGGGCGAGCACGCTGCCAACGCTGCCGAGGCCATCGAGGCTTCCTATGCCGCAGACAAGACCGATGAGTTCGTGCTGCCCTGCGTCACCTGCGAGGGTGGCCGCGTGCAGGATGGCGACACCGTCATCTTTATGAACTTCCGCCCCGACCGTGCCCGCCAGATGACCCGCATCTTCTGCGACGACGCCTTTACCGGCTTTGAGCGCCGCGGCGGCCGCAAGCAGGTACACTACGTCTGCATGGCTGAGTACGATGCCACCATGCCCAACTGCGAAGTGGCTTATCCCCCGGTGGAGCTGAAGAACGTTCTGGGCGAGTACCTGTCTGCCCACGGCAAGACCCAGCTGCGCATTGCCGAGACCGAGAAGTACGCCCACGTCACCTTCTTCTTCAACGGCGGTGTGGAAGCTCCCTATGAGGGCGAGGATCGCTGCGTCATCCCCAGCCCCAAGGTTGCCACCTACGACCTGAAGCCCGAGATGAGCGCCCCCGAAGTTGCTGCCGAGTGCGTCAAGCGCATCGAGAGCGGTAAGTACGATGTGGTCATCCTGAACTTCGCAAACTGCGATATGGTCGGCCACACCGGCGTGTTTGATGCTGCTGTCAAGGCCGTTGAGGCTGTGGATACCTGCGTGGATCAGGTGGTCACCGCTGTGCTGAACGCCGGCGGCTGCGCCTTCATCACCGCCGACCACGGCAACGCCGAGAAGATGATGAACCCGGACGGCACCCCCTTCACCGCCCACACCACCAACGTTGTGCCCTTTGTGGCAGTTGGCTGCGGCGACGTGAAGCTGCGCGAAGGCGGCTGCTTGGCCGACATCGCACCCACCATGCTGCCCTATATCGGCCTGCCCGTCCCCGCCGAGATGACCGGCAAGAGCATCATTGTGGAGTGATGCCTGTGCGGCTGAGCGCATAAATCAATAGCATAGAAAAACGAGCCATCGTGCGGATTTCCGCATGATGGCTCGTTTTTTATAAACAAATTTACTTTTTCAGGTGGCTGTCCCAGCCGCTGGAGGTGGTGGCCTGCTGATCGGGCGTGCACCACATGGCTTCTACGCCGTCCAGCGACTCCACCAGCTTCTGCCCCTCTTCCAGCGGCATACAGAACAGGGCGGTGGTCAGGCAGTCTGCCATGCCGGAGTCCGGACACAGCACGGTAACGCCGTTGTAGTAGGCGGCGGGCCACAGGGTAGCCGGGTCGATGATGTGGTGGTAGCGCTTGCCGTCCACCACAAAGTAGCGCTGGTAGTCGCCGCTGGTCACCAGTGCAAGGTCGCTCATGTTGATGGGCGAGCCGAAAATGAAGTTGTTATTGGTGTACACCTCCGAGGCGTTCCACGGGTTCTCTACGCCGCCCGTCCACTGGCTGCCGTCCGGCTTTGTGCCGATGGCGCGCAGGTTGCCGCCCACGCTCACCAGTGCGCTGGTCAGGCCCCGGGCTTCGGCGGCGCGGCAGACCATCTCCACTGCGTACCCCTTACCCACGCTGCCCACGTCCAGCGACATCTCCGGGTCGGACAGATAGACCGTTTTGGCCTCCTCGTCAATGACAAGGTCGTTGATATCGCAGTGCCGGGCGGCGGTTTCCAGCTCCTCCTGTGTGGGCAGGGTGTTGTCAGCCTCGGAGGCGTCTTTTTCGGCGGCTTCGCGGTAGTCGTGCCAGATGCCCAGCACACTGCCCATGGCAATGTTGATCTTGCCGCCGGTCAGGTCGTACATCTGCCGCGCCAGCTCCAGCATGGAGAGAATGCGGTCATCTACCTGTACCGGGGCTTTCCCGGCGTTTTCGTTGATGGTCTTAACGTTCACAACGCCGTCGTAGTCGTTGTAGATATCGTAGAGCTGATTGTAGGCAATCAGATCCTGATGCAGCGCCTGCATCTGGGTGTTGAACTCCTCCTCGCTCTCACAGTAGGCAATGACCTGCGTCACCGTGTCGAACACATCATAAAAGATGGTACTGTACCGGGTCAGCTCCTTTTTGGGCTTGCAGCCGACCAGCAGGCTAAGGCTCAGCACCGCCGCCAGCAGTGCAGCGGTCATGCGGGTGATGCGGCTCTTCATACGGTCTGGCTCTCCTTTGCGGCGGTAAAGGCGGTGTGCTCCTCCTGCAAATGCGCCAGCAGGTCTGCGAACATCCAGCTGCGGTTTGCGGGGGTGACCACCGCCTTGAGCGGGATGGTGACCTGTGCCTGCCGCATCAGATCCAGCAGGGTGTCCACGTCCTTATCGCGGAAGTTTGCCAGCACCAGCGCCGGGGGATAGGCACCCGGCTCCAGCACCAGTGTTCTGGGGGCTTTTACCTCCACCTCGCCCAGCAGCTGGGCAACAGTCTTGCCGGCGTCGGCGGGAGCAACGGGCAGCAGCTTCATGCCAAAGGCGGGCGCCATGCCCTCCAGCTTGCCCCGGTCGGCGGGGGAAAGGTTCCAGCCCAGCGCCAGCGGCACCCCGGCGTTCTGGTTGCGTGCAATGTGTGCTTTCATGTTTAAAACCTCTTTCGGCAGTGTTTTTTCAAAATACGCTTTAGTATACCATAAAATCCGCAAAAAGAAAATGCACAGACGCTGTGCAAAGAAAAAGGGCTGCCGTTTTTAAACGGCAGCCCTTTTCCGCATGGAAGAAAAGTATAGGCTAACTACCAGCTGTATAGAGTGCATGGATCTATACAGCAAGGGGGATTAACGGATGAAGAGGCTCATGAAGAAGCTACGCAGAGAACGCAGCAGGCCTTTGCCAGTAGAGACAAAGAACGGAACGTTGCCGCTGGTGTAGAGACCACCGCAGTGAACGCACTCATCCAGGATGTAGTCGCAGGCGACGTTCTCCTGTGCAACTGCACCGCAGTCAGCACACACAACGTTGTGGGTGCCGTTGCCGTTGTCAACATACTCGTAGTTCTCGTTCAGGTGCTTGCAAGCGGCCTTCGAGGCACCGCAGCGAGCGCAAGTGTCTTCACCATCGTAGTAGATGTGAGCCACAGTGTCGATCACGGTATTGCACTTATCGCAAACATAAGAGCAGGTGCCATCCTCGTTGTCCACAGCGTGCTGCTTCACATGCTGGCAAGCAGCGCCGCACTGCTGGCACTTGCCATCAATGTAGGTGCAGGGAACATTCTCGCTCACAACAGTCTTGCAGTCAGCGCACAGAACATTGTGGGTGTCGTCGTTGTTGGCAGAAAACTCGAACTTCTGACCCATGTGGTCGCAGACGAACTCAGCACCGCAAGCGCACTTGCCATCTTCGCCGTAGACATGCTCGGCAGTGCCCAGAACTTCGTTGCAGGTGAGGCAAACGATGTTGTGAGTGCCGTCGCCATTATCAACAACTTTCTGCACGCCAACATGGTCGCAGGTAGCGCCGCACTGCTGGCACTTACCATCAACGTAGTCGCAGGGAACATTCTCGCTCACAGTTTCACCGCAGTCGCCGCACAGAACATTGTGGGTGCCGTTGTTGTTGGCAGAAAACTCGAAGTTCTGATTCATGTGGTCGCAAGCGGGCTCCTCAGCGCCGCAGGTCTGGCACTTGCCATTAACATAGGTGCAGCCAAGCTCGTCCACAACTGCCTTACAAACAGCGCAGATGACCTTGTGGGTGCCATGGTCGGTGCTCTCGTACTCCCAGCTGTTGGCCATGTGGTCGCAGGTAGCGCCGCACTGCTCGCACTTGCCATCAACGTAGGTGCAAGGAACATTCTCGCTCACAGTTTCACCGCAGCGGTGGCACAGAACATCGTGGGTGCCGTTGTTATTGGCAGAAAAGTCGAAGCTCGTACCCATGTGGTCGCAAGCGGGCTCCTCAGCGCCGCACTGCTGGCACTTACCATCAACGTAGTCGCAGGGAACATTCTCGCTCACGGTTCCACCGCAGCGGCCGCACGTAACATCGTGGGTGCCGTCGTTGTTGGCAGAAAAGCCAAAGTCCGTACCCATGTGGTCACAAGTGGGATCAGGAGCGCTACATTTCGTGCACTTGCCATCCATAAACATGCAGCTCGCCTGATCATCCAGAGTTACATGGCAATCGTTGCAGATTTCCTTATGAGTGCTGCCGTCGCCGTTACTCACATAGGTCATGTGATCGTGGAAACAGCTCGAGGTAGGCTCGACATGAGCGGTGTCAGCATCAGCCGCAAAAGCCGCAGGAATCATAGAAAGCGCCATAGCACCCGCTACAACAAGAGACAGCAAACGGCCTACTTTTTTCATTTTCATAAACCGAATCTCCTTTACAAAACAATACGATACTTTTTATTTTTCTAAAACGCGGCGCTCTGCTGTGCCACCATGCATGGACGGCAGGATGCTTTGTTTTCAGAAACGAAACAGAACCTTATAGAACCTCAGGGGCGGGGAATACCACTGGAACCGGCTGCTATACAGCCGCCGCCCCGCCCCCCAAAACAATTCCGCAGCGTGTGTGAGGGAAAGCGACCTTTAAGGAAGGCGGGATCAAAAACGAGATTTTCACAAAAAAATCATCCATCTTGACGATACCTCCTAAAAGTAATTACCAAGTTGTAAACTTTTTGGTTCGTTTTTATTATAGTGGTTCAGTGAACCACTGTCAAGAGTGAAAGTTGTGTGTGGCTTAACTTTTTTTGCGGCTTTACTTTTTAAAGAGGATAGGGTATATTTTTTCAGAACTACCCAAAAAGGAGATGAAACGGATGGCGACTGATAAACCGCGCTATACAGTATCTGTGGACAAGGAGTTGTTTCAACAGATCGAAGAGTATCGCTTTGAGCACCGCTGCCAGACGCGCTCTGAGGCAACTGTGGAGTTGATCCGGCTCGGCTTGGAGTCCTTGAAAACGGAAAAATCATGGGGGGGGGGGGGGTACAACACTCAACTGCAAAATAAAAGCGTTATATAGCAAAAGAAGCCGGTGTGCGTATGGTTCGCACACTGGCTTCTCTGCAATGCAATAGGATGTAATTACAGGCTCAGTTCATTTTTTTACCAAAGAACTCCACCTCTTTGCCGATGAACTGCATCAGCTCATCGAACTGGTCCGGGGTCAGGCTCTGTGCGCCGTCGCACTTGGCCTTGGCGGGGTTGTTGTGCACCTCGATCATCAAACCGTCGGCACCGGCGGCGACCGCAGCTTTCGCCAGCTCCGGCACCATCCAAGCGTGGCCGCATGCGTGGCTGGGGTCCACCACCACCGGCAGATGGGTCATCTTGTGCAGCATGACCACACCGGCAAGATCCAGCGTGTTGCGCATACTGGTCTCAAAGGTGCGGATGCCGCGCTCGCACAGAATGACATTCTCGTTGCCCTCGGCCATGATGTACTCGGCGCTCATCACGAACTCTTCCAGCGTGTTGGCAAGGCCGCGCTTGAGCAGCACCGGCTTTTTCTGGCGGCCAACGGCCTTGAGCAGCTCAAAGTTCTGCATATTGCGGGCACCCACCTGAATCAGGTCCACGTTTTCAAACAGGGGCAGGTGCTCGGTGTTCATGATCTCGGTCACAATGGGCGAACCGGTGGCGCGGCGTGCCAGCTTAAGCAGGTCCAGACCCTCGCTGCGCATACCCTGAAAGGAGTAGGGGGAGGTGCGGGGCTTGAAGGCACCGCCGCGCAGCAGGGAAGCACCTGCCGCCTTTACCCGCTGGGCGCAGTAGGTGATCTGCTCCTCGCTTTCAATGCTGCACGGCCCTGCAATGACCGCAAAGTTGCCACCGCCGATCTTGACACCTTCCACATCGATGACGCTGTCGTCCGGGTGGAACTTGCGGTTGGCCTTTTTGTAGGGCTCGGACACGCGGCGGCAGGTCTCCACCACCGGGTTCGCCAGCACCCAGCTCTCCGCAATGGCCTTTGTGTCGCCGATCAGACCCAGAATATGGGTGTCGCTGCCCTTGGAATCGTTGATCTGCAGCCCCATATCCTCCAGTTCGTGGCAGAACTCGCGCACCTGTACGTCGGGGGCATCCTGTTTGAGTACGATGATCATAGTGTTTTGTCTCCTTTGCCTTTTCTTATCCTGTGAAACGGCGAGGGAGACCAGCTCCTTTGCCGCAGCTTGCAGCGTCAAACTTCAGTGCTCTGAAGTGCGTGACGCTATGATATCACTTCATGAAACTGAAGTCAAGAGAAATTTTGAATTTTTTCAGAAAAAGTGGTAGAATAGAAAAAAGAAAAGAACCCTCTCAGTCATTGCTGCGCGATGACACTTCCCGGTGAAAGAGAATCTGCCGGTTACCGCGCATAAGCTCCCCCTTTCGGGGGAGCTGGACGCGAAGCGGCCTGAGAGGGTTCAATAGAATCAAAGAGGGAATAACAATGGGAAAAGAAGCTAAAACCAACGCAATGCGCATTCTGGAACGAGAAAAGGTGGCCTATACCGCCCACGAGTACCCCCATGAGGAGGGGGTGGCGGTGGACGGTGTGACCGTAGCCGCCAGCATGGGTGAGGACCCTGCCTGCGTGTATAAGACGCTGGTAACGCAGGGCAGCAGCAAAAACTATTTTGTGTTCGTCATTCCGGTGGCGGCAGAGCTGGATTTAAAGGCCGCTGCCCGCAGCGTGGGCGAAAAGAGCGTGGCTATGATCCATGTGGCGGATATCAACAAGGTCACCGGCTATGTGCGGGGCGGCTGCAGCCCGGTGGGCATGAAAAAGCAGTACCGCACCGTCTTTGACGAAAGCGTGCTGACCCAGCAGAAGGTCTACGTTTCCGGCGGGCGCATCGGCACGCAGGTGTGCTGCGCTCCGGCGGATCTGATCCGCGCTGCACGCGCCGCCACCGCAAAGATCATTTTTTAAAAATTCGGTTTTCTATCTGGGATACATCAACACGGCCTTTACATAAAATATACCCGCTGCATAAGTCATACTTAAAAAGAAAAAGGATGGCG
The DNA here is from genome assembly GCA_934539245.1 of uncultured Faecalibacterium sp. Lineage (GTDB taxonomy): Bacteria > Bacillota > Clostridia > Oscillospirales > Ruminococcaceae > Faecalibacterium. The sequence goes on from CAKTCK010000001.1 coordinate 44,293, forward strand.
AAACTGCACAAAACTTTCGAAAGTTTTTTGACGGCATGGGAACACAAGGGAGAATTTGCCCAAACGCTCTTTGCAAAGCGGTTTTTTTGCCGTAAACTGTATCTAGTACAGGGACGATGCCCCAAAAAATGGGCTTGCATCGCCGCCTGAAAAAACGCTTGCACAGGAAACTGCGGAGGGAAACTTCAATGATGCTGCTGGTGCCGGGTCGCATGGAATGGGGTCACATTCACTGCAATCAGGGGCATGGTGCAGCCTTGTGCAAAATGCGCGGACAGAAAAACCGGAAATAAAGGCCGTGGTACAGGTGTACCGCAGCCTTTTTTGTTTGTCGGTCTTGTTGGACAGTTGAGAAAGAGAGGCTTAGGAAAATGGTTCGTAAAGTGGCAGTGATCATGGGTTCGGACAGCGATTGGCCGGTGGTCAAGGGTGCCTGTGCCCAGCTGAAAGCGCTGGACATCCCCTTTGAGGCACATATCCTTTCGGCACACCGCACCCCCGCCGAGGCAGCAGCCTTTGCAAAAAGCGCAAGGGCCAACGGCTTTGGCGTTATCCTGTGCGCAGCAGGCATGGCAGCACATCTGGCAGGTGCTTTTGCCGCCAACACCACCCTGCCGGTCATCGGCATCCCCATGAAGGGCGGCGCGATGGACGGCTTGGACGCGCTGCTGGCTACCGTGCAGATGCCCAGCGGTATCCCGGTGGCAACTGTGGCGCTGAACGGTGCCAAGAATGCCGCATGGCTGGCTGCTGAGATCCTGGCACTGAGCGATGACGCACTGACTGAAAAGCTGGAAGCCGAGCGCGTAGCCATGGCACAGCAGATCGCAGCCAAGGAAGAAAAGCTGCAGAACGAACTGAACGAGCTGTAAAGGAGAACCAATGTCTGATTTTGCATATCCGCTGCATGAGGAGTGCGGCGTTTTCGGCATCTACGACCGTGCCGGTACCGAGGATGTGGCAGCAGCGGCTTATTCGGCCCTGTATGCGCTGCAGCACCGCGGGCAGGAGAGCTGCGGCATCGCTGTCAACGATGACGGCGTGATCACCGGTCACCGGGATCTGGGCCTTGTGAACGAGGTGTTCACCCCGGAGGTGCTGGCAAGCCTGTCTACTACCACGGCACACATGGCTACCGGTCATGTGCGCTACGCCACCGCGGGCACCCGCGTCCGCGCCAACGCCCAGCCCATGATCGTCCGCCACGGCCGCGGCACCATGGCACTGTGCCACAACGGCAACCTGACCAACGCTGTGGAGCTGCGCCGCCAGCTGGAAAACGAGGGCGCGATCTTCCACGGCTCCTCGGATACCGAGGTCATCTGCTACCTCATCACCCGCAACCGTCTGCGCATGGGTAGCATCGAGACTGCCATCAGCAAGACCATGGACGTGCTGGAAGGCGCATACAGCCTTGTGATCATGTCTGCCACCAAGCTCATCGCGGTGCGCGACCCCCGGGGCTACCGTCCCCTGTGCATCGGCACATTGCCCGGCGGCGGCTACGTCTTTGCCAGCGAGAGCTGCGCACTGGATGCTGCAGGCGCTGCCCTGCTGCGGGATGTGGAGCCCGGCGAGATCGTGGTGGTGGATACCAAGACCGGCGAGCTGCGCAGCATCAAGGATCACTGCGGACGCCCGGACACCCAGATGTGCGTGTTCGAGTTCATTTACTTCGCCCGCCCGGACAGCGTCATCGAGGGCAGCTCGGTGCACGAAGCCCGCAAGCAGGCAGGCCGCTTCCTTGCACAGGAGCATCCTGTGGAGGCAGATGTGGTCATCGGCGTGCCGGATTCCGGCCTGGATGCAGCACTGGGCTACTCGCAGGAGAGCGGCATCCCCTATGGCATCGGCTTCATCAAGAATAAATACATCGGCCGCACCTTCATTCAGGGCAGCCAGAAGCAGCGCGAGAACAGCGTGCGCATTAAGCTGAACGTGGTGTCCAGCACCGTCAAAGGCAAGCGCGTTGTGCTGGTGGACGACTCCATCGTGCGCGGCACCACCTCTGCCCGTATCATCAAGCTGCTGCGGGATGCCGGCGCTGCCGAGGTGCACTTTATGGTCTCTGCACCTCCCTTCAAGTATCCGTGCTACTTTGGCACCGATATCCCGGACCAGAAGCTACTGGTGGCTACCGGCCGCACGCTGGAGCAGATCAACGAGGTCATCGGCGCCGATACGCTGGGCTACCTTTCTAACGAGCACGTTGTCCAGCTTGCCAAAAACGCAAAATGCGGTTTCTGCACCGCCTGCTTTACCGGCGAGTATGCCGTAGAGCCGGAAAGTGTGCTTTCTACCGATATTCACGACCGTCACCTGAACGACCGTCCCAAGGACGCCAAAAAGTTAGGAGAGTAAGAACATGGAAAAGAGCTATTCTGAAAGCTACGCCGCAGCAGGCGTGGACATTACCGCCGGTTACCGCTCTGTGGAGCTGATGAAGCAGTATGTCGCCCGTACCATGAACGAGCACTGCATCGGCGGCCTGGGCGGCTTTGGCGGCCTGTTTGAGCTGGACTGCACCGGTTACAAGCATCCGGTGCTGATCTCCGGCACCGATGGTGTGGGCACCAAGCTGAAGGTGGCCATGATCATGGATAAGCACGACACCATTGGTATCGACTGCGTGGCTATGTGCGTCAACGATGTCATCTGCGCCGGTGCAAAGCCGCTGGTGTTCCTGGATTACATCGCCTGCGGCCGCAACGTGCCGGAAAAGATCGCCAACATCGTCAAGGGCGTGGCCGAGGGCTGCGTGCAGGCCGACTGTGCACTGGTGGGCGGCGAGACTGCCGAGCACCCGGGCATGATGCCGGAGGACGAGTACGATCTGGCCGGTTTCACCGTAGGCGTTGTGGATAAGGAGAAGATCCTGAACAACGAGACCATGGCAGCCGGTGACGTGATCCTCGCCCTGCCCTCCACCGGTGTACACTCCAACGGTTTCTCGCTGGTGCGCAAGGTGTTCAACATCGACGCCGACCCCGATGTGCTCTTCTCCTCTCCCGCCGAGCTGGGCGGCAAGACCCTTGGCGAGGCGCTGCTGGCTCCCACCAAGATCTACGTCAAGCCCGTGCTGAAGGTGCTGGAAGAGGTGCAGGTCAAGGGCATCTCCCACATCACCGGCGGCGGCTTCTACGAGAATATCCCCCGCAGCCTGAAGAAGGGCTGCTGCGCCCGCATCAACAAAGCGGATGTGCGCACCCCCGCCCTGTTCCACCTGATGCAGAAGGTGGGCGGCATCTCTGAGCACGATATGTTCAATACCTTCAACATGGGCGTGGGTATGGTGCTCACTGTGCCCGCCGAGCAGGCCGATAAGGCACTGGAGATCCTGCACGCCAACGGCGAGCCGGAAGCCTACCGTCTGGGCGTCATCGCAGAAGGTGAGGGCGTGGAGCTGTGCTGAACATTGCCGTGTTAGTGTCCGGCGGCGGCACCAATCTGCAGGCGCTGCTGGACAGTGAGGCCCGGGGCGAGAACCCCAATGGTAAAATCACGCTGGTAGTGGCTTCCAAGCCCGGCGTCTTTGCGCTGGAACGCGCCGCAAAGGCCGGTGTGGAGAGCTGTGTGGTGCGCCGCAAGGACTACGCCGCCAGCGAGGAATTTGACGCTGCACTGCTGGAAACGCTGCGGGCGCACAAGATCGATCTGGTGGTACTGGCGGGCTTTCTGTCCGTGCTGGGCCCCAGCGTCATCGCGGCTTATCCGCGCCGCATCCTGAACGTGCACCCGGCGCTGATCCCTTCCTTCTGCGGGCCGGGAATGTACGGTCTGCGCCCCCACGAAGCCGCACTGGCCCGGGGCTGCAAGGTGACCGGCGCTACCGTCCACTTTGTCAACGAGGAGTGCGACGGCGGGCCCATTCTGCTGCAGAAGGCCGTGGACATCCTGCCCGGCGACACCCCAGAGGTGCTGCAGAAGCGGGTGATGGAGCAGGCTGAATGGAAGCTGCTGCCCAAGGCTGTGGCTATGGTGTGCAGCGGAGAGATTTGCTGAAAGCTTGCAGAGCGTTGTTCTTGCCTCTCCCTTTGGGAGAGGTGGCACGGCGTAAGCCGTGACGGAGAGGGCGGGGAAGTTGCCTCCGCAAAGAGGTTCGCCCTCTCAGGCGCTGACGCGCCAGCTCCCCCAAAGGGGGGGAGCCGAGAGTTGCTCTTTGAAAACAAAAATGCAAGGGAGAACAACAATGGAAAAGATCAACCTGAACGAGTATCTGGCCTCCAACGAGTACCCCGGTCGCGGCATTGCTGTGGCCATGGCACCGGACGGACGGCAGATGTTTATCGGATACTTTATCATGGGCCGCAGCGAGAACAGCCGCAACCGCGTGTTTGACCCCGTGCCCGAGCGCGGCGGCATCTGCACCGTGGCGGCAGACCCCGCAAAGCTGGAGGACCCCAGCCTGATCATTTACAACCCGGTGCTGACCCTTGGCAAGACCCACATCGTGACCAACGGCGACCAGACCGACACCATCTACGACCTGATGAGCCAGGGCAAGAGCTTTGCCGACGCCCTGCGCACCCGCACCTTTGAGCCGGACGGCCCCAACTACACCCCCCGCATCTCTGCTGTGGTGTACGCCGACGGCAGCTACCAGATGAGCATCCTCAAATCTGCCGACGGCAACGGTGACAGCGTGCAGCGCTATTTCTTTGATTATCCCCAGCCCGTTGCAGGCGAGGGCCACTTCATCAGCACCTATAAGCACAACGGCAACCCCATCCCCAGCTTTGAGGGCGAGCCGCTGCGCTTTGCCTGCCCCCGCACCATCGGCGATTTTGCCCACGATATGTGGAGCAGCCTGAATCTGGACAACAAGGTGAGCCTGTTTGCCCGCGTTATTGATCTGGACACCGGCGAGAGTGGCGATATGATCTTCAACAAGTACGACCCCGTTTGCAGCGACTTTGACGACCCCGAGGAGCCGGAGCTGCTGCCCGAGGAGCTGGAACTGCTCAAAAAGCTTGACGCCGAGGAAGAATAAGAGTAAACCTTAGGATATAAGGAGGATGCACCAATGAATGAACTCGCACTGAAGTACGGCTGCAACCCCAACCAGAAGCCCAGCCGCATTTATATGGAAGATGGCTCCGACCTGCCCGTTACCGTGCTGAACGGCAAGCCCGGCTACATCAACTTTCTGGATGCCCTTAACTCCATCCAGCTGGTCAAGGAACTGAAAACCGCCTGCGGTCTGCCCGCAGCGGCCTCCTTCAAGCACGTTTCCCCGGCGGGCGCAGCACTGGGTCTGCCCCTGACCGAGGTGGAGCGCCGGATGTACCACATTGCCCCGGAGACCGAGCTCTCCCCGCTGGCCTGTGCCTACGCCCGCGCCCGCGGCGCAGACCGCATGTCCTCCTTCGGCGATTGGATCGCCCTGTCCGACATCTGCGATGTGCCCACCGCAAAGCTGATCCAGCATGAAGTGTCCGACGGCATCATCGCCCCGGGCTACGAGCCGGAGGCACTGGCCATCCTGTCCGGCAAAAAGAAGGGCAACTACAACGTGGTCGCCATCGACCCCGCCTATAAGCCCGCTCCCATCGAGCACAAGCAGGTGTACGGCATCACCTTCGAGCAGGGCCGCAACGAGCTGGTCATCAACGCCGACACCATGCTGAACAACTGGGTCACCGAGAACAAGGACGTGACCGAGGAGCAGAAGCGCGACCTCATCATTGCCCTCATTACCCTGAAGTACACCCAGTCCAACAGCGTGTGCTACACCTACAATGGCCAGACCATCGGCGTGGGCGCAGGCCAGCAGAGCCGCATCCACTGCACCCGTCTGGCAGGCCAGAAGGCCGACAACTGGCAGCTGCGCCACATGGACAAGGTGCTGGACCTGCCCTTCCGCGACGATGTGGCAAAGCCCAACCGCGACAACGCCATTGATGTTTACATCGGCGATACCCCGGAGGATGTCATCGGCGATGACGTCTGGGCCGAGACCTTCACCCGCCAGCCCGAGCCCCTGACCGCCGAGGAAAAGAAGGCTTACCTCAGCAAGGTGACCGGTGTGTGCCTTGGCTCGGACGCATTCTTCCCCTTCGGCGACAACATCGAGCGCGCCCGCCGCTCCGGCGTGACCGCCATCGTGCAGCCCGGCGGCTCCATCCGCGACCAGCAGGTCATCGACACCTGCAACAAGTACGGCATCGCCATGGCCTTCTGCGGCCTGCGGCTGTTCCATCACTAAAACTCCTTCAGACACGGCTTGCGCCGTGCCAGCTCCCTCTGAGAGGGAGCCTTTGAGCAGGAGATAAAGTTTTCGGTTTTGCCAAAAGGCCCCCTCCTTGAGGGGGCTGTCTGCGGAGCAGACTGGGGGAGTTCCCTTGGCAGAAGAACTTTCATAAAGAAGGTAGATCTATGAAAAAGAAAATCTTAGTAGTGGGCGGCGGCGGCCGCGAGCACGCCATCATCAAGGCACTGAAAAAGAGCCCCGACTGCGGCGAGATCTGGTGCGCACCGGGCAACGGCGGCATCAGCTATGACGCCAAGTGCAAAAACATCAAGGCCACCGATGTGGATACCATGGTGGGCTTTGCAGAGGAAGAAAAGTTCGATTACGTTGTGGTGGCGCAGGACGACCCCCTTGCACTGGGCATGGTGGACGCGCTGGCAAAGGTGGGCATCCCCGCCTTTGGCCCGGACAAGGCCGCTGCCCGCATCGAGGCTTCCAAAGTGTTCTCCAAGGACCTGATGAAGAAATACGGCATCCCCACCGCAAAGTACGAGACTTTCGATGACCCCGCAAAGGTCATGGATTACATCCGCGCTGAGGGCAAGTACCCGGTGGTCATCAAGGCAGACGGCCTTGCACTGGGCAAGGGCGTGCTGATCTGCGAAAACGAGCAGCAGGCCGCCGACGGCGTCAAGGAGATCATGCTGGACAAAAAGTTCGGTGCATCCGGCAACCATGTGGTGGTGGAAGAGTTCCTCACCGGGCCGGAGGTCAGCGTGCTGAGCTTTACGGACGGCAAGGTGGTCAAGCCCATGGTCTCCAGCATGGACCATAAGCGCGCCAACGACCACGACACCGGCCTGAACACCGGCGGCATGGGCACCATTGCCCCCAACCCTTACTACACCCCGGAGGTGGCTGCGGAGTGCATGGAAAAAATCTTCCTGCCCACCATCCGCGCCATGAACGCCGAAGGCTGCCCCTTCAAGGGCTGCCTGTACTTTGGCCTTATGCTCACCCCGGACGGCCCCAAGGTCATCGAGTATAACTGCCGCTTTGGCGACCCCGAAACGCAGGTGGTGCTGCCGCTGCTGGAAAGCGACCTGCTGCACATCATGCAGGCCTGCACCGACGGCACGCTGGCAGAGCAGGAGGTCAAGTTCTCCGAGGGTGCTGCGGCCTGCGTCATTCTGGCCTCCGGCGGCTACCCTGTGGCCTATGAGAAGGGCAAGCCCATCTCTGGCCTTGTGGACGGCCAGTTGCCCGGCGAGGAGAACGTGACGGTGTACCACTCCGGTACCGCCATCACCGAGGACGGCCAGCTTGTGACCAACGGCGGCCGCGTGCTGGGCGTTACCGCCACCGGCCCGCGCCTGACCAACGCCCTGAGCCACGCCTACGAAGCAGCCGAAAAGATCAGCTTTGAAAAGCTGCATAAGCGCAGCGATATCGGCCTGCGTGCCCTGAAAGCGCTGGCAGAGAAGCAGTAAGAAAGAATACAAAGGGGGAACTTACCCAATGGTCTATCGTATTTATGTGGAAAAAAAGCCCGGCTTTGATGTCGAGGCAAACGGTCTAAAAAACGAGCTCACCAGCCTGCTGGGCATCAAGGACCTGACCGGTCTGCGCCTGCTGAACCGTTACGACGTGGAAGGCATCGACGAGGCACTATTCAACCAGTGCGTCAGCACCGTGTTCAGCGAGCCGCCGGTGGATAACACCTACGCCGAGCTGCCCGCTGCCGAGGGCGTGTCCTTCGCGGTGGAGTATCTGCCCGGCCAGTTCGACCAGCGCGCAGATTCTGCCGCCGAGTGCATCCAGCTCATCAGTCAGGGCGAGCGCCCGCTGGTGCGCTCTGCCCGCGTCTACCTGCTGGAGGGCGCTCTGACCCCCGAGCAGGTGGCCGAGATCAAAAAGTATGTCATCAACCCCGTGGAAGCCCGCGAAGCTTCTCTGGAGACCAAAGAGACCCTGAAGATGGAGTACCCTGTGCCCGCTGCCGTGGCAGTGCTGGAGGGCTTCAATCAGCTGGATGAGGCTGGCCTTGCCAAGTTCATCGAGGAAAAGGGTCTGGCCATGGATCTGGGCGACATCAAGTTCTGCCAGGAGTACTTCCGCTCTGAGCAGCGCGACCCCACCATCACCGAGATCAAGATGATCGACACCTACTGGTCCGATCACTGCCGCCACACCACCTTCGGCACCATTCTGGACGATGTGCAGATCGACGATGCCATGGTGCAGGAAGCCTTTGACCGCTACATGGCCATGCGCACCGAGCTGGGCCGCGAGAACAAGCCCCGCTGCATGATGGATCTTGCCACCATCGGTGCCAAGGAACTGAAGAAGCAGGGCATCCTGAAGAATCTGGATGAGTCCGAGGAGATCAACGCCTGCACCGTCAAGATCAAGTGCGATGTCAACGGCAAGGACGAGGACTGGCTGTTCCTGTTCAAGAACGAGACCCACAACCACCCCACCGAGATCGAGCCCTTCGGCGGCGCTGCCACCTGCATCGGCGGTGCCATCCGCGACCCGCTGTCCGGCCGCAGCTATGTCTATCAGGCTATGCGCGTCACCGGCGCAGGCGACCCGCTCAAGCCGGTCAGCGAGACTATGCCCGGCAAGCTGCCTCAGCGCAAGCTGGTCACCACCGCAGCCGCCGGTTACTCCTCCTACGGCAACCAGATCGGTCTGGCTACCGGTCAGGTGGACGAGATCTACCACCCCGGCTATGTGGCAAAGCGCATGGAGATCGGCGCCGTTGTGGGCGCTACCCCTGCCTCCCACGTCCGCCGCGAGTGCCCCGCCCCTGGCGATGTGATCGTGCTGCTGGGCGGCCGCACCGGCCGTGACGGCATCGGCGGTGCTACCGGCTCCTCCAAGGCACACAAGCTGGATAGCCTTGAGCACTGCGGTGCCGAGGTGCAGAAGGGCAATGCTCCCATCGAGCGCAAGCTGCAGCGCCTGTTCCGCCGCGAGGATGCCTGCAAGATGATCAAGCGCTGCAACGACTTTGGTGCCGGCGGCGTTTCCGTTGCCATCGGCGAGCTGGCCGACGGCCTGTATATCGACCTGAACAAGGTCACCAAGAAGTACGAGGGTCTGGACGGCACCGAGCTGGCCATCAGCGAGAGCCAGGAGCGCATGGCTGTGGCCCTTGCCCCGGAGGATGTGGACAAGTTCATCGCCATTGCCACCGAGGAGAACCTCGAGGCTACCCCCGTGGCCAAGGTCACCGAGGAAAAGCGCCTGAACATGGTGTGGAACGGCGTTTCCATCGTGAACATCAGCCGCGAGTTCCTGAACTCCAACGGTGCGGAGAAGCACCAGAACGTCCATGTGGAAAAGGGCAGCGTCTGGCAGCCCCAGTGGGCCGGCCTGACCTTCAGCCAGAAGATGAAGTCCATGGTGGGCGATCTGAACGTTTGCAGCAAGAAGGGTCTTTCCGAGCGGTTCGACTCCACCATCGGTGCCGCCACCGTGCTCATGCCCTTTGGCGGCGCATACCAGCTGACCCCCCAGAACGCCATGGTAGCCAAGCTGCCGGTGGACGGCGAGACTACCACCTGCTCCGGCATGGCATGGGGCTATAACCCCTACCTGATGAGCGCCAACCAGTATGTGGGTGCACGGCTGGCTGTTATTGAGAGCGTGACCAAGCTGGTTGCCACCGGCTTCCGCTACGAGGACGCCTACCTGACCTTCCAGGAGTACTTCGAGCGTCTGGGCAACAAGCCCGAGCGCTGGGGCAAGCCGCTGGCTGCCCTGCTGGGCGCACTGGATGCGCAGATCGGTCTGGGCATTGCCTCCATCGGCGGCAAGGACAGTATGTCCGGCTCCTTTGAGCAGCTGGATGTGCCCCCCACGCTGGTGTCCTTTGCCACCGCCATCGGCAAGGCAAGCCGCGTAGTCTCCACCGAGTTCAAGAAGCCCGAGAGCACCGTGGTGCTTGTGCGTCCCATCATCGACCCGGAGACCGGCTGCCCCAACTTCTTCTCCCTGAAGGCTAACTACCGGATGGTGGAGAACATGATCGAGGAGGGCATGGTCGCCTCCGCCTGCTCTGTGGGCTACGGCGGCATTGCCGAGGCACTGTTCAAGATGGGTCTGGGCAACCGCATCGGCTTCAAGATGCGTGCGGACATGACCACCCACCAGATGTTTGAGCCCATGTACGGCTCTATCATTCTGGAAATGGTGTCTGATTCTCCCGCCGGTATGCTGCTGGGTGAGACCACCAAGGAGTACACCTTCGAGTCCTGCGGCGAAAAGCTGGATATGGCTGAGCTGCAGGAGATCTGGGAGAGCAAGCTGGAGCCTGTGTATCCCTACCGCAAGGCCGGCCCCGCTGTGGAAAAGATCAACGGCAGCCTGACCGCTCCCGCTGCACCCAAGATCGGTGTGGCAAAGCCCAAGGTCATCATCCCGGTGTTCCCCGGCACCAACTGCGAGTACGACACCGCCAAGGCCTTTGCCCGCGCCGGTGCCGACCCCGAAATTCTGGTGGTGCGCAACCTGACTCCCGCCGACGTTGCCGAGAGCTGCGAGGCACTGGTCAAAGCCATTGACGCAAGCCAGATCGTCATGCTGCCCGGCGGCTTCTCCGGCGGCGACGAGCCGGACGGCAGCGCCAAGTTCATCGCCTCCTTCTTCCGCAACCCTGCGGTCACCGAGGCTGTGCGCCGTCTGCTGCAGCAGCGCGACGGCCTGATGCTGGGCATCTGCAACGGCTTCCAGGCGCTGATCAAGCTGGGTCTGGTGCCCTACGGCGATATCCGCCCCATCACCGCCTGTGACCCCACCCTGACCTTCAACACCATCGGCCGTCACCAGAGCATGCTGGTGCACACCCGTGTGGCTTCCACCGGCAGTCCGTGGCTCAGCAAGTGCGAGGTGGGCGAGATGCACACCGTCGCCATCAGCCACGGCGAGGGCCGCTTTGTGGCTCCGCAGGAGGTGCTGGACACCATGCTGCGCAACAGTCAGGTGGCTACCCAGTATGTGGATCTGACCGGCGTGCCCACCATGGATCAGCGCTTCAACCCCAACGGCTCTGTGCTGGCCATCGAGGGCATCACCAGCCCCGACGGCCGTGTGTTCGGCAAGATGGGTCACTCGGAGCGCAGCGGCGAGTACCTGTACAAGAACGTCACCGGCGATAAATACCAGCCGATCTTTGAGGGCGGCGTGGACTATTTCAAGGTTTGATGGTAGAATAAGAAGAAAAATCCCTCAGTCATCGCAGACGCAAGGGTGAACCCTCTCAGGCAAAGCCTGACGGCTTTGCCAGCTCCCCCGAAGGGGGGAGCTTACGGGAGGAGAGGGAAAGGTTGCTTTTTTCTTGGGAAAGAAGCAACTTTTCCGTTTGCAGAAAAAGCTCCCCCCTCGGGGGAGCTGGCGAGCAAAGCGAGACTGAGAGGGTTATTTTCAGGAGGAAACAACCAATGTCACAGCATGATCGCTATATCAGCCCTTTTTCCACCCGCTACGCTTCCGATGAGATGCAGTACATCTTCTCGGATGACAACAAGTTCCGCACATGGCGGCGGCTGTGGGTGGCGCTGGCTCGTGCCGAAATGGAGCAGGGCCTGACCAACATCACCCCGGACATGGTGGCCGAGCTGGAAGCCCATGTGGACGATATCAACTACGAAGTAGCCATCGAGCGGGAAAAGCTGGTGCGCCACGACGTCATGAGCCACGTCTACGCCTACGGTCAGCAGTGCCCCAAGGCAGCAGGCATCATCCATCTGGGTGCCACCAGCTGCTATGTGGGCGATAACACCGACATCATCGTGATGCGGCAGGGTCTTGAGCTGGTGCGCAAAAAGCTGGTGGGTGTGCTGGCAAAGCTGGCGCACTTCGCCAAGGAGTACAAGGATATGCCCTGCATGGCCTACACCCACTGCCAGCCCGCACAGCCCACCACCGTGGGCAAGCGCGCTACCCTGTGGGCAAACGAGCTGGTGATGGATCTGGCCGAGATCGACCATCGTCTGGCTACCCTGCAGCTGCGCGGTGTCAAGGGCACCACCGGTACGCAGGCTTCCTTTATGGAGCTGTTCAAGGGCGATGCCGACAAGATCCGCGCCGTGGATGCTTCCATTGCAAAGGAGATGGGCTTTGACCCCAAGGCTGTTGTGCCGGTGTCCGGCCAGACTTACAGCCGCAAGGTAGATGCTTTCATCCTGAACGCACTGGCCGGTATTGGCCAGAGCTGCATGAAGTTTGCCACCGACCTGCGCCTGCTGGCAAACTTCAAGGAGATGGAGGAGCCCTTTGAGAAGAACCAGATCGGTTCCTCTGCGATGCCCTACAAGCGCAACCCCATGCGTTGCGAGCGCATCTGCGCCCTTGCCCGCTACCTGATGGTGGACGTGCTGAACCCCAGCTTTACCACCGGCAGCCAGTGGTTTGAGCGCACGCTGGACGACAGCGCCAACAAGCGCGTGGCTATGGCCGAGGGCTTCCTTGCCACTGACGCCATCCTGAACATCATGCTCAACGTCACCGATGGTCTGGTGGTGTACCCCAAGGTGGTGCGCAGCCGCCTGATGGCCGAGCTGCCCTTCATGGCCAGCGAGAACATCATGATGCAGGCTGTGGAAAAGGGCGGCAACCGTCAGGAGCTGCACGAGCGCCTGCGCCAGCACGCCATCGCCGCCGGCAAGCAGGTCAAGGAAGAGGGCCTGCCCAACGATATGGTGGACCGCATTGCCGCAGACCCGGCCTTTGGCCTGACCCGCGAGGAGATCGTGGCAGGGCTGGTGCCGGAAAACTTTGTAGGCCGTGCACCCCAGCAGGTGGAGGAGTTCATCGCCAACGTCCTGCAGCCTATCTTCGATGCTGACCCCGAGGATATGGAACAGCACGCCTCCCTGAGCGTCTGATAACAAGATCAATTGCAAAAAGGAGAAGCCCACGGGCTTCTCCTTTTTGCGTTTGTGCCTTGCACGATTTTGTCTGTCGTGTTACACTGAGGGCATCATCAACAAAGGAGAACCGCTTATGCGTTTGGATAAATATCTGGCCGAAACTGCCCAGTGCACCCGCAGCGAGGCCAAGACTATGCTGGCAAAGGGGCGCGTGCAGGTAAATGGTGCGGTGTGCAAAAAAGGGGACACCCAGCTGAAGGAGACCGACACCGTGGCGGTGGACGGCGCGCCGCTGCGCTATCAGAAGTTCGTTTACCTGATGCTCAATAAGCCCGAGGGGGTGGTGAGCGCTTCTACCGATAAGCGGGACACCACCGTGGTGGATCTGGTAGGGGACGCCTACCCCCGGCGGGAGCTGTTCCCGGCAGGGCGGCTGGATAAGACCAGCACCGGCTTTGTACTGCTGACCGATGACGGCGGCTTTGCCCACGATATCCTGTCTCCCCGGCACCATGTTTCCAAGACCTACACCGTGACCATCGACACTCCCCTCACGCAGGAGATGCGTACCGGCTTTGCGGCGGGGGTTACACTGGCAGACGGCACCGCCCTTTCGCCCGCCGAGGTGACCGCCCTTTCCCCCGATGGGCTTACCGTGCGGGTGGTGCTGCGGCAGGGGGTATACCACCAGATCAAACGGATGTTCGGTGTGTACGGTGCCGGGGTGAATGCTTTGCACCGGGAGGCCATTGGCGGCCTTGCACTGGATGCGCAGCTTGCGCCGGGGCAGTGGCGGGAGCTTTCTGACGAAGAAGTGGCAAAAATTACCAGATAAAATGCTGTGCTTTTCACGCGGTTTTCAAAAATGTATCACAATTTACCGGTAAAATAACGGTAAGAACCACGCAAAAAGGCACTTTTTTGGCAAAAAATAGCCCCGAAAGATAATTTCAACAAGAAAGAATTATTTTTTTTGTTGAAATCTGTTGCAAAAGTAAATTCTTTTGTGTAAAATATAGATTGTAATGCGGCTAAATTGTTTAAAATCACAACCCATGCCGCCGCGGCTTGCACAAACGAGGAAAAGGGGTATCCATTTATGGCCAATAGAGTATTTCAAAGCGTGATCTACCAGATGAAGGACGCGATCAATCGGGTGGTCGGCGTTGTGGATGAGACCGGCGCTGTCATTTCCTGCTCGGAGCTGAACCTGATCGGCGAGGTGCGCGAGGGCTATATGGCCGAGCGGCTGAACGCAGGCGACCGCTTTGTGCGCGACGGCTATACTTACCAGCAGTTCTCCAACGCCAAGCATAACGATTATGCCGTGTTTGTGGAGGGCGTCGATGAGACTGCGGGGCAGTTTGCCGGTGTGCTGGCCATTAGCCTGCAAAGCATCAAGCAGTACCACGACGAGAAGTTCGATAAGTCCAACTTTATCAAGAACGTGGTGCTGGACAATATCCTGCCCGGCGATATCTACGCCAAGGCACGGGAGCTGCACTTTGCTACCGATGTCTCCCGCGTGGTGTTCATCGTGCGGGTGATCAGCGGCGGCGATATCTCTGCCTACGATGTGGTCAGCAGCCTGTTCCCCGATAAGCAGAAGGACTTTGTGTTCAATATCAGCGAGACCGATACCGTGCTGGTCAAAGAGATCCGCAAGGGTATCGACCGTACTGATATGGAAAAGCTGGCTGCCAGCATTGTGGATACCCTCTCCGGCGAGCACTACATCAAGGCCGTGGTTGGCATTGGCACCCCCATTGCCAACGTGAAGGATCTGGCTACCTCCTTTAAGGAAGCCCAGATCGCCATGGAAGTGAGCAAGGTGTTCGATACCGAAAAGCAGATCATCCGCTACGATAACCTGGGCATTGCTCGTCTGATCTACCAGCTGCCCACCACCGTTTGCGAGATGTTCCTGCGCGAGGTGTTCAAGCAGGGCAGCATCGAAAGTCTGGATCAGGAGACTTTGTTTACCATCCAGCGCTTCTTCGAGAACAACCTGAATGTGTCCGAGACCAGCCGCGGCCTGTTTGTGCACCGCAATACGCTGGTGTATCGTCTGGAAAAGATCAAAAAGCTGACCGGCCTGGATCTGCGTGAGTTCGATGACGCTATCGTCTTTAAGGTAGCGCTGATGGTAAAGAAGTACCTGTCCAACAACCCGGCCAAATATTGATATTTCGCTGTGCGGGTCTTGCCCCGCCGGCGCCGAACCGGCCGCTCGAAACCGATGCTGGCCGGTTCTTTTTGCAGTGTTGGCTGCGGACGGGCTGTCTTGACCGTCAAAAATCTTGATGTCAGGAGCTAATACGATTCCATGATCGATTTTGAACACGTTTCCAAAGAATATAAAAAGGGCGGACGCCTTGCGCTGGAGGATATCAACTTCCATGTGGATGAAGGCGAGTTCGTCTTTCTGCTGGGTCACTCCGGCGCGGGCAAATCCACCTTGCTCAAGCTCATCCTGCGGGAGGCACTGCCTACCTCCGGTAAGGTGACCGTGCTGGGTAAGGACGTAGCCAAGCTGCGCCGCCACAAGATCCCTTACCTGCGCCGTCAGATGGGCATCATCTTTCAGGACTTCCGGCTGATTCCCAGCATGACCGTGTACGAGAACGTGGCTTTTGCCATGCACGTTCTCAATGTGCCCCGCAAGGAGATCCGTCCCCGCGTGGAGTACATTTTGGAGCTGGTGCATCTGGAGGATAAGGCCAAGTGCTACCCGGATACCCTTTCCGGCGGCGAGCAGCAGCGTGTGGCTGTGGCGCGTGCGCTGGTACATAACCCCAAGCTGGTCATCGCGGACGAGCCCACCGGCAACATTGACCCGGAGCTGAGCTTGGAAATGATGCAGCTGCTGGAGCGGGTGAGCAAAATGGGCATCACGGTGCTGGTGGTCACCCACGAGCACGAGCTGGTGCACCGCTTCCATCAGCGTGTGGTCACCCTGAGCCATGGCCGCATTGTCTCGGACGTGCCCGCAGACCCTGTGGCTGCCGCCGAGGATGATCTCTCGCTGGATGTTGCCGCCTTTGATGCGGACGATGCGTCCGCTGCGAAAAAGGAGGTGGCTGCCGTATGATGCGTCCCTCTACTTTCTTTTTCCTTACCCGGCGCGGTGTGCGCAACTTGGGCAAGCACTGGGCCATGACCATTGCCTGCATCGCTTCTTTGAGCGTTTGTATGACCCTGAACATCTTTGCCAGCTTGGCCGAGGTGAACGTGGGCAGCATGGTGGCCTATCTGGGCAGCCAGAACGAGACGGTGGTCTATCTGGACCCCGCATGTGATGATGCCACTGCCGCGCAGGTAGGCGAGACCCTTTCGGCCATGCCGGGGGTCAGCGGGGTGCAGTACGTCTCCAAGCAGGACGTGCTCGACACCTACCGCGGCTATATGCAGGATTACTCCTCCCTGTGGGATGAATTTGAGACCGACAACCCCTTTAAGGCCAACTACAGGGTCACCCTGAGCGACCTGACCCAGATGGAGCGCATGAGCGTGAAGATGCAGGCCATCCCGGGCGTTGTCAGCGTTACTGCTCCGGTGGAGATGACCAATATCTTTGTGGAGATCCAGAAAGCCGTTACCAAGGGCGGACGCATGATCGTGCTGGTGCTGATGGTGGTCAGCATCATCACGGTGGGCAGCACCATCCGTCTGAGCGTTTTTGCCCGCCGCCGCGAGATCGAGATCATGAAGTATGTGGGTGCTACCAACCGCATGGTCACCCTACCTTTCTTTGTGGAGGGCTTGACCATGGGTCTGATCTCCGGTATCCTGACCGCAGCGGTCAGCCTTGGCTGCTACACCTATGTGGTCAACGCCGCCGGTGGTCTGGGCGGCATCTGGCAGATGCTCATGGGCCGCGCACTGGTGCCGGTGGCAAATGTGCTGCCGACCATCGTGGTAACAAGCCTGCTCAGCGGCGCTATCGTAGGCGGCGTGGGCAGTATGTTCTCTATCCGCAAACATCTGAATGTGTGACCGAAAGGAGCCGCGTTTTATGAGTAAAGCAATGCACGCAAAGCCCTTCCGGCTCACAGGCCCTTATACCGCCCGGCACGCCCGGCCGGAAAGCCCCCGCAGCAAGCTGATCCGTGCGGTCAGCCTTGGGCTGGCCTGTGTCTGCCTGCTGCTGACAGCCACGGTGTACCCGGCTTCGGCGGCTACCAGCAATACCAGCATGGCCAGCTTGCAGAGCAAGCTGGATAAGCTTTCCCAGTCTATCAATCAGCACAAAAAGGAGCTTTCGGACGCCAAAAAGAAGGAATCTGCCGCAAAGGCGCTGGAAAGTGAGCTGAAAGAGCGGGTCACCGTCCTGCAGGATCAGATCAGCGTGCTGGGCGGTCAGATCGCCGCAGTGCAGAACAGCATTGGCGAGAAGGAACAGCAGATCGGTGTGATGCAGACCCAGATCACGGACAAGCAGACCCAGATCGAGGAAAAGCAGAACGAGATCGACGGTCAGTGGGATGATTTCAAAAAGCACATGGCTGCCATGCAGGAGCTGCGGGACGGCGGCAGTGTGGCCATGCTCAGTGCGGTGAACGACCTGTACGAGCTGCTTACCTTCAACGAGGTGATGCAGGATATCTCCATCAAGGACACCGAGATCATGAACAACATGAAGTCCGCCAAGCAGGAGCTGGAGGACGATAAGGCCGCACTGGAAGAGCAGAAGGCTGGTCTGGAAGCCGAAAAGGCAGAGCTGCAAAGCCAGAAGAGTGAGTTGGACAGCCAGAACGCCCAGATGAAGGGCAAGCAGAGCGAGCTGAACAACAGCATCTCTGCGGCAAAACTTTCCGCTGCCGAGGCACAGGCGGCGCAGCAGAAGGCACAGGCAGCCATTGAATCCGACGAGTTGAACTACGAGGCCGTGAAAAAGGAGATCCAGAAGATGATCGCTGCGGCCTCTGCCAGCAAGCCGCAGCTAAGCTTTAGCGGTTTTGCCTGCCCACTGAAGAGTTACAGCCGCATTTCCAGCGAGTACGGCTGGCGTAAGAACCCGGTCTCCGGCGTAAACAAGCTCCATGCCGGTATCGACTTTGCGGCAGCCGGCGGCACGCCTATCTACGCAGCCGCCAGCGGCTATGTGCAGGTGGCAGGCTGGTCTACCGGCGGCTATGGCAACTACGTTATCATCTACCACGGCAAAATGTCCGATGGCAATACCTATACCACCCTGTATGCGCACATGCGCTCGGTGGCTACCAGTGCAGGCAAGTATGTGAAGCAGGGCGAACTGATCGGTTATGTGGGCACCACCGGCAATTCCACTGGCAACCATCTGCATCTGGAGGTGTGGAAGGGCGGCTCCAAGGCCAACGCCGTGAACCCCCGCAGCTGCATCCCCATTCCCCACAACTAATAAGCAAGGCAAGGAGTCTGGTTGATCTATGAACGAACAAAAACGCAAGCGCGTGCTGCGCATCGGCTGTCTGGTTCTGGCAGGGGTGTTTGTACTCTCGCTGCTGGGCAGCATCCTTATGATGCTGCTGCTCTGACCGGGAGGAAAGAACCATGAACCGTAAAATTTCTTTGGGTATGGCGGTCACTATCGTGATCCTTGCCATGACCGTGACCTTTTCCATCACGATGCTCATCGCCATGCGTCTGTTCGACAGCACGGTCAACAGCGTAAAAGAAAAGGAAAGTATGTACAACAAGATCGCTGAGGTGGACCGCTACGTCCGCAGCAACGATTACTACACCATTGACGAGGCCACCCTGTACGACCGCCTGACCGCCGGTTATCTGCTGGGTACGGGCGACAAGTACGCCCGCTACTACACTGCCAACGCCTACACCGAACTGATGAACATCCAGAGCGGTAAGATTTTGGGCATCGGCGTGGAACTTGGCATCGACCAGACCGGTTACGCCAAGGTGACCCGTGTTTACGACGGCTCTCCCGCACAGGAAGCAGGCATCGCCGTGGGCGACTACATTACCACCGTGGGCGATACCGATGTCAAGAGCCTGTCCGGTGCAGATGCTGTGTACAAAGCCCTGCAGGGCGAGGCCGGCACTACCGTTACTGTGACATGGCTGAACAGCACTGCCGCCAGTAAAACGGCTGAACTGACCCATTCCGGCTACACCAGCACCACCGTGGATTACCAGCTGCTGGACAATGTGGGCTATATCCGCATCCGCCAGTTCGACGGCACTACACCCAGCGAGTTGGACTACGCCCTGCGCACCCTGACCGCAAACGGCGCGGCCAGTCTGGTGTTTGACCTGCGGGATAACGGCGGCGGCATTCTGGAAGATGCTGTCAACTGCATTGACCTGATCGCCCCGGAGGGCACTGTGGCCTACGCCGAGGATAAAAACGGCAACCGCACCGTCATCGGTAGCAGCGATGCCGAAAGTGCCGTCAGCCTGCCGATGGTCTGTCTGGTCAACGGCAACACTGCCAGCGCAGCCGAGCTGTTCGCAGCCACCCTGCGCACCATGAACGGAGTCCGTCTGGTGGGTACCACCACCATGGGCAAGGGCACCATTCAAAGCAGCCCGCAGCGCCTGTCGGACGGCAGTGCCGTGGTCATCACGGTGGCAAAGCTGGTCTGCGGCGACGGCAGCTGCTTTGACGGCACCGGCCTGACGGTGGACGTAGAGCGCGCTTTGAGCACAGAGGAAGCGACGAACTTCTACGACTACACCCCCCAGACCGACCCGCAGGTACAGCGCGCTGTCAGCGCTGCCCAGCAGCTGAGCGGCACCACCACGCTGGCAGGCGCAAGCTCTGCCGCCGCTGCGGACAGCACCGCCGCCTCTGCCGCCGCAGACGATACCACCCCCGCAGAGACTGTGGAAGGGGAGACCGCCGAAGGCGAGACTGCCGCGTCTGAGCCGGAAGCTGCTGCAAGCGCAGAGGAGTGAACCCCGTAAATCTGAACCCTGAACCATAAACACCAAAAAGGCTGCTGCGTTCTGCAACAGCCTTTTTCTGAGAAAGGAAATGACCCTATGCCGGAACTGACCGACCTTTCTGTGATCCGTGCCCTGTGCGAAAAATACGATTTTGCGCTTTCCAAGGGCTTTGGGCAGAACTTTATCATCAACCCGGGCATCCCCACCAAGATCGTGGATGCCAGCGGAGTAGACAAGCGCTACGGTGTCATCGAGATCGGCCCCGGCATCGGTGTGCTGACTAAGGAGCTGGCTAAGCGCGCCGCCAAGGTGGTGTCCATCGAGGTGGACGAGCGTCTGCCACCTTTGCTAGCCGAGACCATGGCTGGGGTGGACAACTTCAAGCTGGTGCTGCAGGATGTGCTGAAGGTAGACCTGAAAGCCCTCATTGCCGAAGAGTTCCCGGGGATGCCGGTGGCAGTGTGCGCAAACCTGCCCTACTACATCACCAGCCCCATCGTGATGAAGCTGCTGGGAGACCGTCTGCCCATCGAGAGCCTGACCGTTATGGTGCAGAAGGAAGCCGCCGACCGTCTGGCCGCCGTGCCCGGAACCCGCGCCTCCAGCGCCATCAGCTGCGCGGTGAACTACTACGCTACCTCCAAGCTGATGTTCACTGCAGCACCGGGCAGCTTTTACCCCGCCCCCAAGGTGACCAGTGCTGTGGTGCGCATGGATATCCGTCCCACCCCCGCCGTACAAGTGGAGGACGAGGTGGGGTACTTTGCGCTGGTGCGCGCCGCCTTTGGGCAGCGCCGCAAGACCGCCGCCAACGCCATTGCAGGCGGGCTGAACCTGCCCAAGGAAAAGGTCATTGCCGCCATCGAGTCCGCAGGCTTCGATGCCCGTATCCGCCCGGAAGCCCTGACGCTGGAGGACTTTGCCAAGCTTCAGCAGGCACTGGGCTGAGCGCTATATTATAGCTATAAGTCGGGAAATCGTAGATTTTCCCGACTTATTTTTTTAGACAGCAAAAAGGGTCGGGGGAACGTTTGCAAGCGTTCCTCCGACCCGAAATAATTTTAGCACTCGTCGTACTGCTTTTGCAGGTATTGCAGGCATTGGACGGCGTTTTCCGGGGTGGTGTTCTCCAAGGTAGCGAACACATAGGGCTTCTGCTCCTTGGCGAACCGCAGAATGGTGCGGTAATCGCCCATGCCGCCCTGTCCGGCACCGGTGGCAGCCAGCTGCCCGCCGGCATCCTGCCGCAAAAAGTCCTTGAAGTGGATCATAGCCACATCCTTGCCCAACAGCTCGATGGCCTCGGCGAACACTTCCTCTCGCCGGTCTACGTTTTCCATGTTCAAAAGGTTTACCGGGTCGAGCAAAATTTGCAGATTGGGGCTGCCGATCTCGTCCAGCACGGTGCGGGCGCGGCGGGCGTCATACACGATGTGCTTGACCACCGGCTCAATGGCAATGGTCACGCCGTACTGCTCGGCGCAGCGCACCACCGGTTTGAAGTTCTTGATAAAAGTGGAAAGGGCGGCATCGCTGCGGCACTCCGGGCAGAACTTGTACTCTGCGTTGGGTGCACCGGTCTCGGTGCCCACCATGCCGCAGCCCAGCAGGCTGGCAAAGCGGATGTGGGCGTAGTACTTTTCCTGAATGGCGTGCAGGGCATCCGCATCCGGGTGTGCCAGATTCAGGTAGTTGCCCAGCACTGCAATGTCCAGCTCGTTTTTGGCAAACAGGCGGCGCAGATAAGCCGCGTAGCCGGGGGTGAGGGCAGAGGGGGTGTTGGGCACCTCCTTCAGGGACTTGCTCAGTGCCAGATGTACGCAGGAAAAGCCCTTCTGGTGCACCAGCGGCAGCACCTGCTCAATGGGCAGCTTTTCCGCGTCGTGCAGACGCAGACCGAATTGGATCATGCTTGGTTCCTCCTTTGGTTTGGATATGTTTTTACCATTATACACCAAAAATGTCCGCGGGGGAACACCTTAATCTTTTTAGCAGCTGCTTTGAAGCGCGAAACGTTGTCCGTATAGCAAAAGCCGCCTAGATTTCTACGAATCTAAGCGGCTTTTCTTGGAGCTGGTGACAGGAGTTGAACCTGCAACCCACTGATTACAAAATAGTCTTATTACGAGTTCGACCGTTTTTGGATGTTCTATTTTATATAGAATCACCGTACTTTTTGTGCTTGTTTGTTCACCTTCGTATCAGCGCTTTTTCGGTCAATAAGGCAAAAATAAGGCACTTTCTGGCGATTGTGCCTTACGGTGTCCACTGTGGACACGATAGCGGCTCAGAGCCGCAGACAGAAAGAAAGCAGCCCACAGGTCCGGCGGGGTTCTTCCGCGCTTCCTGTGGGCTGTATTGCGTCTTTGGGCGTGTTATGCGTGGCTCTTTTCCCGGATACGGTCAAATACACCCGTCAGGGCCTCTGCTGCCGCTGCATCTGCCGAACGGATGAACCCGGCGTAAATGTCCGTGGTGGTGCTGGTCTTTGCATGACCCAGACGGCCTGAAACTGTAGTAACAGGCACATGGGCGGCAATCAGCAAGCTGGCGTTGGTGTGACGCAGGCTGTGGAAGTGTACCGCCGGGAGGTTATGAGCAGCCAGAAACCGCCCGAACCACGTTGTCACATCGTCTGGATCCATCGGCGCACCGTTCCACTTGGTAAAAAGCAGGTCATTTTCTACTCGCTTTCCCTCGATCTCCACCCGGCGCACCCACTCGGAGCCGATTTTGAACCGTTCCGCCTTTTGGTGCTGGCGGTATTCCTGCAGAAGCTGTACACAGTCCGCCCCGACTTTCACGCACCGCCGGGAGCGCTTTGTCTTTGGGGGATTGAACACCGTACCTTTGCCCGGGATGTGCTGCAAGGTGCGCTCTATTGAAATCGTTCCCGCGTCCATGTCGATATCAGACCACCGCAGGGCACATATTTCGCCCCGGCGGGCACCTGTGAGCAAAGCAAGCTGTGTGATAACGCTGTACTGCGTGGGCGCGTCCTGCAGGGCTTCCAGCAGGCGCACAACGTCTTTTTCTTCCAGCGCCTGCACGTCCACTTCCTGTGCTTTTGGGGCTTCTGCACGCTTGCACGGATTCTCTGTCACAAGTCCCCACTGAACGGCTTTGGTGAACACGCTGGACAGCATCCGGTGATAGTGCTGCACCGTGTTTCCGTTGAGCCTGCCGCCTGCCTTGCTATGCTCTATAAACGCCTTGGAAAGGGGCAGCCCGGCGGCGCTGGCTACCTTTTCGGCGGTTGCCCGGCTGACGTTTCCGCCTCTGTACAGTGTCGCCATTGTCCGCTCAGAAACTCCCGCCGCCTCCGCGATCTGGCCGCGTTTGCCCTTCGGCAACTGTTCCAGCAAGGCAGGAACAGCGGTATAGGTACTATCTTCCCGCACACCCTGTTCTTCAAGGTTGGAATAAAAGGCCATCAAGTGCGAGGGCTTGACCTGGCACACCTTGAGTTGCCCAAGCCCGGCGGAGATACGCGGCACAAGCCGCCGATAGTCGTACACGGTCTTGGGTTTGAGTTTCTTTTCGGCGTACTCGGTGAACCAGCGCTCTATCAGGTCGTCCACCTTCATGGACGCATCCAGCGAAATGCCGTTGTGCACTTCCTGTTCAAAGGCATCTGCCTGCCGCTGCAATTCCTTTTCCAGCTTCTTCCCGGTCAAGCCCGGCGGGGGAGTATAGGTGCGGTTGACCAGCACTTGCCGCCCTTCCCGGTCGTATCCGTTGGAGACCCGGATGCAGTAGGAGCAGGAACCATCCTTCTTTGTGCGCTTTATGATCTTTGCCATAGATTCACGCTTTCTCTGCGGATGTGTTTTCTTTGGAATCATCCCCGGCGGGGTCATCCTGCTGGCGCTGATATTTGGGAATATCCGCCAGTTCTCTTACACGTTCAATCGCTACACGCTTTCCATCTACGTTCAACTCAGAAAACGCTTCCATCAACTGCTCTTCTGCCGTAACTGATGCAACTTTTCCAGAATAGTACACTCTTACTTCTGTCAGCTCATCCGCTTCAGCTAATGCCCGTTCCTCCTCCGGACCAATAACGTCCATAAAAGCTCTTCCTAAAATTTCCCTTGGCTCGACATTTAGTGCCTCAGCGAAGCGGAGAATCGTTTCATATTTCGGATTCACAACACCACGCTCGTACTGTCCAACCAGAGACCCAGAGATTCCCATTTTTTCTCCTAGTGCTTCTAGTGTTAGGCCTTGAGCTTTTCGCTGTTTGCGTATAGCATCACCTATTCTTACTTTTTTTGCTGTGTTCACATATATCACCCCAATTTATTATACAGATTTGCTCAATGAAATGCAATGAAAATATTGCATTTATGTATTGACAGAATGATTTTATTGCGTTATACTGGATTTACAATGAAAACATTGCAAATAACGTTTCGAGGTGAGAAGATGTCAAAATCTATTGTTGTTGACCGGGTGAAGGTTATTTCAGAGATGGCTCGCCGGAATTTGACAGGCGAAGAACTGGCACAGAAAGCCGGAGTTGGGCGTTCTGCAGTACAGAAAATGCGTAAGGGACAAGCTGTTTGGCGTACTACTGCTGGACACGTTGCCTCCGCTTTGGGTGTGCCCCTTGAAAGCCTTCTGAATGATGAATGATTCTCATTATTCACGTTCCAAAATTTCACAATTGGTTTTGATGTAAAATTCCGCATCATTTATCCATGAGGGAGTTCTAATTTCACAAAAACATACTGTTAGTACCTGTTAGTGACTGCGACTATCTGCCACTATCTGCGGTTATCTACATCATAGGAATTTTCTTCATCAATTAGCTTTCAACAAATATACCTTGCAACTTTTTACGCGCAAAAATTATCGTTCTTGCATTAAATTTGGATTTATGATTCAATGCAAACAGCAATGAGAACCAACGAACAAAGACACTAAATTATTGTAATCATGGAAGGAGCTTAAAAAAACATGATTCACCTTGTCAGAGACTACTTTTTGAATGTTGACAAGCAGAGCGGTGGCTGTTACACCGTCGGAAAGGCCCAATCTTGCGTTTCTGAGCGCGTTTTACTGAGTCGGTCAAGATACTACCCTACCTTAGCCGTTGCCGTGGCTTCTACGGCAGAAATCGCGCTCCGGGACGCTATCGCCGCCGGGGAGGTGCAGACCTTGCAGGAAGCCGTGGAAGAGCTGCGCCGCATCCGGGACGAGATCATAACCGCTGTGGGTGGTAAGGAGGTGGAACAGAATGGGTGATGTGACACGGTTTCGGAACTATCCCCAGATGGCCACGGTCAAGAAGGCTGCAGAGTTTTTTGGGGTGTCTCCAAGCTACCTGCGCAGGCTCTGCAAGGCCGGGAAGATTACGTTCGTCAACACGGGACACATTTGGCTCATCAATCTGGATAGCCTTGCCCGGTATTTTGACAAAGGCGACCCGGGCCCGGCGGGGGCCTCTCAGAACGTGGGAAAAATCCGCCGGGTGGAGGCTAATGGGGCGAATTGGGGGCATTGTTTTGGCGAATAAAAGAATGTTTTCCGTGGATGTGACCGAGACAGACGCCTTTTTAGAAATGCCGCTGACGGCACAGGCCCTGTATTTTCACCTTGGTATGCGGGGGGATGATGACGGGTTTGTATCGAATCCGCGCTCTATTGTGCGGGTGTCAGGATGCAGCGAAAACGATTTGACAATATTGGCACAATCTGGATATATTATCACGTTCCGTTCTGGCGTAATCGTGATAAGCGACTGGAAAGTGAACAACTATCTTCGCGGTGACCGCTACAAAACCACGGTATTCCAAAACGAGCTTTCCATGCTTGAAGAAACAGCGAACAAACGTTATGTTTTGGCGCATGGTGCCAAACGGTCAACCGTTGGTATACCAAATGACAACCAAGTGGCAACCCAGTATAGAGTAGAGAAGAGTAGAGTAGCTGTAGTAGATACTGCCGCCACTGCCGCCGATTCTCGCATAAGCCCCGCCCTCGCTGAGGTTGCACAGTATTTCCGGCGGGTCGTTGGTGAATATCCACCATCCGCCAACTACAAGCTTACTAAATGGCTGGAAGTATTTCCGCCAGAGGTTCTATGTGCTGCCTTTGACGAAGCCGCCGAGAGTGGGCACAGGTCTTGGAAGTACGTCAACGGCATCTTGAAGAGCTGGCAGGCCGATGGAGTGCGGACACTGGGAGATGTTGAAACCCGGCGGGATGCACGGAAAAAGGCCAAGGAACCCGCCGGGGAGGACTGGCAGAAGATGGAGGTGCTGCGGTGAATATACAAAAGGTTTTGCTCGGAACACTACTTGTACAACCAGAGTTTGCGCCATACGTTTTGTCTGTGCTGGAAATTTCCGATTTTGAACCAGATTTACGGCCCATTTTTGCGGCTGCACAGGGCTTCTGGACAGCTACTGGAAAGCTGGAAACCATGCAAGTCTGTGACCGCTATCCAAACCAGAAGGCGGCAATCTTGGACTGCGCGAACGAATATTCTGCCGAGTGCATCCATCCAAACCGTGAAAATGTGTTAGCGTGGGTGCGTATCGTACAGGAGCAGGCTGCATTGAATCGATTCCAGTCCCTTGCTCTGGAATCGGCAAACGCTGCGTATGATGATCTACCCGAACTGTACAGCCAGATGGGTGAGGCTCTGACTCTGGGCCAGAACAGCGACGATTTCCAGAGCATTGGAGAATTGACAGAAGAGTATATCCGCAACAAAGACAAAGCTCCACAGTACATTCCCACCGGGGTTTCCGTGCTGGACCGTAACTTGAACCTATCACCCGGCAATCTGTTTATTCTTGGTGGCCGTCCAAGCTCTGGTAAAACAGCGCTATCTCTGCAAATGGCCTGTGAGATGGCCCGGCGGGGCTTCCGCGTGTGCTATTTCAGCCTAGAGACGTCCCCGGCCACGCTGACAACACGCATCATTGCCAACCGTCTGGCGGTTCCTTTGGCGGACGTAAAAGCCAAGACTGTGCCGCAGTCAGAGCTTGACCGCCTTGCAGAGTTGCACAAGCTACCGTTGTTCATCCGCTCTGCTTCTGGCCGGGGAGTAGGATGGGTAAAAGCGCAGGCCCAACGCATGAAAGCGCAGGTTGTCTTTATCGACTACCTGCAACTGCTGGCAGATGGTAAGGCGAAAGACCGCTATCAAGCTATCACGGGAATCTCCATCGCCCTGCACGAGCTGGCCCAGACTACAGGCATCCTTGTGGTTGCCTTGGCCCAGCTCAACCGCAACGCTGACCGCATTGTTCCATCTACTGCCGATCTGAAAGAGTCCGGTCAGTTGGAACAGGATGCAGACGCTGTTTTGCTTCTGGTTGAGAACATCATCACCAACGACAAGGGCCAGCAGTTTCAAGCCAACCTTGCCAAGAACAAGGAGGGTCAAACCGGGCCTATTTCCATCCAGTTTGACAAAGCGCGTCAACGCTTTTTAGAAATCGACACTAGGAGGTAATTTTAGCATGAAGAAAAAT
This sequence comes from uncultured Faecalibacterium sp., assembly GCA_934539245.1. Lineage (GTDB taxonomy): Bacteria > Bacillota > Clostridia > Oscillospirales > Ruminococcaceae > Faecalibacterium. The sequence goes on from CAKTCK010000001.1 coordinate 71,739, forward strand.
AGCATCAATCGTTCCCATCGGAGAGAACCCTATCACTACGACGCGACCGGGGCTCAGTATATCGCCTGCATCGAGACGGCCTTGCAACATGGGCAAAGCATCCCTCTGCACGTCTTGCGGCTGGTTTACGGTATGCTGCTGCCCTACATGCACAGCTGAAAGTGTCCACAGTGGACACCTGAACCCAAACAGCCCGGCGGGGCAATCGAACAATAACGCTGCACAAAGACGGAGGAAATATAACGATGACCAACAAAGAGATTATTGCTTGCCTGACTGCACACCCCGAACTCATCCCGGAAGTAATGAAGATTTTAGTACCCAGTGAACGACAGAACGATAAATAATCGCGGAGGATAAGATGAATCATGACCGATATAACCGATATGACCGATAATGAATTTTTGCGCTTTTTGAAAGAGCGTCCAGAGCTTTGGGGCGTTGTTATGGATGTTTTAATGAATCATCATTCTGAAAACAAAGATAAGAGGTGACTGAACAATGGCTGTTAAAGATGTTAAAGATGTTATGGAGCTTCTCGATGAACACCCAGAGCTTGCAGACGAAGCTTTGGAAATTTTACGTGAGTACAAAAGGAATCCGTCCATTTTGCACCCGGCGGGATGCATGAAAAAGCCCAGTACCCCCGGCCCCGAAAAATAAGGGCATTGCTCTTGGGCCTTATTCGCGGTGTCCCCTGACACCCCCGCCAGCCTCGTGCGCCTGTGCGCGTGCGTGAATGTCCGTCATTCTGCACAATACATCCTTACTGAACGACCCCCGCCCGGCACTCACAATGTCGCGCGGGGGCTTGTTGCTGCCTGCTCATTTTTATCGTGATGAAATTTCATCAAACGCCCTGCTTGGCAGATTCTTGCGCTATCTATCCATATTCCGCCGGGAAAACCTGATGCAAGCCACGGCATCCCATGACACTGGACGGCACTCCATGGCACCAGATGCAAAGAGATTCCATGTTGTTCCAAATGGGCGTAGGGATTCCCGCTCATCAATGCTGCATCCCGCTGCACCGCTGTCCACGTTCGCCCCTCTTGAAATATAGCCCCCTCCATGGTTTAATGCAGACACACATCGACCAGAAGGAAAAGAGGTGCATTGTTTGAATAATACGATCCGCTATCCGAACATGGGAACCGTTAAGAAAGCCGCTGAAATCTATGGATTGTCACCGTCCTATATCCGGCGGCTTTGCAAGACCGGAAAAATCCGGTATGTGAATGCCGGGCGCGGTTGGCTTGTGAATCTGGACAGCCTGGCCCGGTACTTTGAGCAGGGCGACCCGCCCCCAACAGAGCAAAGCCGGACCGCCCACGGCGTCCGGCAGATCGGATGATGAACACACCCGGGAGCACACCGAGAACGTACACCCCGCCCGGCGGCGAGGTGTAACACACTAGATTTTCACGGAAAGTCGTGTGCTCTTGCAGAGGGCCCAGAGCTTGCAAGCAGGGCAGACGTATATACAATACGCTGCTCTTGCAAGCAATGGCCCTGTACATACACGGCCCCTTGCGTTGCAAGAACTTGTTGGGAAGAATCCCAAACCCACATAGCCGCCCCGCTCTGGCAGCGCCACAGCCACCGCACCCCGCCGCAGCACCGGCAGGAGAACGCCCAGCACCACACACACGCCCACGATCAGACCGCCCGGCGGCATCCCGGACACACGCAGCACACACCCGCACGGCCCAGATCAGACACCCAGCCGCCCACGCTGGAAGCTGTGCAGCGCCCGCAGCCCCACACGATCAGCCCCCAGACAGCACGAAAGCCCGCCCGACTATCAAGCCGGACAGGCTTTTTCTTTTGCATAATGGAACCGGACACCGCCCGGCGGCAGCGATCAGGCAAGATGCAACTGCTCTTTCAAAGCCTGTTGCAGCACCCGGGAGAAGTTGACCCCCTGCGCCATTGCGGCATCATTCAGCCACGCCGGAATAGAAAGGGTTTTCTTGACAGACTTTTCAAAATGCTTCTTGGCATACTCTGCCACATCCACAGAAACCACATTCACGATTGCTTCACCCACCGGCATATCCGGGTCAAGTTCTTTGGACACGGCCACCGGGTCAACATCCGCCAGCTTAGACGGCGCAGGGATTGCATCTCCATCCCGCTGTGCGGTATACAGATAGCTTGCAAGGCATTCCACAGCCATTTGCATGGCATCTTCAAAGCTATCACCCTGCGTTGCAAGATAATTCAAATCCGGGAAAATCACCGAATAGCCGTCATTCTCTTTGTAGAAACAGGCTGGATACATAGACAACATACTCATGCCCCCTAACGTGTTTGGAGAAAGGGCAAGGACTTATTTAAGCCCCGCCTGTCTCCGAATAGATAACTCCGTTCGTCTGTCAAGCTCTTTTCCTTTGTGGAAAGGGATAGTAACCTTGCCTTCTTTGGTCGGGTGTACGTACTGCCTGTGTGAGCCGTTTTGCTCTTTGAACACCCAGCCGTCTGCAAGGATTATCTTTTCCATCTCGCGCGGTTTTAATGGCATCGCCGTCAACTCCTTACAGGTATAGTATATCATTTTGTACGTATTGTGTCAATACGTAATTAAAACATTTCATCCTATCACCGTTGTTTCACGGTGGTATCTATACCCAATAGCGTACAGCCAGACCGGTATGCGCTGCACTCGTCCTTGTGATGGGAAAGCCCCCGGCGGACACCATCCGGCACGCGCAGCAGCCACACCCAGACCGCCCGCAAATTTCGCAGCCTGAACCGCCCCACCCACGCCGCCGGGCATCCAGCACAAGGCACTCCGACAAGGCATTTTTTGAGCAATAAGGCACAAACAAGGCACATTCTGATAGATTTGCAACGCATACAAAAGCAAAAATCCCACGATACACGCCGTTGCTTCAACGGTATATCGCAGGATTTTTCTTGGAGCTGGTGACAGGAGTTGAACCTGCAACCCACTGATTACAAATCAGTTGCGCTGCCATTGCGCCACACCAGCAAAGGTTACTAGAATAGTATAACACAGGCACGGCCATTTGGCAAGGATTGTTTTTTGCAGGGGATAATAATCCTTGAAAACAGACAAAAATAATAGAAAACAATACACAAGTATAAAAATATGCTACAATTTTAAACAATTTTACATTGCAAATTTTTTGACGATGTGCTATGCTGAAACGTAGAGAAACGCCGCCGGAAAGGCGGCTGCAAACAGATTTGGAGGATTTGTATTATGGCTGATCGCATTGTTCTGAATACCATCTCCTACCACGGCCACGGTGCTATCGAGAACATCGTTCCCGAGCTGACCGCCCGCGGCTACAAGAAGGCTTTCGTCTGCTCCGACCCCGACCTGATCAAGTTTGGCGTTACCAAAAAGGTCACCGACCTGCTGGATGCCGCAAACTTTGCCTACGCTGTTTACAGCGAGATCAAGCCCAACCCCACCATCGCCAACGTGCAGGACGGCGTGGCTGCCTTCAAGGCTGCCGAGGCTGACTGCATCGTGACCATCGGCGGCGGCTCCTCCATGGATACCGCAAAGGCCATCGGCATCATCATCAATAACCCCGAGTTTGCGGACGTCCGCTCTCTGGAAGGTGTTGCTCCCACCAAGAAGCACGCGGTGTTCACCATTGCAGTGCCCACCACCGCCGGTACTGCTGCCGAGGTCACCATCAACTACGTTATCACCGACGTGGAGAAGAAGCGCAAGTTCGTCTGCGTGGACACCAACGATATCCCCGAGATCGCTGTGGTCGACCCCGACATGATGTCCTCCATGCCCAAGGGTCTGACCGCCGCCACCGGTATGGATGCTCTGACTCACGCCATTGAGGGCTACATCACCAAGGGTCACTGCGTCATCTCCGATATGTTCCATCTGGAAGCCATCAAGCTCATCAGCCAGAGCCTGCGCGGCGCTGTGCAGAACACCCCGGAGGGCCGCGAGGGCATGGCTCTGGGTCAGTACATTGCCGGTATGGGCTTCTCCAACGTAGGTCTGGGCATCGTGCACTCCATGGCACACGGCTTGTCTGCTCTGTATGACACTCCCCATGGTGTGGCCTGCGCCATCCTGCTGCCCGTCGGTCTGGAGTACAACAAGAGCGTTGCCGGTGAGCGTTACCGCGCCGTTGGCAAGGCGATGGGCGTTATGGGCATCGATGAGATGAACGATGTGGAAGCCGCTGACGCCACCATCGCCGCTGTCAAGCAGCTGAGCGCAGACGTGGGCATCCCCGCAAACCTGCACGGCATCCTGAAGGAAGAGGACATCCAGTTCCTCGCCGAGTCCGCTTTTGCAGACGCCTGCCGTCCCGGCAACCCCCGCGACACCAGCGTGGAGGAGATCGTGGAGCTGTATAAGAGCCAGCTGTAAATTCTTTTTGACAAACTGAATCTATAATAATACAGCGCCCCGCTATCTTGCGAAAAAGACGGCGGGGCGCTGTGTTATGCAATAGTTAAAATGCGGTATGATGAAGATGATGTTTAATGTGCCGGAAAATAGGAGTTTGCAATATCAGAAGCAATTTCAGCAACTGAAATTCCGTTTATGGTTTCTGGAAGCAGATTGTCTTGTGTGTATCCATTCTGTTCTAGATAAGTCCAGACTTTAGCCACTTCTTCTGAAGAAAGATCAAAGTCGACTTCATCAAAGCGGCTTTTGTCCAGAATGGCATTTTCATCCCGGAACAGAACGAATAAACCTTTTTGACGAGCAATTCTCAAATTGACAGTTTTATCATAAATCAACAGAACGGCTTCATCCTGTTGATTGAAAAATTTGTTGTAGATTTTCTCTAATAGGCGTGAACGGATATAGTCGATGGTTATAAGGTCGGTCTCTTCTAATTTAGTCAGTTGATGCAAAGAAATATTGCGAATTGACCCTATTGGCATTTCTCCGATATCGCCCAGTGTAACCGTGTATGATGTGAATTTATCAGAAAGAGATGTTTTGAAGTCCTGTGCAGGTGTATATAGAATTCTGAAATTCCCATTGCAATGTTCTCTTCCGAGTCCGAAATAAACAGAGACCCAAGGATCTATGGTCAAATCAACAAGTTTTGTTGGAATGCCATAGTGCTGAGAAATTGCAATACAGTCTTTTAGTGTTTGTTCAGGGAAACCTTGGTTATATAGCTGTTCCAAGAAATCACAAAAAGCTTGCATAGCTTTTTCTCTGCGGTCCGAATCGCGCTTTCGACCTAGATTGGGTTTCAATTCATCTGGATTTGTGTACCCCCTGAAATAATACTCGCTTGGCGAGAGCGAGCTTATAAAGTGTTGCAGTTGGTCGAATGTTGTTATTCTCATAATCTGACATCTCCAATCGGTTGAGGATAAATTTCTTTTTCAAGACGGTCTTTTATGCCGCCCTTCTCGGCTTCGTTTAAAATTTGCTGTTGCAAAGCGCTTAGCTTCTTTTGTGCATTTGCTTCACAGGCGGCATTCTTTTGCGGAAATTCTTGCTCTAGTGTCTGGATATGTTCTTGCAGAATACGAATTTTCGCATCCAGTTCAGCATCGCGCTTTTTACGGAACAGAGTAAAGGCGTTTTTCTGGCTTGCAATTTCATCAATCTGCTTTTGTGCCTGCGTCTGCTCCGTTTCAAACGCCTGCACAAGGCGTTTCATCTCCTCTTGCTTTTCTGCTTCAATTTTGACACATTCCGCATGGTAACGGGTAAGCAAGGCTGTAGTAAGAGCTTTGCATTCCTGTTCAGCCTTTTCACGCGCAAGGCGTTCGGCTTTTTCACGTGCAAGGCGCTCGGCTTCCTGTTTTTCTTTCAGCAACCGTTCTTGTTCCTGACGGCGTTGTGCTTCCCGTTGCGCTTGAAGGAGTTGCTCTTGTTTTTGCTGTTCAACTTTCAAAGTTTCTTTAAGAGCTTCCCCAAAAGTTTTTCTTAAAGCAAATTCATATGCTTTCTGGCGGGCGATATCTCTTTTACACCCAAAAGCAGCACGAGTATCTTGGAATAGTTGCCGGTGCTGTTGAAGTTCGTTTGTCAGATGCTTGTCTTTTCTCCAAAAACTCCAATCCTCTTGTATAGTGCTCTCAGTAAAGGATAGATAACCTAGAATATCAAGCAAATCATCAAGATAATCTTTGGATTTGTTGATAGAGTACTTGTCAATAATATATTCCTGCTGCAAATTGAAGATTTTTAGTTCTTCCAACTTTGTTAAATCATTCAGAGTGAATCGATCAAACACAGGAGGCAGGGCACTGATAATCTGTCGAAACTGTTCATATTCATAACAGATAAACCAATAGGATTGATTGAACTCATCCTGAGTGAGGGTCATTTCGTTTTTTGCAGCCCAGCGCAATTGTTTATCGATAGTTGGACAATGAAATTTTGTGAGCTCTTCAATTGAATCGATTCTCTTATGAATGGAATCGGATAAACGACTTATATAAGCCATTTTTTGCAGAAGCTGATTTTCTATGCGATTCCAGCTTTGCATTTCATTGCAAAAGAACTCAATGGATTGAATGATGCCCGCACATTCGAATCGTGACTCTTGAACCAGATAGGCAGATGCCATTCTGAAATAAGCATCGGCTTGTGTTTCAAAGGTGGTTGATTCTGGGGTGCTTTTCTCGACTCTTTCGCGGATTTGTAAAGCAATTTGTGCTTCTTGCTCTTTCCGTTGACGGCGGTAGTCATCATAGGTTGCAATTTTAGGTTTTGCAGGGGAAAGCGTGTGGGTATCAGTTGTCAAATCTTCTTCCGGCATATAATCCGCAATATTCCAGAACTTCACCCGCAGTTTCCGTGCTTCTTCTTTTGCCTGCGGTGTTAATTCGGAATTGCTCAGAATGACCGCAATATCGCAATCATAATAAGATGCGCCGGTGAATGCTTCCTGAACGGCTTTGTTTGGGACAGACCCTTGATAAAGCTTGCACTGAATGCCAAACCGGATGCCGCTTTGTTCCGCAATGATATCCACACCATGGTCGCCGGAACCGGAGGTCACATCGGCCTTGGTAAAGCCTTTTTTCAAAAGACACTCCGCGCAATAACGCTCAAAGTCCCAACCGCTCATCGAAGAAAAATCCATGCTCGACCTCCTGCAATGTTTACATAGTATAAAACAAGTATAGCACAGTTGGTTCTGGTGCGCCATATTTTGAAAAATTTCCTTCCGCCCCTTGTACAAACCGCCTGAACCTAGTACAATCAGAACATAAAATTTGAAGGCGAGGAAAGCGCGATGACACTGAACTTCTACACGCTGGGCGTGCTGTATCTGGTCTATTCCTTCCTTGGATGGGTAGGGGAGACCGTGGTGGCTACCTTCCGGGGCAAGCGGTTTGCAAACCGCGGCATGGCATCGGGGCCGTTTTGCTTTGTGTACGGCACTACGGCCATCCTGATGGCGGTGGGCTTTGCAGATATGCGTACAAAGCCCGTGGCGCTGTTTGTGGCCTGTATGCTCACGGCTACCGTGGTGGAGTGGCTCACGGCAAAGCTGTTGGAGCGGCTGCACAACCGCAAATGGTGGGACTACTCCGATAAAAAATTCAACCTGAACGGCTATGTCTGCCTGCAGTACTCGGTGCTGTGGGGCGCGCTGGGTATGGTGACTGTGCTTTGGGGCAACGGGCTGTTGCTGCGGCTGTGTGCCCTTGTGCCGGGGTGGCTGCTGCATCCGCTGGTGTGGGTGGCGCTGGGCATCGCGGCGCTGGACCAGCTGGGCTCGGCGGTGCTGGTGGGGCGGTATGCGGCGCAGCATCCGGTGCTGGAACAGCTGAACCAGAAGCTGGAAGAGCGCTCCGATACCCTGCGCCGCCGCATTGCCGTGTATGTGGAAAAGCGCATCCAGCGCGCCTACCCGGAGGCTGCCCGGCGGCAGCCCACGGCAGTACAGAAAGGGCAGGCCGACTTCCTCAGCGCGGCAGACCTGTTGTGGCTGTTCGTCATCGGGGCGTTTCTGGGCGACATGGTGGAGACCGTGTTCTGCCGCCTGACCGCCGGAGTGTGGATGAGCCGTTCTAGCTTGGTGTGGGGGCCCTTCAGCGTGGTGTGGGGTCTGGCGCTGGCCATGGCTACCGTGCTGCTGCGGCAGAATCAGGAAAAAAGCGACCGCTATCTCTTTGCCTTTGGTACGGTGCTGGGCGGCGTGTACGAGTACGTGTGCAGCGCTGTCACCGAGCTGTTGTTCGGCACGGTGTTCTGGGATTACAGCAAGTTCAAATTCAATCTGGGCGGGCGCATCAATCTGCTGTACTGCTTTTTCTGGGGCATTGCGGCGGTGCTGTGGATGCGCTACGGCTACCCACTGGTGCTGAAACTGATGAAAAAGGTGCGCAGCCATATCCGTCCGTGGATGACGGCAGCGCTGGCGGTGTTCATGGCGGTGAATATGCTCACCAGTGCACTGGCACTGGCGCGGTACGATGCCCGCACCAGCGGCGAAGCGCCCAGCAGCCAGCTGGAGGTATTTTTGGACGAGCATTTCGACAATGCCCGCATGGAGCGCATCTATCCCAACGCCAAAAAAGTGACCAAGACAGAATAAATTCCGTTTTTCCCCTTGCGTTTTTGTCCCAAAGCAGGTATAATACCCTCTGGATAAAAGGGAGTAAGGGGCGTGCCTTTGTAAAAAAATTGGTGCGCTGTGCTGCAGCGACAGTCCCGGCAGAGATGCCCGATGCAGTACCGGATGCTTGAGACTTTTATCACATTTCCCCATTCTGGGCAGGATGTGATAAGGGTCTTTTTTTGTGCTTCTGCTATCATCATTCAAAAAAAGGAGAGATATTATGCTGATCCCTGTTCTGTTGTTTATCGTGGGTCTGCTGTGCCTGATCAAGGGCGGCGACTGGTTTGTGGACGGTGCCACCGGCATCGCCCGCCGCTTCCATGTGCCGGAGCTGCTCATCGGTGCCACGGTGGTGTCCATCGGTACCACCCTGCCGGAGGTCATGGTGTCCACCACCTCTGCCCTCACCGGTCACGGTGAGATTGCCTACGGCAACGCCATCGGCTCGGTCATCTGCAACGCTGCACTGATCGCCGCCATCACCATTGCGGTGCGCCCGGGCAAGGTTGACCCCAAGAGCCTGCGCACCCCGGTGGCCTTCTTCTTTGTGGCTGCCGCTTTCTATGCCGGTGTGGCCTACACCACCGGCTCCTTCACTCGCCCGGTGGGCCTGATCCTGCTGGCCATGTTCGTGGCTTACATCGTGTGCAACGTGCTGGCTATGAAAAATACCCCCGCCCCGGAAGAGGAAGAGCAGGCTGAGGAAGGCTCCTTTGCCAAGGAGTTGGGGCTGCTGGCCATCGGCGCAGTGCTCATTGCTGTGGGCGCTGACCTGCTGGTGGACAACGGCACCCTCATCGCACAGGCACTGGGCGTGCCGGAGTCGGTCATTGCGCTGACCTTTGTGGCACTGGGCACCTCGCTGCCGGAGCTGGTCACCGCCATCACCTCGCTGGCCAAGGGTCACGGTGCGCTGTCGCTGGGCAACGTCATCGGTGCAAACGTGTTCAATCTGGTGCTGGTCAGCGGCGTGTCTGTCACACTGGCACCTTTCAGCATCCCGCAGAACTCCACCATCGCAGGCATGAACGCTTCGCTGGTGATGGATATCCCGGTGATGTTTGCCGTGATGCTGCTGCTCACCCTGCCCGCACTGATCAAGGGCAAACTGAGCCGCCTGCAGGGCATTGCACTGCTGTGCATCTATGCCGCTTTCTGCGCCGTACAGTTCAGCATCTGATTTACAGTCTTTATAATCACAGAACCCCGGAGCGTCTGCGGACGTTCCGGGGTTCTGTTTTTACCAAGATCATCCACGGGCGTCCTGCCGGGTGGTGCTGAAATACTCCTTGGGGGTCATGCCGTACTCTTTTTTGAAAGCGCGGAAAAAGTGATTGTAGCCGCCAAAGCCGCTGGTCTTGTACACCTCGGTAATGGGCAGTCCCTGCTCGATGAGGGTGCAGCAGCGGTCCAGCCGCGCTTTCACGATATAGCGGTGCACCGTCTGCCCGGTCTGGCGCTTGAATTCCCGGGCAATATGCTCCCGGGAGACAAAAAACTCCTTTTCCAGCCGCTCCAGCGTCAGCTCCTCGGTAAGGTGCGCCTGAATAAACAAAAACACCTCGTCCAGCATCAGGTGGTGGCGGCTGACTGACGCGGTGTGGAACTCCGCATGGATGCAGGCACGCAGCGCCAGCACCACGAACATCTGCAAAATACCGTGCTCGAACACCGCTGCGCCGAACTGGGTTTTCTCCTGCGGGAGCATCAGCAACTTCCGGGCAAGGTTTTTCAGCAGCATATAGATCTGGCTGTCCGGCCGGACGGCCACCTGCCGGAAGGGCACTACGTTGAAGCTTTTTTCAAGGTCGGTGTCCGCGTCCGAAAGCTGTGCCAGCGTCTGGGGGGACAGCTGCACCCGGATGACCTCCAGCGGGCCGTAGGCACCGGCGTATTCCAGCCTGCCGCCCTGACCGGGCTTGAAGATGATGAGGTTCTGCTGCTGGGCGGGCAGCACCACCTCGGGGCAGCGGAACACGCCGCTGCCCCGCATAACGAGAAACAGATCGTAATATGCGCCGGAATAAAAGTCCCGGACGGCGCTCTGCTCAAAAAAATAGCGCTTAGCTGTATAATTCACCAAAAAGTCCTCCATGAAACTGTCAGATGCAACAGATTGTTGTACACAACAGAAAAGTACATCTGTTATAATTGCATAATACATCAATTTGCGATAGTTTTCAATCATTTTTTGGATATGTATTGATGCAAAATTAACGTATAATGCAAAGCGTAGAAAAGAGACTTGTGCGAAAAGTCTCGTGGTTTCACTGTTTTTAAGGAGGA
>CAKTCK010000002.1 GCA_934539245.1 uncultured Faecalibacterium sp.
TTGCCCCGTGATCTGTACCATGGCAAGGGCGCTTTGGAAGCGCTGAAGTCCTTCACCGGCAAAAAGGCAATGATCTGCGTTGGCGGCGGCTCCATGAAGCGCTTCGGCTTCTTGGATCGTGCTGTGGACTACCTGAAGGAAGCCGGCATGGAAGTGGAGCTGTTTGAGGGCATCGAACCCGATCCCTCCGTGGAGACCGTTATGCGCGGTGCCGAAGCCATGCTGAAGTTTGAGCCCGACTGGATCATCGCCATGGGCGGCGGCTCTCCCATCGACGCAGCCAAGGCCATGTGGATCAAGTACGAGTACCCCGAGATCACCTTTGAGGAGATGTGCAAGGTGTTCGGCATTCCGCCGCTGCGCCGCAAGGCACACTTCTGTGCTATTTCCTCCACCTCCGGCACTGCCACCGAGGTGACCGCTTTCTCCATCATCACCGACTACCAGAAGGGCATCAAGTACCCCATCGCGGACTTCGAGATCACCCCGGACGTGGCGATCGTTGACCCCGATCTGGCTGAGACCATGCCCAAAAAGCTGGTTGCCCACACCGGTATGGATGCCATGACCCATGCTGTGGAGGCTTATGTTTCTACCGCTCACTGCGACTATACCGATCCGCTGGCCATCTTTGCCATCCGCATGATCCAGGGCGATCTGGTGGACAGCTACAACGGCGATATGTCCAAGCGCGACTCCATGCACAACGCCCAGTGCCTTGCCGGTATGGCGTTCTCCAACGCACTGCTGGGCATCGTGCACTCCATGGCACACAAGACCGGCGCTGCCTTTGCAGACTACGGTGCACACATTATCCACGGCGCTGCTAACGCCATGTACCTGCCCAAGGTCATCGCTTTCAACGCAAAAGACCCCGAGGCAAAGAAGCGTTACGGCGTCATCGCCGACGAGATGAAGCTGGGCGGTGCAAACGATGACGAAAAAGTCAAGCTGCTCATCGAGTACCTGCGCGGCATGAACGACGCGCTGAACATCCCCCACTGCATCCAGCACTACGGCCCAGACTCCTACCCCACCGAGCAGGGCTTTGTGCCGGAGGAAGTGTTCCTCGAGCGTCTGCCCGAGATTGCCAAGAACGCCATCGCTGACGCCTGCACCGGCTCCAACCCCCGCCAGCCCAGTCAGGAAGAGATGGAAAAGCTGCTCAAGTGCTGCTACTACGACACTGAGGTGGATTTCTGATCCGTCCTTTCTTTATTACACCTCTTTCCCTATGGTCAAAAGCCCCGCAGTGCACAGCGCCCTGCGGGGCTTTTGCCTTTTCCGGCGCAGGCTGTGATTGTGGGTATCCCCCTGTTGTATCCTATCCAAAGTGTAATAACTCTGCAATAAAATATGATTTGTTGATTAAAACAGGCCATTTGCGTGCTCGTTCACGAAATGTTAATAATATATTAACATTCAGTACACCACTTTTCGGTATACATAGGGCAACAAAGGCGCGCAGTGCGCCGAATCCCCGCCAAAAAGGGCAAAAAGGCACAAACCGCTGTGGTGTGCGGCGAGTCTTGGAAATGCCCTTGGTACAGGAAAGGAAACGTTACTTATGAAAATTGGTTTTTGGGAACTTATCGTCATCGTCATTGTGGCGTTTGTGTTCATCGGCCCGGACCAGCTGCCTGTCTACGCAAAGAAGATCGGCAAGATGCTCCGCGAGCTGAAGAAATACACCGGCGCTGCTTCTGAGGAGATCCAGAAAAACGTGGTGGAGCCCCTGAACGAGATCCAGGCACCCCTGAAAGAGGCTGTTGCCCCTCTGACCGATATCAAGAAGGATATCGACAGCAGCATGCGGGACGTGACTAAGAGCTTTACCGGCATTGGCAAGACCAGCAAGGAGGAAGCCGCCAAGAAGCAGGCCGAGACTGAGGAGGTCACCGACCTGACCGAGGACACCGTGGAGGAGCTGCCCGAGCAGCCCGCCGAAGCCCCGGCTGAAACTGCTGAAGTCGCTGAGGCTCCTGCCGAAAAGCCGGAGCAGCCCGCTGCCGTGGCCGCACAGCCTGCCGCTGAGCCGGTTGCTGCCCCTGTGCAGGAAGCCCCTGCCGCAGCTGAAGCGGCTGTCGAAGCTGCACCCGCTGAGGAAGCAAAGGTGTAAGCGCCCCTACTTATTTATGGATGCACCCGCGCCCGCGGTTGCCAGATACATTCTGTAATACGCCCGCCACGCGGCGCGGCAAGAAAAAGGAGATCTTTATTATGCGTATTGGTACTAATGAGCTGCTGATCATTCTGGTCGTCGTTCTGCTGATCTTTGGACCCAAGAACCTGCCGAAGCTGGGCAAGATGTTCGGTAAGACCATCAATGGCTTCAAGAAGGGCATGGAGGACGAGGAGACTGAGGAAAAGACCGAGGAAAAGACCGAGAAGAAAGCCGTTAAGAAGGACGAAGACGAGGAGTAATTGTGGCTACAAACAAAAAGCGCAAAAAGAAAGCCGAAGTCATGGCAGAGGACGGCAGCATGACGCTGACCGGCCATCTGAAAGAACTGCGGAACCGGCTCATCATCTGCGCGGTGGTGTTTGTGGTGGGCGTAGTGGTCTCGCTGGCGTATGCTGACCGTCTGATTGATCTGCTTACCTCCATGGGCCGCGACTTTTACCAGTTCGTGTCCATTGCCCCGCAGGAAAAGCTGATGCAGTATTTCCGGGTGTCCATTCTGGCCGGTGTGGTGGTAACGGTGCCTGTGGCCTTTTACAACATCTACGCCTTTGCAAAGCCGGGCCTGAAAAAGAGCGAGAGCGCCTTTTTCAAGCTGGTCATGCTGCTGGGTCTGATCCTGTTCTGCGTGGGTGTGCTGTTCGCCTATAAGCTCATGATGCCGTTCATGCTGCGGTTCCTCAGCACCGGCATTGAGGGTGCAGAGTACATCCAGACCACCACCAGTATCGAAAGCTACGTCAACCTCTGCCTGACCATGTTCATCATCTTTGGCTGTGTGTTCGAGATGCCGCTGATCACCATCATCCTCTCCAAGATGGGCATCATCAACCCGCAGATCCTCAAGCAGGTGCGCGGCGTAGCCATCGTGGTCATCTTCTTCATCGCCGCCGTGGTCACCCCGCCGGACATCGTGTCCCAGTGCATGGTGGCTGGCCCCATGGTGTTGCTGTACTTTGTCAGCATCTTCCTGAGCGGCATCTTCTATAAGCCGCGCGATACGGAGGAAGACGACGAGGACGAGGAAGAAGAGGAGAGCGAGGACTGATCCCGCTTCCGTTCCGGTTTTTATCAACTGAACCAAAAGCCGCTGCACCTGACCGTGCGGCGGCTTTTTTGTGTAATGGATGACGTGCGGCAAAGGCCGTTTTCCTCTACGACTCTTCTCGTGAAAATGGGGTACAGAAACGCCCGCAGGCGTTTCTGTACCCCGAACTCTTAAATAGAATTTCCACTGAATAAGCCCGGAGCACACGCGGAGGGCATTTCAAATCCGTCTGTGCACTGGACAATCACCCCCTGTTCGCGGTATACTGAAAGCTGAATGAAATGCAAAAAAACGAGGTCGCAGTATGGTGGAACAGGCAAACGAACTGATATTGGATATCTTGCCCCTTTCGGCACAGACGGCACGGCTGGTGCGGGTGTACGGCACAGCGCCCTGCGTGGTGCTGCCGGGCACTCTGCCCGCCCCCGCGGGCGGCAGCCTTGCCCTGACCGAGCTGGGCGACTACTGCTTTTCCGAAAAGCCCCGCAGCCTGCCTGCACCGGATGCCCTTTGCCGCTATGCAGTAAGCGCGGACGGCACGGTGCGGCTGACCCGGGCGTTTGGGCAGACGGTGGGGCAAAAACCCGCCCGCCGGTACGATTTTGACCTTGACGCCACGGCAGCGGAGGAAGCAGAACTGCATCCGGTGTGCGGCAGCTTTTTGGAGGAAGTCACCCTGCCGGACAGCGTACAGGTCATTGGCAGCTGTGCCTTTTACAACTGCCGCAGCCTGCGCCTGCTCACCGTGGGCAGCAGCAGCCTGACCGTGGGCAGCGATGTATTTTTGAACTGCTTTGCGCTGGAAACTCTGCGGGTGCAGGCCGCACCGGAGCAGCCAACCGGGCTGTTTGCACTGGTGAACAACATCACCGAGGCGGTGCAGGCGCAGTTTTGGCCCGCCGATGCCCCCGCGCCGCTGGCGGCGCTGTGGTACCCCGCCTACTGGGAGGACATCGAGGAGACCCCCGCCCACATCCTGCTGCACACCTTTTCCGGGCAGGGATACCATTACCGGCAGTGTTTCCTCGACAATAAATTCCTCCCGGCAGAATATGATGCCATCTTCCCGCAGGGGCACGATGCCGATGACGCCACCATTATGGCGCTGCTCTGCTTTGCCCGCCTGCGGTACCCGTGGCAGCTGACCGAAGCTGCCACCGGGCACTACCGGGCGTTTCTGGCAGCCAACACCGACCGGGTGTTCGCCCGCCTTTTAAAGGCGCAGGACACCGACAGCATCCGCGCCCTGCTGGCGCTGGACGTGCTGGACAAAGCCGCTTTTGCGTCCGCCGCCGCCCTTGCCGCCAAGGCAGAGAACGCCGCCGCTGCCGCCCTGCTGGCAGACGCAGAACACAAAAAATATGCCCCCCAGCCCAAAAAACAGCGGTACGATTTTGATTTTTGAGAGGTGACCACACGTTGCCAAAGGAAAAATTTTTCGACCCCCGCAAGCCCTTCCAGTCCCAGCGGCCGGAGACCCACGAGGAGTGGCAGGCGCGCATGGGCGGCGAGGTGCTGGCGGTGGTGCGCAGCGGGCTGTATCTGGATTTCCGGTTTCTGGATATGGCACTCAGCGCCCTGACCCCCGCCCCGGACGAGCGCTGCCGGGTGCTGGCTACGGACGGACAGACCCTGTATTACCAGCCGCAGCGCCTGTTGCAGCTCTATCAGGAGAACCCAAAATATCTCAATCGGCTGTATCTGCACACCATCTTCCACTGCGTATTCCGGCATTTGTGGCTGAAGGGTCGCCGGGAGCCGCAGCTGTGGAGCCTTGCGTGTGATATCGCGGTGGAAAATGTCATCGACAGCTTACAGCGCAAAAGCGTGATGCGCCCGCTGACCTATGTGCGGCAGAACGCTTACCGGCAGATCACCGCCGAGGAAAAGGTGGTGGCGGCAGCCCCGGTGTATCGCTGGCTCACCCGGCAGACGCCCGGCGTGCTGCGGCAGCTGGAGCGGGAGTTCGTCACCGACGACCACCGCCTGTGGCCGAAGGATGCCCCGGAGCAGCCCCAGCAGATGCCCACCCCTTTGCCGCAGAAAACGTGGCAGAAGATCGGGGAGCGGATGCAGACTGAGCTGGACCTGCGGGACAAGGAGGCAGGCGAGGGCACCGATGCCTTGAAGCAGCAGGTGAAAGCCGCCAACCGCAGCCGCCGCAGCTACAAGGACTTTCTGCGCCGGTTCTGCGTCCTGCGCGAGGAAGTGAAGCTGGACCTGGACGAGTTTGACCTGAACTTCTACACCTACGGCCTTTCGGTGTACGGCAACCTGCCCCTGATCGAGCCGCTGGAAAGCCGGGAGAGCAAAAAGATCGAAGAGCTGGCGCTGGTCATCGACACCAGCTACTCCACCTCCGGCGAGCTGGTGCGCGCCTTTCTGGCCGAGACCTACACCCTGCTGAAAGGGCGGGAGAACTTTTTCCACCGCATGAACCTGCACCTGATTCAGGCCGACAACGCCGTGCGGCAGGATATCCTCATCCGCAACGAGGACGAACTCATCCACGCCATGAACCACTTTGAGCTGCGGGGCGGCGGCGGAACGGACTTCCGCCCGGCGTTTGCATATGTGGACCAGCTTTGCGCCGAAAAGAAGTTTTCGAACCTGCGCGGCCTGCTGTACTTCACCGACGGCATGGGCACCTACCCGGCGCGGCGCCCCGGCTACGATACCGCCTTCCTCTTTTTAGGGGAGCGGTTCGACGATGCCAACGTGCCGCCGTGGGCAATGAAGGTGGTACTGGACGAAGAAGAATTTACCGGTGCGGCAGCCCGCCCCGCCAGCGCCCTTGCGGACGCTCTGGCCGAGGAGGACGACTTGTACCGCGAGCTGAACAACTCCTGACAAGAGGGGGAAACATTATGAACATCAAACGTGCCAAGGAAGAGATCGAGCATACCGTAAAAGCCTACCTTGCCAAGGATGCGCTGGGCGAATACGCCATTCCCGCCATCCGGCAGCGCCCCATCCTGCTGATGGGCCCTCCGGGCATTGGCAAAACGCAGGTAATGGAGCAGGTGGCCCGGGAGTGCGGGGTGGCGCTGGTGGCCTACACCATCACCCACCACACCCGCCAGAGCGCCGTGGGTCTGCCCTTTATCCGGCAGCGCCACTACGGCGATAAAGACGTGTCCGTGACCGAATACACCATGAGCGAGATCATCGCCAGCATCTACGCCAAAATGGAGGCCACCGGCCTTTCTGAGGGTATTCTGTTCATCGACGAGATCAACTGCGTGTCCGAGACGCTGGCACCCACCATGCTGCAATTCTTGCAGTGCAAGACCTTTGGCAATCAGGCTGTGCCTGCGGGCTGGGTCATCGTGGCGGCTGGCAACCCGCCGGAGTACAACAAGTCCGTCCGGGACTTTGATATCGTCACCCTTGACCGCGTGCGCCGCATGGACATCGAACCCGATTTGCCGGTGTGGAAGGACTACGCCCGCGCCGCCCATATCCACAGCGCCATCCTGAGCTATCTGGAACTGCATCCCCAGAGCTTCTACCAGATCAACGCGGACGTAGACGGCACCCAGTTCGTCACCGCCCGCGGCTGGGAGGATCTTTCCAATCTGCTGGACACCTACGAGGCACTGGGCTTGCAGGCAGACGAGGAGCTGATCCGGGAGTACATCCAGCACCCGAAGATTGCCGAGGACTTCTCGGCCTATCTGGATCTGTACTATAAGTACCGGGACGACTACGGCGTGGAGGAGATCCTTGCCGGGCAGGCAAAGCCCGCCGTGTTCGCACGGCTGCTGCAGGCCCCCTTTGACGAGCGGCTCAGCCTTGTCAGCCTGCTGCTGGCAGGGCTAGACACCCGCTTTACCGCCTCTTTGCAGGCAGATGCCGTGGCCGATGCCTGCTACGCCTTTTTGCGGGAGACCAAAAAGGCGCTGGCTACCCTACCGGAGGATATCCCGGACGGCTCCGCAGAGCTGTTCAGCCAGCAGATCAAGGACTACGAGACGGAGACCCAGCAAAAGCGCGATGCCGGGCTGCTGGGCAAGGCAGAGCTGACCAACCGCCTGCAGGTGCAGGCTGCGCTGCACCAGTGGGAAGGCGAGCTGCGCCGCGCCAACGCCGCCGGTACGCAGGAAGCCTTTGACCTGCTGCGCAGCCAGTTCCGTGCGCTGGCAGACCAGCGCGAGACCGCCCAAAAGACCGCTGCCGCTGCGCTGGAAGCCGCCTTTGACTTTATGGAGCAGGCCTTTGCGGAAAGTCAGGAGATGGTGGTGTTCGTCACCGAACTCACGGTGAACCCCGCCTCCCACCAGTTCCTCACCGAGAACGGCTGCGAGCGGTATTTCAAGTATAACAAGGACTTGCTGCTGGATCACCGCAAGGCGGCTTTGCAGCAGGAGCTTGCCGCCGAGCAGCGCCGTCACGGCAGCGTATAAGCTGAAACAAACAAAAAAACTATCTGCATCCACCCTCGGGCTTTGCAGATAGTTTTTTGTTTTATAGGGAAATATTTCACTCCAGATGATGCTTCTGGCAGAATTTCTTGCTTACCCAATACATCCCGCCCCACAGCAGGACTGCAAGCACAAGGTAGACCGGGTTTTTCAGGGAGCTGACCAGCGACTGCCCAAAGACAGCCATCATGGCTACCATCAAGCCCTTGCCTAAGAGGACGGTGCGCAGATAGCGCTTTTCGTCAAAGTCCGACATCCCGAAGGCAAAGTGCATGAAGGAGGTGGGAGTAAAAGGCAGCAGCGACAGCATGAACAGAGACGAGGTGTCGAAGCGGTTCACCCACTGCTGCGCCTTTTCCAGCTTGGGGGAGCGGCTGGCTACTTTCCAGAAAAAGCGCTTAACGAGCCGCCGCCAGAGCAAAAACATGATGGTGCCGCCCAGCGCCACGCCTGCCCAGCTGTACAAAAAGCCCCACAGACCGCCGTGCGCGGCCACGTTCAGCGCCACAATAGCGATGAGCGGCAGCGGCGGAAAAAAGGACTCCACCATCGCCAGCAGAATAGGCACAAGGGGACCAAGCCCCTCAAAGCCCGCCAGCAGCGCTTCCCAGTATTCCAGTGTTCCAAGCTGGTGTATCCAGCCCATCAATGCGGTTTGCATCCTTTGTCCGATCCCTTTCTGTGCAGCCGGTGCCGGGGCGTTCCCGGGCAGGCTGCATCATGCTTAGTATATCCATTCTCTATGACAGAGCCGTGAACAGAGTGTGCATTTTTCGACACGTTCTGTGCTCTGCTATCTATACTACGAAACGGAAGGGGATTTTCCTGCTTTTATTTTTCCGCAGCCTGCTTTTCGGCCTTGGCGCGCATCCGTTCCAGCTGGGCGGTGCGCAGCTTTTCCCAGCGGGCAAGGCTTTCGGCGTCCGGCATCTGGGCGCAGCGGGCAAAGCTCCAGTGCAGACCGTCCCGGCGGGACAGCTTGTACCGCTGGAACACGCCCTGCCCGGCAGCGTTGCCGCTGCCGGTGCAGCTGGGGCACTGGCAAAGGGTATACCAGCTGTTGCTGCCTTTTTTCAGCCAGAGCTCGTCCGGCTGCAAGGTAGTGCCGCACTCCGGGCAGGGCATCTGGCTGATCTTGGGGTCAGCCCGCCATGCGTACTGCTCCACATAGCCGTGGAACACCGTAAAGTCCCGGTAGTCACCGGGGGTCTGGCACAGGCTCTGGCGCAGGGCCTCGTCCTCGGTGGGGTAGGCGGCAAGCCCGGCGCGCAGATCCAGCAGACGGCAGACGTCGGCGGTGTACAGCGTATCGGAAAGTGCATCGTGGAAGGGGCGCTCCATGGGGATGCCCATGCGGGTGACCACGCTTTCCAGCGTCATGCCCTCACCCTCCTTGCGGGGATGCTCCCGCAGAAAGACCTGCTGCAAATCGTACCACACGGTGGGCTTGGACTCGTCCAGATTGCACAGGAACAGGTTCTGCTTGAGCACCGGCACATCGTCCAGACCCCACTCGGCAAACTCAGCATCCGGACCGCACCACTGCATAAAGCGGCGCAGTCCCTGCACGATGGGTTCGCCCTTGTCCAGATCCGCCTGCGTCAGGCCGGTCACCTTGGCGATATGGTGCTGCAACTTACGGAAGATACGGGGGCGCAGATGGATGGAAAAGGTGTCCAGCACGTTGGCGTCCTCGTCGATCTTTACGGCGCCGATCTCCACGATCTCGCCCCGCAGGGTCTGCTGCACCCCATGGTAATTAAAGGTATACGGCTGATAGCCGATGTTCCATTCCAGATCAAATAAAACCAAGTTACGCGGCATTGCTTTGTTAGTCCTCTCGTAAAATAAACTTCTCCACAGCCTCGGCCACGCCGTCGTGGTTGTTGTCGGCGGTGGTCACATAGTCGGCGCAGTCCTTTACCGGCTGCTCGGCGTTCTGCATGGCGACGCCCACCCCAGCATAGGCGATCATAGAGCGGTCGTTCAGGCCGTCGCCGCAGGCCATCAGGTTCTCGCGGGTCAGCCCCATGCGGCGCAGAAGCTCCGCCAGACTGCCGTCCTTCGCCACGCCCAGCGGCACGGCCTCGATAAAGAAGGGGCTGGAGGGGTACAGATCGGCACGGCCTGCAAACTGCTGCTGTCCGGCGGCGCACACTGCGTCCCGGCGGGCGGGGTCCAGCGTGATAAGCATCTTGCACACGGGGTAGTTCACATAGGACGCCAGATCGTCCACATGGATCATGGGCAGCTTTGTGGTAAAGCACTCCTTGTTGGCCCACTCGTCCTTGTCCCGCTCGCAGACGATGCCCTCGCGGTTATAGGTCAGGATGGCAATATCCTGCGCGGCGGCAAAGGCACACAGCTTGGGCACAAGGGCGGGGTCCAGCGTCTTTTCCACCAGCGTTTCGCCGGTGCGGCAGTCCACGATCTTGCCGCCGTTGTAGGACAGGATGCAGCCGCCCTTTTTGTCCAGACCCAGCTCCTCAGCCAGCGGCTGGATGCCGGCAGTAGGCCGGCCGGACGCCAGCACGATAGTCACGCCTTTGGCAATGGCGGCGTCCAGCGCGGCGCGGGTGCGCGGGGTGACGAGCTTCTGGTCGTTGGTCAGGGTGCCATCCAGATCCAGCGCCAGCACTTTGATATCAGACATATTTAAAAGATCCTCTCGTTATAAAAGTGTATCTCAGCTTGCTCTCTCTATTGTACAATGAAAAGCCCCCTGCTTGCAACCCTTGCGGGGCGGTTCGGTGCAAAAAGTGGCCCTTCGGCGGGCGTTACGGGCAGATTTTACCTGCTTTGCCCGGATTTTACACCGCTGCCCTTCCGCGCGCCAAAGGTTTACCTAAGTGTTACACGGGGCTGGTTTCGCCGCTGCGGGCGGTGCGCTACAATACAGGTGTTCCCACAAGAAATAGTAGAACCGCCCCAAGCCGGGCTGAAAAAGAGAGGATATCTGTTATGAAGAATGCGAAAATTTCCCGCCGCAGCTTCCTGAAGGCCGGTGCCGTTGCATCGGCAGTGGGTATGCTGTCGGCTGCACCCGCAGCCGCTCACGCCGCCGAGGCGGATACTTCTGCCGCAGCAGACGAAGAGAATGGTCTGCTGGACGTGTTCAAAAAGCCCAAATATGTTTTCCTGTTCATCGGTGATGGCATGGGCACTGCCCAGATCCAGTCCGCACGCTTCTACAAGGGCACCGTGGACAACAACGGCGCTGTGGCCGAGGCTGACCTGAGCTTTACCAGCTTCCCGCAGGTGGGCAGCGTGACCACCTACGACAGCACCTCCTTCTGCCCGGACTCCGCTTCCACCGCCACCTCCATCGCCACCGGTCACAAGACCGAGAGCGGTGTCATCAATATGTGCCCGTGGACCCGCGATGTGCCCTATGAGACCATCGCCGAAAAGCTGCACACCCAGAAGGGCTATAAGGTGGGCGTCATCTCCACCGTGAACATCGACCACGCCACCCCCGCTGCCTTCTACGCCCACCAAAAGACCCGCAAGAACTACTACCAGATTGGCGTGGAGCTGGCGAACTCCGGCTTTGAGTACTTTGCCGGCGGCGAGTTCCAGAAGGTGAACGGTGACGGCACCGGCCCCGACAACCATACCGTGGCTGCCAACGCCGGTTACAACGTGGTCACCACGCAGGCCGGTGCAGCTGCCCTGACCGCCGGTGCAGGCAAGACCCTGATCATTGCCGAGAATCTGGGCGACGGCAAGGCCATGAACTACGCCATGGACGCTGCCAACGGCGAGTGGCAGCTGACCGACTACGTCAAGAAGGGCATCGAGCTGCTGAACAACAAAAAGGGCTTCTTCCTGATGACCGAGTCCGGCAAGATCGACTGGGCCTGCCACGCCAACGATGCCGCTGCCTCCATCCATGATGTGCTGGAGATGAGCAACGCGGTGCAGGCTGCTGTGGACTTCTATAACGCCCACCCCAACGAGACGCTGATCCTCGTCACCGCCGACCACGAGACCGGCGGCATGGCCATCGGCTACAAGACCACCAACTACGACACCTTCCTGACCAATCTGGCACACCAGAAGATGTCCTACGCAAAGTTCGATTCCACCTATGTGCAGGGCTACATTGCCAACAAGGCCCCCTTCGAGACTGCCATGCAGGATGTGAAGAACGTCTTTGGCCTGACCCTGCCCACCGACCCCGCTGCCGCCAGCGCAGGCAGGCTGCTGCTGACCGACTACGAGGTGGAGAACCTGCGCAAGGCCTACGAGCGCACCCTGAAAGAGGGCTCCTCCAGCCAGAGCAAGATGAGCCAGCAGGATTACGAGCTGTACGGCACCTACATCCCCTTCAGCATGGCTGTCTGCCACACCATCAACCACAAGTCCGGTATGGACCACACCACCTACGCCCACACCGGTGCCATGGTCAACGTGTACGCCATGGGTGTCGGCGCCGAGAAGTTCGGCGGTGTGTACGACAATACCGAGATCTACCACAAGCTGGCTGAGCTGACCAAGGTCCAGTAAGCCGGTAAGTAAGAACTCCTAATTTTTCCACCTCACTTCCCGCTCCACTTTTCCACAGCCAAACCGCAAAATGTGCAAAACCCTCCCGGCCGAAAGCGCAAAGACTGCGCCCGGCCGGGAGGGTTTTGTTGTAATGCGAAGAAAAATGTGTTACAATGGGTCTGCCGCCGTAAGGCGGTGAAAAGGTGCTGTGTCGAAAACGCAGGCGGCTGCTCTTACCGACAGGAGTTTGTTCCACGGAGACCCATGGAATGAACGGAATGCCGAGGGGCAGGCTTATTTTGAAGTCATCCCCTTACTTGTAGCATTACGAGGAAGGGGGGAGTTGCATGACCTTGTCGGAAGTGATGCTGTTGCTGACTTTGTTGGCGACAGTGGCAGCGTTGATCGTTGATGTAGTAAACACTACATTTGACATCGCGTGGAAGATCTCTCATGACAAATCAAACAATGACAACAAGAAAAGCAAGTAACCGCCTTCAGCTTGCCCAAGCGAACGGTCACTTGCTTTCTCATCTGTAGGAACAAGCGATCGCCGGTAACGGGTAGCCGTTTGCCGACCAGCGCCTTTTCTACTTCTATTATAGCGCATCTGCGCCAATTGTCAATGCTGAATGCTTCAGGCCTTCATTTCGGGAAAGCCCTCCAGCTTCGAGGTGCAGTGGGGGCAGCGTACAGCCTTGATGGAGATCTCACTCTGGCAGTAGGGGCACACCTTGGTGGTAGGCTCCTCCGGTGCGGCGGGCTCCGCAGGCTTTTTGTGCAGGGAGTTGACAAACTTGATCACAACGAACAGCACAAAGGCAACGATGAGGAAGTTGATGACGGAGTTAACGAACTCGCCGATCTTGATGCTGGAGCCGCCCAGACCAATGACCACATCGGAAAAATCTGCCTTGAAGAGCAGACCAATCAGCGGGTTAATGACGTCCTCCACCAGCGCGGTGACGATGGCGGTAAAGGCACCGCCGATGACAACGCCCACTGCCATGTCCAGCACATTGCCGCGCATGGCAAACGCCTTGAACTCTTCAAAGAACTTTTTGATGCCGCTTTTCTTCTCTTCCATAGATAAACTGCTCCTTCTTGTTTACCGCAAGGGGTTATTTTATTTTTATAATAGCGTATTATCCGGCGATTTGCAAGAGTAAAGCAGCCCATTTTATAGAAAATAAAAAGCAGCCTCTCCCGTGAAAAAACGATCCCGGAAAGTCCGCAGACTTTTCGGGATCGTCCCATTCAAAAATAGTTTTCCGCTGATTTATGCTGCGGGCTGCTCTGCCGCTTGTTCGGCAGGCTGCTCGGCGGCGGGCTGGGGGTCAGCGGTCACCGTAATGGTGCGGCTGATGGTACTGCAGGAGTAGTTGCCCTCTGCCTTGGCGGTCTGGGTGTAGGTGCCGGGCTCGGTGGGCACGCCGCTCATTTTGCTGCTGAACCACAGGAAGGTCTTTTTCTTGTAAGTGTAGCTCACCTTGCCGTTTTCAGCCACCTGTCCGTCCGAAATGACCTTGGCGGTCAGATCGGCGTTTTGCAGCTGGGAGACGGTCATGCTGGCCGGGGCATCCGCTGTCCAGCTCAGGCTGACGTTTTCCGTCTTGGGCTTGATCTTAAACATAGCAAACCCGGCGGCGTTGATATCACTGCTTTCCAGTGCGATGGCACCGGCAAAGTACTTGCCGCTGTCCTTGGGCTGCTCGTCCAGATAGATGCGGCTCAGTGCGCCCTCGGGCAGATACTTGCGGATCAGGCTCAGCGCCAGCTTCATGCCGTTGGAAACGTTCTTCACGGTGGTCAGGTAGCTGGCCGGGATAAAGAAGCTGACCGTGTCCATCACCGACACCACCTCGTCCGCCACCCGCAGCAGCACGCTGACGTCGTTACCGTCGATCAGCTGCTTGAGGTAGCTGTACACGTTAAACTCCTCGGTCTGGTCCGGGGTCTGGGACATCTTTTTGGGCAGGGGGATCAGCTTGAGCAAAGTGCGCAGCTTCTCCGAAATCATCAGGGTCACATAGCCGTAGGATTCGCCGCTGGTGCCCAGCACCACAGCAATATACTGGGTGTTTTCGGGCTTAGTCTCCACCTCCAGCTTATAATCGGAGCCGTAGACAAGGTTACCAGTAGCCCGGATGCGGATGCTGACGATATCATTTTCATCCCCCACCGCAGTCGGCTCTGCGGCATCGGGCAGCTCCTCGCTGACAACAGCGGTGCTTTCCGGCTGCTGGGCTGCCGCCGAGGCGGGCATCGCCAGCACGCCAAGCATCATACTGACTGCAAGCAGGAGCGAGATCCATCGTTTGGCCTTCATACGAAAACCTCCTTTGTTGTTTGGCGTCATACCCACATTTTACCGCAAAATAATCCTAGGGTCAATAACGGGATTCAAGCCGGACACATCACTCCCCGATATAAGTAAAGCGGGGCTTGGTAACGCCATCCCGGGTCACGGTTTCCAACCACATGGCGGCGGGGCGCACCCACAGCCCGCCCTCGCCGTACAGGGCGCGGTACACCACCATTTCCTCTTCGGTCTCGCTGTGGCGTGCCACGCCCAGCACCTGATACTCGTTGCCTTTAAAGTGGCGGTAGCGCCCGGGGCGCACCGGATATTGCAGTTCTTTCATAGCCATTCCTTTCTGTTTTACAAAAAGGGCTGCTGCGCCGGGCGGGTGCAGCAGCCCACAAACCTTATTATATTACAGCGTGCTGTCCGTCCCATCGCCGGGGGTCTGCTCGGCAGAGTACAGCAGCATCAGATGGTTGGCCGAGTTTTCCAGCTGGCTCTTGGCCTGCCGCAGGGCGGCTTCCTCGGTCTCGTTCATCTTTTCGGGTTTATCCTTGCGCAGGCAGCGGCGCAGGTTGGCAAGGTCGGCCTTCACGCGGGCCTTTTCGTCCTTGTCCAGCTCCTTTTTGCACTTGGAAAGCGCCTCGTCCACCTTATAAGCCAGCACCTCGGCCTGATTGTGCAGGTCCAGACGCTCCTTGCGGCGGCTGTCCTCGGCCTCGTAGGCGGCGGCGTCTGCCATGGCGCGCTGGATCTCGTTTTCAGAAAGGTTGGTGCTGCCGGTGATGGTGATGTTCTGCTCCCGCCCGGTGGCAAGGTCTTTTGCAGATACCTTCACCACGCCGTTCACATCGATATCAAAGGTGACCTCGATCTGGGGCTTTGCGGAAAAGCTTGCCCGGATGCCGTTCAGCTTGAACTTGCCCAAAGACTTGTTGTCCCGCGCAAAGTGGCGCTCGCCCTGCAGAACGTTGATCTCCACGCTGGTCTGCATGGGACGGGCAGTGGTAAAGATCTGGCTCTTGCGGGTGGGGATCATGCTGTTGCGGGTGATCAGCGGGGTGGCCACCCCGCCCAGCGTCTCGATGGACAAGGTCAGCGGGGTCACATCCATCAGCACCAGCCCCTGCGCTGCCGCGCCGGTGGCACCCGCCAGCTTGCCGCCGCCCTGCAGCAGCGCACCCTGCACCGCTGCGCCCATGGCAACGCATTCGTCCGGGTTCAGGCTGTGGCTGGGCTCCTTGCCCAGCAGCTCCCGCACCTGCCGCTCCACGGCGGGCATCCGGGTGCTGCCGCCCACCAGCAGCACCTTGCCCAGCTGGCTGGCAGAGATGCCGGCATCCCGCAAGGCGTTCTGCACCGGGGTCACGGTGCGGGACAGCAGATCGCCGGTCATCATCTCGAACTGCGGACGGGACAAAGCGATATCCAAGTGATGGGGCCCGTCTTTGCCCACCGTGATAAAGGGCAGGTTCAGCTGGGCAGAGGGCGCACTGGAAAGCTCCTTCTTGGCCTTTTCCGCTTCCTCCTTCAGCCGTCCCATGGCGGCGGGGTCGCGGGTCAGGTCGATGCGGTCAGACTTTTTGAACTCTGCCACCGCGTACTCCACGATGCGCTGGTCAAAATCGTCGCCGCCCAGATGGGTGTCGCCGCCGGTGGCAAGCACCGTAAAGGTGCCGTCCTCGATCTCAATGATGGACACGTCAAAGGTGCCACCGCCAAGGTCGTAGACCAGGATCTTCTGCGCGGCTTCGTTGTCCAGGCCGTAGGCCACAGCGGCGGCGGTGGGCTCGTTGATGATGCGCAGCACGTTCAACCCCGCAATGCGGCCTGCATCCTGCGTGGCCTTGCGCTGGCTGTCGTCAAAATAGGCGGGCACGGTGATAACGGCTTCGGTGACTGGCTCACCCAGATAGCTCTCGGCGTCCCGGCGGATCTTGGCAAGGATCATGGCGCTGATCTCCTGCGGGGCAAGATCCTTGCCGTCAATGTGCGCCCGGTAGTCCGAGCCCATGTACCGCTTGATGCTGGAGATCGTGCGCCCGGAGTTGGTGGCGATCTGTCGCTTGGCCGCACCGCCCACCAGACGCTCGCCGTCCTTGGTAAAGGCCACCACGCTGGGGGTGGTGCGCTCGCCCTCTGCATTGGTGATGACTACGGGCTTGCCGCCCTCTACTACTGCCACACAGGAATTGGTCGTACCCAGATCAATGCCGATCACTTTGCTCATACTGTTTCCTCTGTTTCTTGTCCGCCGTGTCTGCGGGCTGATTTTTCTCCAGTCTATCTTACCGGACGGCTGTGACCATTTTTTAGTCCAATTGTAAAGATTCTATGTTATATGCTGCCGGAGCCGTGGGCGGCTCGTGGGTCAGCTCGTAGAGCAGCTGTTCCGCCTCCCATAACCAGCGGTCGGCGTCCGGCTCATGCTCCCGCTGCAAAATGGTAAAAGCCTGCTTTGCTTCTGCCGCCTGCGCCAGCGCCTTTTTGCGGGAGGTGTAGCGGGTCTCGTACTGCGCCAGCCGCAGGCAGACCCGGGGCGTATACTCGATATCCGGCACCGCTGCCGCGCTCTGCCGCGCCCGGCGGTACCACAGCAGCGCCTTGCCGTTGTCGCCCCGGTTGGCGCAGTCGTCACCAAGGTTCAAAAGGGCGACAGGCTCACCGCTTTCGGCAGCGGCTTTCCACAGCTTACGCGCCTGCGCAGCGCTTTTGGACGCCCCACGTCCCTGATACAGGCACTCGCCCAGCAGCGATAGCCCGGCGGCGCTGCCCTGCTCGGCAGCTTTCTGGTAGCACTCTGCCGCTGCCGCCCAGTGCCCGGCGCGGGCGGCTTCCTTACCGGCTTCAGCTTCCTCTGCGCCGGGCCCCTCCGGGGTATGGCCCGCGTGGAGCAGACCGTTGAGCAGTGCACCATCCAGCGAGGCCGAATTGCTCCACGGGTCCAGCACCACGCCATCGATGCCCGGGGTGTCCAGCGCCAGCTGCATGGCCTGTTCCAGTGTGCGGTCTGCCATGGGGCGGCTGCCGGTACTGCGGTCTGCACCGGCAGCCGCCACCGAGGTGAACAGCGGCAGCCAGCAGCGCCCCTTATCGTTGCGCAGCGTCCACAAGGCAAGGCCATCGGCCTTTTCCGCCGGGATGGGGTGCTCCATCCACGGGGCGGGCGCCCCCTGCGCCGAAAGCGCCGTTTGCAGCGGCACCAGCACATGGGTCTCCAGCTCCAGCGCATAGTTCAACGCACTCATCAGGGACCAGAAGCTTTCCTCGTTCTGTCCCTTGTACAGCCTCTGCACTGCTTGCTCGATGGCCGGGCAGCCGGTGCCGCGCGGGCTGTACACCGGTGCGGTGCGGCTGCGGCGGCTGCCCACCGGGCGGAAGCGTACCCCGCCGTCTGTTCGTCTTGCCATTGTGTTCACCATACTTCCCTATCAATATCAGCTCTAGTATAACAGGATTTGGCAGCTTGTACAATGCAAAACGCAGCTGCGGCACTGGATTTTCAGCATACATCGCGTTATAATAAGGTGTATTTTGACCCCGAAGGAGGAATTTTCTTGAACCGGATGCTTGGCTACCTGAAGGGCTACAAGCGCGAAAGCGTGCTTGCACCGCTCTTTAAGATGCTGGAAGCCACCTTTGACCTGTTTGTGCCGCTGGTCATGGCGGATATCGTCAATGTGGGCATTGCAGCACACGACCTGCATTATATTCTGGTACGGTGCGGCATTTTGCTGCTGCTGGCTTTTGTCGGCCTTACCTGCAGCCTGACCGCGCAGTACTTTTCCGCCAAGGCGGCGGTGGGCTACTCCACCGCGCTGCGGCACGCCCTGTTTGCCCATATCCAGAGCCTGAGCTTTTCAGAGATGGATACACTGGGCACCAGCACCCTTATCACCCGCATGACCAGTGACGTCAATCAGGTGCAGAGCGGGCTCAACCTGTTTTTGCGCCTGTTCCTGCGCAGCCCCTTTGTGGTGCTGGGCGCTATGGTCATGGCCTTTACGGTCAACGCCCGGGCGGCGATGATCTTTGTGGTCACCATCCCGCTGCTCAGCGTGGTGGTGTTCGGCGTGATGGTGATCACCCGGCCGCTGTACAAGACCGTGCAGACCCGGCTGGACCGGGTACTGGGTCTGACCCGCGAGAACCTGACCGGCGTGCGCGTGGTGCGCGCCTTTGATAAGGAGCAGAGCGAGATCGAACGCTTTGAGGACGCCAACGCCCTGCTGACCGGGATGCAGCTGCACGTCGGCCATCTTTCGGCGCTGATGAACCCGCTGACCTATGTGCTCATCAACCTTGCCATCGTGGCACTGCTGTATGTGGGCAGCATTGAGATCAACGTGGGCGGCATGGCGTCCGGCGATGTGATCGCGCTGGTGAACTACATGAACCAGATCCTTGTGGAACTGGTAAAGCTTGCCAACCTCATTGTGCAGATCAGCAAGGCGCTGGCCTGCGCAGGCCGCGTGCAGGCGGTGCTGGATACCAAACCCGGCATGACCTTCCCCGCCGAACTGCTGGGCGAGGTTGCCGCAGACAAGACCGGCGATGCCGTGCGCTTTGACCATGTAGGCCTGACCTACGCCGGCGCAGGCGCACCCAGCCTGACCGATATCAGCTTTACCGCCAAAAAGGGGCAGACCATCGGCGTCATCGGCGGCACCGGCAGCGGCAAATCCAGCTTGGTGAACCTCATCCCGCGCTTCTACGATGCCACCGAGGGCAGCGTGGAGATCTTTGGCCGCCCGGTGCAAAGCTACCCCCGGGACGCTTTGCGCGGCCGGGTGGCGGTGGTCATGCAGAAGGCACAGCTCTTCGGCGGCACCATCCGCTCCAATCTGCTGTGGGGCAACAAGGACGCCACCGATGCCGACCTGTGGGCAGCGCTGGAAACGGCGCAGGCCGCAGACTTTGTGCGTGCAAAGCCCCTTGGGCTGGACGAGCCGGTGGAGCAGGGTGGACGCAACCTTTCCGGCGGACAGAAGCAGCGACTGACCATCGCCCGTGCGCTGGTGGGCAAGCCGGACATTTTGATCCTTGATGACAGCGCCAGCGCACTGGACTACGCCACCGACGCCGCTCTGCGCAAGGCACTGGCGGCGCTGCCCGGAGCGCTGACCGTGTTCATCGTCAGCCAGCGTGCCGCCAGTTTGCAGCACGCCGACCAAATTTTGGTGCTGGATGACGGCCATCTGGTGGGCATCGGCACCCACAGTGCCCTGCGCAGCAGCTGCCCGGTGTACGAGGAGATCTACGAGAGCCAGTTCAAGAAAGGGGAGGCAGAAGCATGAGTGCAAAAGCAAAAAACAAGCTGACCCCGCAGCAGCGCAAAGCCACCCTGAACCGGGTGCTGCACAAAATCCGTCCGTACAGCGCCTTTGTGGTGTGCAGCCTGCTGGTGGCGGCGGTCAGCGTAGCCGCCCAGCTGTATATCCCCATCCTGTGCGGTGATGCCATTGATAAAATGCTGGGCAAGGGCAATGTAGACCTTGCCGGGGTGCTGCGCATTGCCGTAAGCATTCTGGTGGTGGCAGCCGTAGCCGCCCTTGCACAGTGGCTTCTGAGCGTGTGCAACAACCGCATCACCTTCTCGGTCAGCCGCGACCTGCGCAACGAGGCGCTGCGTAAAATTCAGACCCTGCCGCTGTCCTATCTGGACAGCCACCCCTCCGGCGATATCGTCAGCCGCATGGTGGCGGATGTGGACACCTTTGCGGACGGTCTACTGATGGGCTTCACCCAGCTGTTCTCCGGCATCCTGACCATTTTTGGCACCCTGCTGTTCATGCTGCGGGAGAACGTGCCCATCACGCTGGTGGTGGTGTGCATCACCCCGCTGAGCCTTGTGGTGGCGGGCTTTCTGGCAAAGCGCAGCTACGGCTACTTCCAGAGCCAGAGCACCGTGCGCGGCAAGCAGACCGCGCTGGTCAACGAGATGATCGAGGGTCAGAAAGTGGTGCAGGCCTTTGGGCATGAAGCCGAGAGTCTTGCCGCCTTTGACGAAGTGAACGGACAATTACAGGAGGTGAGCCTGAAGGCCATCTTCTTCTCCAGCCTGACCAACCCCGCCACCCGCTTTGTGAACAACATCGTGTACGCGGGCGTGGGTCTTGTTGGTGCGCTGTACGCCGTGCGCGGCGGCATCACCATCGGCCAGCTGAGCGTTTTTCTGAGCTACGCCAACCAGTACACGAAGCCCTTCAACGAGATCTCGGGCGTAGTCACCGAGCTGCAAAACGCACTGGCCTGCGCCGCCCGGGTGTTTGAACTGCTGGACGCCGAAGATCAGGTGCCGGAGGCCGAAAATGCCGCCGCGTTGCAGCCGGACGGTCATGTGCAGCTGCAGGATGTGTCCTTCCGCTACCTGCCCGACCGCCCGCTCATTGAGGGGCTCTCGCTGGATGTGCAGCCCGGCCAGCGCATTGCCATCGTAGGCCCTACCGGCTGCGGCAAGACCACCCTGATCAACCTGCTCATGCGGTTCTATGATGTGAACAGCGGCAGCATCAAGGTGTCCGGCACCGATATCCGGGATGTGACCCGCGCTTCCCTGCGCGGCAGCTACGGCATGGTATTGCAGGACACTTGGCTGCGCGCCGGTACGGTGCGGGAGAACATCGCCTACGGCAAGCCGGACGCCACCATGGACGAGGTGATCGCCGCCGCCAAGGCTGCCCACGCCCACAGCTTTATCCGCCGTCTGCCCGAGGGCTACGATACCGTCATTGCAGAGGACGGCGGCAACATCAGTCAGGGACAAAAGCAGCTGCTCTGCATCGCCCGCGTAATGCTCTGCCTGCCGCCCATGCTGATCCTGGACGAAGCCACCTCCTCCATTGATACCCGCACCGAGGTGCGCATCCAGAAGGCTTTTGCCCGCATGATGCAGGGACGCACCAGCTTTATCGTGGCGCACCGCCTTTCCACCATCCGGGAAGCAGACGTCATCCTTGTCATGAAGGACGGCCACATCGTGGAGCAGGGCAATCACGACCAGCTGCTGGCACAGGGCGGCTTCTACGCCAAGCTCTACAACAGCCAGTTCGAGGGTGTGCAGACCTGAGTACCCCTCATAACATTAACAAAAAGGAGAGATGCGGCGCATCTCTCCTTTTTGTTATCATTTATTCTCCGGTTCCTGCACGATAGGCTCCGCCGGCGGCGGGGTGAGGGTGGAATGCTCCACCACAAAAGCCGCAGCTCTTGCCCGGGCAAGGCGCTGACGCACCTTGCGGGTGTCGTTCGCGGGGAAGGTGCACTCCCCGTCCAGCTTCTCGTCCCAGTTGGCAAGGGCGGCATTCACCTCGGCTTCGGTGGGCTGCAAGCCCTCCCGCTCAGCCACCAGCAAAAGCCCCAGCCAGCTGCGCAGCTTGCGCTCCGCCTGCTGGTGCAGCCACTGCCGGAACTGTTCCACCGTCTGCCCGCGTACCGCCAAGAACTGGTCAAAGTTGATTCCGTTTGCCTGCAGGCTCAGATTGAATTGCCGCTGCTCGGCAAAGTAGTTGCCCGCTTCCAGACGCTTGGGCACTGGTCCGGTCACCTCGTCGCCCAGCTGCCAGACCAGCTCCTTCTCTGCCCTATCCCTGGCCTGTGCGCAGCGCTTTGCGTAGAGCTCCCGGGTCACCCGGTCGCGCAGCGCAGCCTTGCCTGCGGCATCGGCGGCGCGCTCTTCATCACCATAGTTGCGGTTGATCTCCAGCTCAATGGTCAACCGGCGCAGCGGGTGTGGCTCGATGGGCTGCACAAAGCCGGTATCCCGTCCCAGCTCCAGCGGCGGCAGGGTGTAGAACTGCGCCCCCGCCCGGAAGCCCTCGGCCTTGTTGACCGCCAGCAGTTCAAAGTCCGGGTCGGTCACCGGTACAAGCTGCTGCTCCTGCACCAGCTGCCGGTAAAGAGGGTCAAAGCCCTCTAGAATGGTGCGGTTCACCGCTGCCGTCAGCAGCTCTTCTTCGTCCTGCGGGGCATCCGGGGCAGCCTGCTCTTTTGCCAGCGCAGCCGCCAGCTCCTCCGCGCTTGCCGTGAATACCAACCGGCAGTCCCCCGGCTCAGCCATGCCGAAATGTTCCAGTTTCATGCGGTGTCCCTCCCCTCTCAGCGGTTCATGATGCCGACCATCAGCACCAGCAGTGCCACGCCGATGCCAACGTACAGCAGCTCGGCACCCAACACGGACTTATCGCCCTCTACGAACATCTTCTCCGGTGCATCGGGGTCGTAGTACAGGGTGACCACACTGCCCTCGGCAAAGGGCTTGCCCTTGGCGGGCTTGGGGTACTGCAGCCGGTGGCTGCCGCCTGCGGTGGTAAACTCCAGCACATAGGCAGCGCCGTCCCGGCTCTGCACCGTGCCGCTTACCGTGGCCTGCACGCAGACGCCCTTGGTGCGCAGCTGCTGCCGCGCACGCACGCTGCGCAGCGCCATGTAAAACATGATCAGTGCGCCGACCAGAAAAATAATCACATTCAGCATCGTTTTCCCTCGTTTTTCCGTAATCGCCGGGCGGTGCCCGGACGTATAGCTTATTGTACCATAATCTGCCCTAAAAAGCGCCCCGCAGCCGCTATCCAGAGTGCACCAACTTTGCCGTAAAAATTTGTCGAATAATTTTGAAATTAAGCCTTGACATTTCTTTTGTATCTGGTATAATAACTATCGTTCCCGGCGCTGCGGTGCAGGAACACAACAGAATATGCGGATATGGCGGAATTGGCAGACGCGTTAGATTCAGGTTCTAATCGGGGCAACTCGGTGGAGGTTCAAGTCCTCTTATCCGCACCACAAGAAAGACAGCTTTTGATAGCTGTCTTTCTTGTTTTATACGGCAATTTCTCTTTAGCAGTAACAGCGAATAAGAGGACTTGAACAGCACGGCCCCGCCGCAGGTGGGGCACTCCCAACCCGTAGGAATGTCTAACGGGAGGACTGCCGCAGTCATCTGGCAGACAGCACAAAAATCAGCGCTGATTTTTGGCGCAGGTTACGCGTTTAACCTTTGCCAACAGGCTGGTTCTGTTGTAGGATAGAATCAGAACGGCAACGGAAAGAAGGCGCAAAGATGGAACAGTCTCGAGTCCGCATTGTGGATATCGCGGAGGCGTTGGGGCTCAGTACCGCCACTGTCTCCAACGTGATCCATGGCAAGACGAAAAAGCTCTCGGACGAAACGGTGAAACGGGAAAGCACAAGGAGGCTGCCATGTCAGACTTTATGAGGACCCTTTGCAAAATCGCCATTCCGGTCACCTTACAGGGGATGCTGCAAGCCTCCTTTTCCATCGTGGATCAGATCATGATCGGGCAGCTGGGCGAGGCTGGTATTGCTGCTGTGGGGCTGTGCGGCAATTTTACCCTTATTTTCTCCGTGATGTCGGGCGCTGTCAGCACAGTTGCCGGTATTCTGATCGCACAGTTTCTGGGCGCAGAGGAGCACACCGAGGCGTGGCGCAGTCTGGATGTGAGCCTTGTCTGCGGGGGTGTGCTGGCAGTACTGTTTCTGCTGGCGGCAGGCGGCTTCCCGGCGCAGGTCTTAGGGCTTTATACGGAGGATGGCGCCATCCTCCGCGTGGGGGTGGGGTACTTCCGCATCGTGGCGTTCTCTTATCTGCCCATGGCGGTCAGCACCGTTCTGTCCGCATGGCTGCGCTGCAAGGAACACGCCGCTGTCCCCTTTTGGGCAAGCCTTGGCGCGGTAGCGGCGAACACCGGGCTGAACTATCTGCTCATCTTCGGAAAGCTGGGTGCTCCCGCTATGGGCGTTACCGGTGCCGCCATCGCCACGCTGGTTTCCCAGCTTTTGAACCTGCTTTTGATCTTGATCGGCTTTGCAATCTGCCTTCAAAAAGAAGCGGAACGCCCGTTCTGGTCACTGCGGTTTGAGACCCTCACCCTGCGGGCGTACGGAGGCATGATCCTGCCCATTCTTATCAGCGAATTTCTGTGGAGCTTGGGGCAGAACGTGGAATCTGCGGTGTATGGGCATCTGGGCACCGCAAGCCTTGCCGCCTACACCCTTACCAGCCCGCTTCAAGGGCTGATTATCGGGGCCTTGAGCGGCCTGTCCGCAGCCGCCGGGGTGATGGTAGGCAAGCAACTGGGCAAAAAAGACTATGCTGCCGCCTACGTAGAATCCAAAAAGCTCATGGCGGCAGGGCTGATAGGATCAGTGGCGGTATCGGCGCTGGTAGTCTTGCTGGCGGGGCCTTATACCGGCTGGTATCGCGTAGCACCCGGCGTAAAAAGGCTGGGCAGCCTGCTGCTGGTGGTGTTTGCCCTGTATGCGCCCATCAAGGTGGAAAACATGATCCTTGGCGGCGGCATCCTGCGCAGCGGCGGCAATACCGGGATCATTCTGGTCATCGACTGTCTGGGAACATGGTGCGTCGGCATTCCCTTGTGTCTGCTGGCTGCCCACGGGCTGCGGTGGGGCATCGTAGGCGTATACGCCCTGCTCAACGCAGAGGAAGCGTTCCGGCTGGTTTTGTCCCTTGTGATGTTCCGAAGGCGCAGCTGGATGGTCAGTTTGTCCGATCCAAAGCAAGGCGTATCCTGAAAAACGCAAAAGCCCCTTGTCCGCACCATCAAGGTGTCGGGCAGGGGGCTTTTATGTGGTTCACCGCTTCTCTGAAAAAGAGAAAGCGGCCTGTTATTTATCAGACCTCCGGCGGCGGGCAGCAGCTCTCCCGTGGGATGAGCTTGTGCGGCACGATGATCTTTGTTGCCAGAAGGTTCGGGTTTTCGATGTGGTTGATGGTTTGGCTGGCGGCCTCCATACCCAGCTGATAGGGGTTGACGTCCACGGTGGTCAGCTGCGGGCTGGTGATGCGGGAGAACAGGGAGTTGTTGAAGGACACGATGGACAGGTCCTTTGGGACACGCAGCCCCAGCTTGCCGCAGAACTGTTCCAGCACCACGGCAAGGATGTCATCGCTGACCAGCATGGCGGTGGGGTGGTCCGGCGCGGTGAGCAGGGCTTTCAGCGCGCCCTCATAGGCGTCGTTCAGGGTGTTGACCTCCACACAGTCCTCTTCCCGCGGGGTGATGCCGTGCTTGAGCAGGGACATCTGGTAGCCCCGCTTGCGCTCTGCGGAAAACAGCATGGCGTTGCTGACCCCGAAATACGCAATACGGCGGTGGCCCATCTCATAAAGGTAATCGGCAGCTTCCTCTCCGGCAAGGGCGTTGTCGTTATCGATGTAGATGGTCTGGTTCGCGGACTGTGCCGCCTTGCCCACAATGACATGGAGCAGCCCCTCGCTGCGCAGATATGCGGCCACCGGGCAGTCCTTTTTGGAGTAGAGCAGGATAAACCCATCCGCCTGTGCGTTGGCCACCATGCTCTGGATGGCGTCCAGCACCTCGGCATCGTCCTGCCCGGTGATGACCGTGTTCACATACCGCCGCTGGTTGCAGAACTGCCCGATGCCGCGGATGATCTCCAGATGAAAGGCGTTTTCGTAGACATCCCGCTGGGAGGAGGGCAGAATGATGCCGATGGTCTTGGAAAAAGCCTCCACCGGTTCGGCCTCAAAATTCGGCTCATAGCCCAGCTGCGCCATGATGCGGCGCACCCGCTCCTTGGTCTCCCGGCTGATGGAAGGGCTGTCCTTGCAGGTGCGGGACACCGTGGAGGGCGAGACCCCCGCTGCCGCTGCCACGTCCTTGATGGTAACTGCCATTGTCTGTTCCTCCCTGATATAGTGGTTCTATTGTAAAGCCGTTTGTACGCAATGTCAATGTTTGCGCACGGAATTGCGTAAACCATGCAACGCTGCGCCTGCGTACCTTCGACAATTTCCACAAATAATCCTTCGTGCGATTGTAGAAAACGTAGAAAGATTGTTTTTTACGCAAAAAACTCTTGTAAAAATTGCGGAGTTGGATTATCCTTGTTGCGTAAAGTAGTGCAAACACAATGCAACGCTTGCACAAAACGATGCAAAAGGAATAAGGAGGAACATCATGGCAACAACAAAAGCGGCTCCGGGTAAAAAGGGGCTCATCAACTTCGACTTCTTACAGAAGCTGGGCAAGGTGCTGATGACGGTCATCGCCGTCATGCCCGCTGCCGGTCTGATGATCAGTCTGGGCAAGCTGGTGCAGATGGGCGGCAGCGACATTGCGGCGATCATGACCGTCGGAACCACCATGGAGAACATCGGCTGGGCGGTCATCAATAACCTGCACATCCTGTTCGCTGTCGCCATCGGCGGCAGCTGGGCAAAGGAGCGTGCGGGCGGCGCCTTTGCCGCCGTGCTGGCGTTCGCCCTCATCAACGTCATTACCGGCAACATCTTCGGCGTGACCAGCGCTATGCTGGCAGACCCCGATGCCGTGACCCACACCCTGTTCGGGCAGGAGATCGCCGTCAACGGCTACTTCACCTCCGTGCTGGGCGCCCCGGCGCTGAACATGGGCGTGTTCGTGGGCATCATTGCCGGTTTTGTGGGCGGCGTAGCCTACAATAAGTACTACAACTTCCGCAAGCTGCCGGATGCACTGGCTTTCTTCAACGGCAAGCGCTTCGTGCCCATGGTGGTCATTGCCTACTCGGTGGTCATTTCCATCGTGCTGTCGCTGTTCTGGCCTGTGGTGCAGACCGGCATCAACAACTTCGGTATCTGGATTGCCAACTCTTCCGAGACCTCTCCCGTGCTGGCTCCGTTCATCTATGGCACGCTGGAACGTCTGCTGCTGCCCTTCGGTCTGCACCACATGCTGACCATCCCCATGAACTACACCTCTTTCGGCGGCACCTACACCATCGCTACCGGCGTCAACGCAGGCAGTCAGGTGTTTGGTCAGGATCCGCTGTGGCTGGCATGGGCAAACGACCTCATCAACTTCAAAAAGGCCGGCGATATGGCCGCTTACAACAACCTGCTGGCTACCGTCACCCCTGCCCGCTTCAAGGTGGGTCAGATGATCGGTGCTACCGGTCTGCTGCTGGGCATTGCACTGGCCATGTTCCGCCGCGTGGATGCCGACAAGCGCGCAAACTATAAGTCCATGTTCATCTCCACCGCACTGGCTGTGTTCCTGACCGGCGTTACCGAGCCGCTGGAATTCATGTTCATGTTCTGCGCTATGCCGCTGTACATCGTGTACGCACTGCTGCAGGGCTGCGCTTTCGCCATGGCGGGCATCATCCATCTGCGCCTGCACTCCTTCGGCAATCTGGAATTCATCACCCGCATTCCCATGTCCCTGCAGGCGGGTCTGGGCGGCGATATCATCAACTTTGTGATCTGTGTCGTGGCATTCTTCGTCATTGGCTATGTTGTGGCCTACTTCATGATCGGCAAGCTTCAGCTGGCAACGCCGGGTCGTCTGGGCAACTACACCGATGACAACGCAGACGATTCTGCCGCTGCCGCAAAGACCGAGAAGAAGGCCGACAAAAAGGCTGATAACGGTCAGGCCGAGCGCATCATCGCCCTGCTGGGCGGCCGGGAGAACATCGTGCTGGTGGACGCCTGCATGACCCGTCTGCGCGTTACCGTGAAGGACCCTGCCAAGGTGGCCGACCTTGCCGCATGGAAGGCCGAGGGCGCGCTGAGCCTGCTGGTGAAGGGCGACGGCATTCAGGCCGTGTACGGCCCCAAGGCAGACGTTTTGAAATCTGACATCAACGATATTCTGTAAAAAACTATGAAACTGCTGACATTGAATACCCACAGCCTTATCATCCCGGAGCATGAGGCAAAGCGGGAGATTTTTGTAGACTTCATCGCAAAGGAGCAGCCGGAGGTGTTCGCCCTGCAGGAGGTGAACCAGACCGCCGCTGCGCCGCTGCTGGCAGAGGCTCCGGCGGGGTACTACCCCTGCCCCGGCAATACCGTGCTGCTGAAGGCGGACAACCACGCCGCAGCCGTGGCAAAAATGCTGGAAGCGCGGGGCGTGCACTACTATTGGAGCTGGCTCCCGGCAAAGGTGGGCTACGACATTTACGATGAGGGCGCGGCGGTGTTCAGCCGTGCACCCATCACCGACGCCGAGAATCTGCTGCTGAGCCAGTCTAGCGATTACAGCAACTGGAGGACCCGCCGCACACTAGGCATCTGTGCAGGAGATGTCTGGTACTATACGGTGCATCTGGGCTGGTGGAAGGACGAGGTAGAACCCTTCGCCCCTCAGTGGGAAAA
Organism: uncultured Faecalibacterium sp.; assembly: GCA_934539245.1. GTDB lineage: Bacteria > Bacillota > Clostridia > Oscillospirales > Ruminococcaceae > Faecalibacterium. The sequence continues at coordinate 28,597 of CAKTCK010000002.1, forward strand.
GCTTTCAAAGGCAGCGGGCGCAAAAAAGACCGCCTTTCTGCTGGGCGACTTCAACAGTGAAGCCGATGTGCGGGGCGAGGGCTACGACCTTGTCCGGCGCAGCGGCTGGCAGGATACCTATCGCTTGGCACAGCAGCGGGATGATGGCTACACGGTGGTGGAAGCCATTGACGGCTGGCGGGATGCCCCGGACGCAGCGGCAAAAAAGCGCATCGACCAAATCTGGTGCTCCAAGGCGGTGGCTGTCAAGAGCAGCCGGGTGGTGTTTGGCGGCTTGCAGGAGCCGCAGGTGTCTGACCATGCCGGCGTTATGATCGAGTTATAAAGGAAGGTAAATGAAGATGCAGAGAAGTGCAGGCATTTTGCTGCCCATCAGCAGTCTGCCGTCCCCTTACGGCATCGGCTGCTTTTCGCAGGAAGCATACGACTTTGTGGACTGGCTCAAGGAAGCCGGGCAGACCTATTGGCAGATCTTGCCGCTGGGCGTGACCAGCTATGGCGACAGCCCCTACCAGAGCTTTTCCGCCTTTGCGGGCAACCCCTATTTCATCAGTCTGGACGCACTGGTGGAGGAAGGGGTGCTGACCGCCGCCGAGTGCAAAAAGGCAAACTTTGGCCGCAGGGCAGACGACATTGATTACAGCCGCCTGTATACCGAGCGCGGCCGTCTGCTGCGGCTGGCGTACTCCCGCAGCGACATCGGCCACAACGATGCGTTTACGGCATTCTGCGAGAAAAACAAGTGGTGGCTGGACGATTTTGCCCTGTTCATGGCGGTAAAGGACCGCTTTGAGGGCAAGCCGTGGATCGAGTGGGCAGAGGATATCCGTCTGCGCTGGCAGCCTGCCATGGACTACTACCGCCGGGAGCTGTACTTTGAGGTGGAGTACTACAAGTATCTTCAGTTCAAGTTCGACGAGCAGTGGCGCAAACTGAAAGCCTACGCCAACAGCAAGGGCATCCAGATCATCGGCGATATCCCCATCTATGTAGCGCTGGATTCTGCGGACGCATGGGCGAACCCGGGGCTCTTCCAGCTGGATAAGGACAACATTCCCACGGCGGTGGCGGGCGTTCCCCCGGATGGCTTCTCCCCCACCGGTCAGCTCTGGGGCAACCCGCTCTACCGCTGGGAAGCCCACCGTGCGACCGGCTATCAGTGGTGGATCACCCGGCTGTGGTACTGCTTCGAGCTGTACGATGTGGTGCGCATCGACCATTTCCGCGGCTTCGATGAATATTTCTCCATCCCCTACGGCAGCGAGACCGCCGTGGACGGCCACTGGGAAAAAGGCCCCGGCATCGAGCTGTTCCGCGCCGTGGAGCAGGCGCTGGGCAAGCGGGAGATCATTGCCGAGGATCTCGGCTACATGAGCGACACCGTGCGGCAGCTGGTGCGGGACAGCGGTTTCCCCGGCATGAAGGTGCTGGAATTTGCCTTTGACTCCCGCGATACCGGCAGCGCCAGCGACTACCTGCCCCACAACTACCCGGTGAACAGCGTAGCATACACCGGCACCCACGACAACGAGACGCTGGTTTCCTGGTACCAGACCATCTCTGCCGCCGAGCGCGCCATGGTGCGGGATTACCTGTACGACTACGCCACCCCGGACGCGCAGCTTTATAAAAGCATGATCGCACTGATTTTGCGCAGCGCAGCGGCAAAGTGCATCATCCCCATGCAGGACTGGCTGGGGCTGGATAACACTGCCCGCATCAATAAGCCCTCCACCGTGGGCGAAAACTGGCGCTGGCGGCTGAAAAAGACCCAGCTGACCAAGAAGCTCCAAAAAGAGATCTGCCAGTTGACCACCCGCTACGGACGGATGAACTGGGCATAACCGCAAAAAGAACCCGTGTCGGGAACTGTGTTCCCTTTACACGGGTTCTTTTTATTTCAGCTTCAGCACGCGTTTCTGCCGCTCTGCAAAATGCCTCAGCTGCGCTCTTCGGTCAGGTCGGTGCGGCGGGTCACCTTATGGATGGTGCCGTCCGGCTCCTTGATGGATGTGCGCTCCAGCTGGCTGCGCAGGCTGGCCTTGATGTCTGCCAGATACTCCTGCCGCAGTGCCTGCTGCTCGGCTTTTTCTGCCTCGGTCAGACCGGTGGTCTTGCTCTTTTTTGCCAGCGCATTGATGCGGGCGATCTTTTCTTCCGTCATAGGGGGAACCTCCTGTATTTCATCGTAAAATATGCTATAATGTAGGCAAGACCATTATAGCAAAGGATGATACCAATGGCAACACAACGCAACTATGCCCAGCAGATGGACGCCGTGCTGGCGGGTCTTGGCGATACCCGCCAGCGGCTTTTGCTCCACGCCTGCTGCGGCCCCTGTTCCAGTGCCGTGCTGGAGCAGCTGTGCCGGTATTTTGAGATCACGGTGCTGTACTATAACCCCAACACATGGCCGGCGGCAGAGTACCACCGCCGGGGCGAGGAGCTGCAAAAGTTTGTAGCAGCAGCCCACCCGCTGGGGGTGACCGTAGTGGAGGACACTTACGACCCGCAGCAGTTCTACACCGCCGTAGCCGGGCTGGAAAACGAGCCGGAGCGCGGAAGCCGCTGCACCGTCTGCTACCGGCTGCGGATGCGCCGTGCAGCGCAGTACGCCCGGGACAACGGCTTTGACTGGTTCACCACTACCCTGTCCATCAGCCCACACAAGGACGCCGCACGCATCAACGCCATTGGGCAGGAATTGGAGACAGAGTTCGGGGTAAAGCACCTGCCCTCGGACTTCAAAAAGCACAACGGCTACCTGCGCAGCCTGCAGCTTTCGGAGCAGTACGGCCTGTACCGGCAGGACTACTGCGGCTGCGAGTTCAGCGCAAAAGCAAGAGGCATTGAAGGTTAACGCAAAACGATTTAAAATGCGCTCCGCGTTCGCTTTGCGCATCATCAGCGGAATCATTATTTATAATTTCGGGGTTCAGGAAAGTCTGCGGACTTTCCTGAACCCCATTTTTACAGAAAGGGTTATAGGGAAACGGCATTGCCTCGCAGCGGCACATCATTCCTCCGGCAGCTTTGCCACCAGAATGGCAAAGATCACCAGACCCACGCAGGCTACGATGTTGGACGCCATACCGGCGGCAAGACCGGCACGCTCAGCCACGATGCCGATGATCCACGGCATCAGGATAGCGCCGCTGGAAGCCACCGGCAGCATGATGCCCATGCTGGTCACGCTGGTCATGCGGCCTGCGCTGGCCACAGCGGTGGGGTTCAGCCCGGACATGGAGATGGCAAAGGCAAACAGCAGCACAATGGCTGCGCCCTGCGTGTGCGCCATCACCAGCAGAACATAGAACACGGTGCACAGCACGCTCATGCCCACCATGGCCTTGCGGGGGTTTTTAAGGGGGAACACAAAGGCGATGAGCAGCCGTCCCACCAGCGTAGCGCCCCACATCACGGTGACGGTGTAGGCCGCCAGCGTGCCCGCAATGATGCCGCTGCCCTTGAAATAGGTCACCATCCAGCCGTTGACGCTCTGCTCGGCGGCGTTCTGGAAAAACAGCAGACCGGTCAGCAGCCAGAAGCGGGCAGAGCGCAGAAAGCTCCAGTCGATGGCTTCCTTCTCCGCGCTGCTTTTGCTCTTACCGCCGCGCAGCGGAGTAAAAACGTATACCAGCCAGAGCACAAGACCCATGGCCGCCAGCAGAAACACAGCCAGCTCGGTGCTTACCCGAGCTGCTGCCGCAATGAGGAACGGACACAGCAATGCGCCGCAGGCATAGCAGCTGTGCATCAGGTTCATGCCCCGGGTGCGGTCGGCAGAGTTGTCGCTGACCAGAATGGTGCAGGTATTGATCACACTGCCCTTGGCGATGCCCACCACAAAAAAGGCCACAGCCAGCAGCGCCACTGCCCCGGTCAGCCCCATGATGGCATAGCCCACCGCATAGCCGATGGTCAGCAGCAGCACGCTGCGCTTCATGCCCAGTGCGCTGGGCAGCATTCCCATCAGCAGTCCTGCCAGCAGGTTGCCCACGCTCATCAGGGAGAGCAGCGTACCGGTCATGCCGTAGGCAAAGCCGTAGCGCTCCTGCAGCAGGCTGACCACCACACCTGCGCTGATAGCGCAGATGCCGCTGAAGAAAAAGGTTGCAAAGCCCGCATTGCGCAGGCGCGTGTTCTGTTGTTCCATGGTATTCCTCTCTTTGCGGAAGTATCCTTTTTCTATTTAACCATATTTTCACGGCTTTGCAACCGGATTTTCTTACAAAAAGTTGCAAAAAGCCCGCCGGGCATTTCTGCACGGCGGGCTTTGGTTTACAGTTTACTCTGCCTTGGTCTCGGGCTTTGCCTCAGCCTTGGCTTCCGGCTTTGCAGCGGGAGCGGCGGGCTTCACCACGGGCTTCGGGGGATTGGGGTCGTCCTTCAGCGGGAACAGGATGATGTGCTTGGGGCACTTCTGGGCGCACATACCACAGCCCTTGCACTTGTCGTAATCAACGCGTGCCACGCCGTCCACAACATGGATGGCATCGAACTTACAGGTGCGCTCGCACATACCGCAGGCGATGCAGGAGGTGGTGCACAGTTTGTTTGCCACAGCACCCTTGTCCTTGTTGGAGCACATGACCACCGGCTTGCGGGGGCCGCCGGCGTCGATCATGATGACCTGCTTGGGGCAGATGTTGGCGCAGGCACCGCAGCCGGTGCACTTGTCCTTGTCCACCTTAGCCACACCGTCCACGATGTGGATGGCGTCGAACTTACACACCTTGGTGCAGTCGCCCAGACCGATGCAGGCGAAGGAGCAAGTCTTGGGGCCGCCGTACAGAGCTGCCGCAGCAGCACAGGTCTGGATGCCCTTGTAGTCGTAGGCGGGCTTGCAGTGCTCGGAGCTGCCCTGGCACTGTACAACAGCCTTCTTCTCTACGGCGCTTGCCTCGCCGCCCATGATCTTGGCAATGGCAGCGGCAGCCTTGGGGCCGCCGGGTGCGCACTTGTCGCAGGGCACGCCGTCCAGAACAACAGCCTTAGCGTAGTCGGCACAGCCGGCATAGCCGCAGCCGCCGCAGTTTGCGCCGGCCAGACAGGCAGAAACTTCCTCAATGCGGGGGTCTTCCTCCACCGCCATGAACTTTGCGGCAGCTACCAGAATGATAGCACCCACAGCGCCCACGATGGTGCACAGGATAACAGCAGATACAATATTCATAGTCCTGTTCCTCCCTTACAGCGTAACATTGAACAGGTTTTCGACGATGCCGCCGAAGCCCATGAAGGACAGGCTGGTGATTGCAGCTGCGATCAGGGTGATGGGCAGGCCCTTGAAGGGTGCCGGGGGATCGCAGGCTTCCACGCGCTTACGCACGCCGCTGAACATGACCATAGCCAGCATAAAGCCGCAGCCTGCGCCGATGGCGCAGATCAGAGCCTCGATATAGGCGTAGCCGAAGCCGTGTGCAGCCACATCTGCGCCGTAGTCGCCCACGACCAGAATGGTCACAGCCAGCACGCAGCAGTTGGTGGTGATCAGGGGCAGATAAACGCCCAGCGAGTTATACAGTGCAACGATATACTTCTTGAGGAAGATCTCGATGAACTGCACCAGCACAGCAATGACCAGAATGAACACGATGGTCTGCAGATAGCCCAGCTCTGCCGGCTCAAGGATGAAGATCTGGATGGGGAAGGTAACGGCCGTTGCCATGAACATAACAAAGATGACAGCACCGGACATACCGACAGCGGAATCCAGCTTTTTGGAAACGCCCAGGAACGGGCAGATACCGTAGAACTTCACCAGCACATAGTTGTTGACAAGGATCATGCTGAAGAAGATCGCAGCGAGTTTGACGAGCATCTTATTCCGCCTCCTTCTTCAGATTGTCAAGATCACAGCAGCTCTTGCGCTCGATACGCGCGTCCAGCTTGCCTTCCAGCCAGATGCAGCCTGCCATCAGGATGCCGTAGCAGAAGAAGGCGCCGGGAGCCTGCGTCATGATGGACACCTTGGCAACGCTTTCCGGGATGATCTGGAAGCCCAGCCAGGTGCCGCTGCCCAGGATCTCGCGGATGGAGGCCATCAGGGTGGCGGTGAGGGTGTAGCCGAGGCCCATGCCCACGCCGTCCAGTGCGGAATCCACCACATTGTTCTTGCAGGCGAACATCTCAGCACGGCCCAGAATGATACAGTTGACAACGATCAGGGGCAGGAACACGCCCAGTGCGTTGTACAGGCTTTCCATGTAGGCCTGCATGAACATCTGCACGATGGTCACGAAACCTGCAATGATGACGATGTAGCAGGGCAGATGCACCTTGCCGGGAATCACCTTGCGCAGCAGGGAGATCATGATATTGGAGCACACCAGCACGAAGGTGAAGGCGGCGCCCATGCCCAGTGCGTTGGAAACTGCCGTGGTAACGGCCAGAATGGAGCAGGTGCCCAGAACCAAACGCAGAACAGGGTTTTCTTTGATGATGCCGTTGGTAAGGATGCTTACCTTGGACTTATTTTCTTGTGCCATTTCTTACCAACCTCCTTTTATGCCAGCTCGTTGAAGCAGTTGATACAATCATTGATGGCAGCAAACAGAGCGGTGGACGAAATGGTTGCGCCACTGTACGCATCGAAATCCTGATTCATCACAATGTTCTTGGTGCCGTCCATGCCGTTGAACTGTGCCAGATAGTCATCGGTGGACACATTGGAGCCGATGCCCTTGGTCTGGGTAGAAGCGTCCACCCAGATGCCGGTCTCGGCGCCGTTGGCATCAAAGCCCATGATCACGGTCAGGATGCCGCCGTCAAAGCCCTTTTCCTCGGCCTTGATGGCAATGCCGCCGTCCTGCGCCTTTACCACGCCGGTAACGTTGGCGGTGGTGTAATCGGTGATCTCCTCCAGCGTAGCTGCGTCCGAAACAGAGGGCATCACGCTGACATAAGCAGCCAGGGTGGTGCGGCGGGTGTTCTCCTTGATAACGGGAGCGGTCATGCCGTTCACCAGAGCCAGCAGCAGGCTGACGATCAGAGAGATGACGGTCAGCACAACGATGGGCTTCCCGGTGGTTTCCCAGCTGGAATTTGCAGTCTTACTCATTTGCCAGCACCCTCCTTCGCTTTCTTTGCAGGCTTCACATAGCCATACGGGGTCTGACGGGTCAGATCATTGATGTACGGGACCCACAGGTTCATGAACAGCAGTGCGAAGGACACGCCCTCGGTGTAGCTGCCCCAGTAGCGGATAGCAAAGGTAACGATGCCAAGGCAAACGCCGTACACCAGCTTGCCCTTCAGGGTAAAGGGGCTGGTAACGTAGTCGGTAGCCATGAACACAGCGCCGAACAGCAGGCCGCCGCTCAGCACGGCAACCAGTGCGGTGTGCAGATCCTTGGTAGCGATCAGGTAGAACACGAACACGCTGCCAACGTAGGAAGCCGGGATGGCGATGCTGATGGTCTTGGTAGCCACCAGATAGATCAGACCCAGCACGATGGCCAGTGCGCAGGTCTCGCCCAGCACACCGCCGTGGATGCCCATGAACAGGTCCAGCAGGCTCAGCTTGGAGGGATCTGCCACAGCCAGCGGGGTAGCCTTGGACAGCTGATCCACCGCTGCATCCGGGAACACCCACTGATTCATGGAGCCTGCAAAGCTGATGAACAGCACGATACGACCCACCAGAGCGGGGTTTGCAAAGTTCATGCCAATGCCGCCGAACAGCTGCTTGACAACGATGATAGCCACCAGATCGCCGATGATCAGCTGACCGATGGGCATGCCCACGGGCACGTTCATGGCCAGAATGATGCCGGTGACCACAGCGGACAGGTCGCTGATGGGGTTCGGGCGCTTCAGCAGCTTGCAGTACAGCCACTCAAAGGCCACACAAGCCACCACGGAAACGGCGGTGACCAGCAGGGCGCGCACGCCGAAAATGATCGCAGAGGCAACCACGCAGGGGCACAGTGCAACGATCACGTTCGCCATCAGGCTCTGGGTGGTCTCGTCACTGCGGACGTGCGGGGAAGCCGAAACAATAAGCTTCGTATCCATTACTTATTGCCTCCTTTTTTGATTTCGCCAAGATAGAAAGCCTTGGCCAGACTCATCATCTGGGTGACCGGGCGCTTTGCCGGGCAGACGAAGGAGCAGCTGCCGCAGTTGAAGCAGTAGTCAGCGTGCAGCTTGCCCAGCTCCTGCACATCGCGGGCGGCGTAGGCCTGATTGACCTCCACCGGCTCCAGACCCATGGGGCAGTACTCCACGCAGCGGCCGCAGCGGATGCAGGGGTTGACCGGTGCGGGCTGTGCAGCTGCCTTGCTCAGCAGGATCAGACCGGAAGTGGTCTTGGTGGTGGGGTAAGAGAGGTTCTCCACAGCGGGACCCATCATGGCACCACCGGCAACCACCTTGCCCAGCTCGCCCTTGACGCCCACATAGTCCAGAATATCCTGATAGGCGGTGCCCACGGGCACAACAACGTTCTGGGGCTTTGCGCAGGCATCGCCGTCCACGGTGATGGTACGCTGGACCACCGGCATACCGGTAGCCAGATACTTGCCCAGCGTGGAAACGCTGGTCACGTTCATCACGATAGCGCCTGCATCGGCGGGCAGACCGCCGTGGGGCACCTCGCGGCCGAGGCACTTCTCGATGAGGATCAGCTCTGCGCCGGTGCCGTAGACACTGGGCAGGGGCTTGACCTCGATAGCGCTGTCGTCCTTGGTCTTTTTGCACAGCAGGTCGATGCACTCGGGCTTGTTGTTCTCAATACCAATGATGCACTTCGAGATGCCGGTATACTTCAGCACAGCCTTGATGCCGCGGATGATATCATCGCTGCACTCCAGCATCTCCTGCGTGTCGCTGGTCAGCCACACCTCGCACTCGGAGGCGTTGATCAGCAAGGTATCCACCGGCTGCTTGGGCTGCAGCTTCACGTCGGTGGGGAAGCCTGCGCCGCCCAGACCGACCAGACCGCACGCACGCACGGCAGCAAGGAAGCTGGCCTTATCAGTGACTTCCGGTGCCTTGACAGCCGGGTCTACGGTCTGCTTGCCATCGGTCTTGATGACGACAGAATCGCACATACGGCCATTGGACAGACGGAAAGCTTCCACTGCAGCTACCGTACCGGAAACGCTGGAGTGGATGTTTGCGGAGACAAAGCCGCCCGCCTCACCGATCTTGGTGCCGACGAACACTTCATCGCCTTTTTTCACCAGTGCCTTGGCGGGTGCGCCAATGTGCTGGCTCATAAGGATGCGTACCTGCGCGGGCAGAGGCATCGGGACAGGTTTGCTTGCAGCAGTTGCCTTGTCATGCGGCGTATGCGCGCCAAGCGCCGCACGTTTCAGCTTGTTCAACATGGATTTCAAATCCCCCATTCTGCTTGAATTGCCATCCCCTCGCCCATGCAGGCGCACTGGTACAGGGACAGCAGCTGCTTAACACACTTATTGTATCATTTTGGCGCGGGAAGTCAACGACATCACGGCTCAAATGATGAATTTTCCTGAACTTTCTTATTCGTTTTCGTCAATTAGTTTTAACTAACTACCGTATTTTTCTTTTTGTTCTCCCCCTTCTGCCGTTTGCCTTTACTGCGGGAATATGCTATACTATACCTAACATATCGGCGGAACGTCCCCCGCTCCGCTCCCGAACTTCACAAGGAGGCACCAAACCATGAAAGTTCTCAAAGCTCTGCTCGCCGTCTTCACCACACTGGCTGTCGCCCTGACCGCCATTCTGCTGTTCTGGCAGGATAAAAGTGCTCCGCGCTATATCAAGATCTACGAAAACGAGCAGTAATTATTTCTTGCAGCACAACACCCCGGTCAGGCGGTAAAACCGCCCGACCGGGGTGTTTTTGCGTTGTCCGGTAAACCACACAAAAACGCCGCCGACTTTTCGTCAGCGGCGTTTGCTCAAAAATACTCAGTAATCCGTCTCGCAGCCCAGCAGGAATTTGATGTAGGCAAAGGTGCGCTCCTGCCCTAAGTCCCGCACCATGCGCAGCAGCTTTTCCAGCAGTGCCCGGGTCTCCGGGTGCATCAGGTAGTGATCCTTGCTGCGCTGGTAGTACTCCCACGCGGAGGCATCGGTGTACTTGTCGCCCAGATAGATCTGGCTTGCCGCCACCCGGTCGCACACCATCTCGCAGACGTACCGCAGGGGGATCTTCATGCCGGTCAGGCCGGTCTTGGTGGTGCTGTAATCGATCCAGTATTCCAGATGATGCTTGTTGCGCCCCTTGTGGTGCAGCCACGCCGAGGTGTAGCCCTTGGCTTCGCGCTCGGCCTCGTTGGGGCTGTGGTCGCCCTGATAATAGATGCACCCGGGGATGAACTCGGTAGGGCTGTACTTGCTCAGGTCGTGGGCAAGACCCTGCTCATACAACCCGCATTCAAAGCAGTATTTCATCACCAGCAGCTTGTGCCGGGTAATGGTCTCGAAATGGCCTTTGATGTTCATGCTGTTATTCCCTCCACTGCACCGTGATGCGTCCCTCTTTCAACCCGCGCAGATCATCGCTTTCGGAAAAATCCTCCCGGTCCATGGTCAGGTTGGGGTTGTAGTAGGGGTCGTGCAGGATGTTCTCCCTGCCGTGCACCTCGTACAGACGCTGCTGCTCGGCAGCAAAGCGCCGTGCCTTTACCGGGTCTTTCTCGTCCCCGCCGCGGCTCTTGCTCTCGTAATGGGTCAGCTGGGCGTAGGGCGTCCACGCAATGCGGTAGCCCGCATCCCGCACCCGCAGGCAGAAGTCCACATCGTTGAAGGCCACCGCAAAGGCTTCGTCCAGCCCCTTCACCTTGTCCCACACGCTGGTCTTTACCAGCAGGCAGGCACCGGTCACGGCAGAAAAGTCCTGCACCGTGGCGGTGCGGAACAGATAGCCGCTGCCGCCGGCCTTTTTGTACTTGTGGCTGTGCCCTGCATAGCCGCCCAGCCCGGTAATGACGCCCGCGTGCTGGATGGTGTCGTCCGGGTACCAGAGCATGGCGCCGCACACTGCCGCCCCGCCGGGGTGGGCGCATTGGCGCAGAAGCTCGGTGAGCCAGTCGCCATTGCGCACCTCCACGTCGTTGTTCAGCAGCAGCAGATACTCGCCGGTGGCGTATTTGCGGCCAAAGTTGTTGATGCCGGAAAAGTTGAAGCCCTTTTTCGGGTAAGTGACCACCCGCAGGCCGTCGTAGCGCTGCTGTGCCTTTTTATAGTAGGCAAAGGTAGCGGGGTCGGTGGAATTGTTCTCCACCACGATGACCTCAAAGTGCTCCCATGCGGTCTTTGTCCAAATGCTGTGCAGGCACTTTTCCAAATCCTCGGTGTGGTCCTTGTTGGGGATCAGGATGCTCACCTTGGGTTCGCCCACGATGTCCCACTTCACCCGGTAGGTGCTGGGGAACAGGCCGTCCTCCACCGTGCCGATGCGCCCGGTGCGGGTCAGGTGGTCTGCCAGCGCCTTTTTGGCCGCTGCCGCCACGTATGGCTTGGCATCGGCGTCGCCGGAGGTAGACCCCGCGTGCACCCGCCAGTAGTAGAGCACCTGCGGCACATGGGCGGCACCGCCGGTCTTTTCCAGCAGGCGCAGGAACAGGTCATGATCCTGACTGCCATCGCATTCCGGGCGCTCGCCGCCCAGCTGCTCCCACAGTGCTTTTTTAAACACCGCCAGATGGCAGATGTAGTTGCAGCACAGCAGGTAGTCCGGGGCGTAGTCCGGCTTGAAGTGCGCCACCATAGGGCGGCGGATGCTCTTGGTAAACAGAGCCTCGTCGCTGTACAGAAAGCCGTCCGGCTCGCCGCGCTGCCGCAGCTGCAAGATAGCCTTGCCCATGGTGTACAGGGCATGGGGTGCCAGAATGTCATCGTGGTCAGCCAGCGCCAGATATCCCCCTGTTGCCAGCTGCGCGGCAGCGTTCGTATTAGCCGCAATGCCCTGGTTTTCGATCCTTTTGTATACGATCTGTTGATTTTTTTGTTGATATTCCTTTACGATGCGCTCCACGTCCCCGTGGGCGGCGTCCGAAGCATCGGCAAGGCAGAGCTGCCCGTTGGGCGCAGTCTGTTCCACAAAGGAATCCAGAAACTCCCGCAGGTATTTTTCCGGGGTATTATACAGCGGAGTCAGCACCGAAATGGTGGGCAATCCGCAGTCAGCCGCCGTTTTGCCCGCCATCTCTGCGCGCTGCGCTTCCAGCACCTTTTTGGCAGGCAGGTAGCGTGCACGCTTGCCGAAGCAGCGGCGCTTGACAAAGCCCGCGCCGCGTTTGACCATGGTGGGCAGACCCTCGTCCTTTGTCAGCTGCACGGCGTAGCCGACAAGCTCCTTGGCGCGTTTCAACCGTACATTCATATCAGACCTCGCCGCGTTGGGTCGCCTTGTAGGCGGCGCAGACTGTCTGGGTGTCCCCGTTCATTTTCAGGTGGCCGTGGCTCAGCCATGCCACCTTGGTGCACATCCGCTCGATCTGCTCGATAGAGTGGGACACCAGAATGACCGTGGTGCCGCCCGCCATCAGTTCCTGCATCCGCTTTTCACACTTCTGCTGGAACAGGAAATCGCCCACCGACAGCACCTCGTCCGCGATGAGGATATCGGGCTTGGTGATGGTGGCAATGGCAAAGCCGATGCGCGCCACCATGCCGGAGGAGTAGTTTTTCAGCGGCACATCCAGAAAGTTTTCCAGCTCGCTGAACTCCACGATCTCGTCAAATTTTTCGTCCAGATACTTGGGCGAGAAGCCCAGCACCGTGCCGTTGAGATAGATGTTCTCGCGGGCGGTCAGGTCCATATCAAAGCCCGCGCCCAGCTCGATAAGCGGGGCGATGGTGCCGTTTACGGTCACCTTGCCCTTGCTGGGCTTGTACACCCCGGCAATGGTCTTGAGCAGGGTGGATTTGCCCGAGCCGTTCAAGCCCACAAGGCCGTAAAAATCGCCGGGCATGATGTCCAGACTGACGTCCTTTAAAGCGTAGAACTCGTCGTATTGCAGCCGCCCCTGCACCATAGCCAGAAAGTACTCTTTCAGGCTCTCATGCTTTTCCTTGGAAAGGTTGAAGCACATGGAAACATTGTCCACTTTGATGATCGGTTCCATTGTTCACCCTCCTTAAATGTGCAGCACAAAGCGGTCCTGCGTTTTGCGGAACACCCGCAGCCCCACTACCATGGACAGCACCGCGCAGATGCCGCAGACAAGGAACATATTCAAATCCAGCGGGATGCCCCACATCACCGTGCGGCGGAAGCCCGTGATATACCAGTACATGGGGTTCAGCTTGATGATCTGCTGCATATTGAATCCGCCGATGGAAAAGGTCATCTGGGTGGGGTCGTAGAAGATGGCAGAGAAATACAGCAGCGCGGTGATGAACACACTCCAGATGTGCATGATATCCCGGAAGAACACGGTAGCCGCCGCCAAGAACATACTGACCCCGAGGCTGAAAAAGAACAGGGTCACCAGCGGGTACAGCGCTTCGAGAATGGTCAGGTGGAAGGGTGCGCCGGTAAAGATCATGACCAGCAGCAGCGCCACAAAGCTGAACACGCAGTTCACCATGGCAAAGCAGCATTTTTCCAGCGGAAAGATATACTTGGGGATATACACCTTTTTCAGCAGCGGGGCGGCGCTGAGCACGCTGCTCATGCTGGTGGAGGTAGCCTCGTTGAAGAAGTTGAACAGCAGCTGACCGCACATCAGAAAGACGGCAAAGTTGTCGATGCCGCTGCCGCGCATATCCATCAGGCTGCTGAACACCGCCCAGTACACAAGGCACATCAGCAGCGGGTTCAAAACGCTCCACACCACGCCCAGCACGCTGCGGCGGTATTTCAGCTTGAAATCACGGCTTACAAGGTTCCACAGCAGATAGCGGTAGCGCCAGAAGCCGTTCCACATTGCTTTGAGTTTTGCCACGGGCGATCACCACTTTTCAAAATATTCGAACTTCTGGGCGGCAAAGGGCTCGTGCAGCTTGTCCTTTGCGCTGGTCTTGTGCTCGCAGCCACAGTCCGGCCACTGCACGTTGACGGTGGGGTCGTCGTAGGGGATGCCGCCCTCGCTGGTGGGGTCGTAGACATCGGTGCACTTGTAGCAGAACTCTGCCACATCGCTCAGCACCAGAAAACCATGGGCAAAGCCCTCCGGGATATAGAACATCTTCTTGTTGTCCTCGGAAAGGGTCACACCCACCCACTTGCCAAAGGTAGCGCTGTGGGGGCGGCAGTCCACGGCCACGTCATACACCTCGCCCTTGGTCACGCGCACCAGCTTGCCCTGGGTGTGGTTCTTCTGGAAGTGCAGCCCGCGCAGCACGCCACGGGTGGAGCGGCTCTGGTTGTCCTGCACAAATTCCTTGTCGATGCCGGCCTCTGCGAACTGGTCCTTCTGGTAGGTCTCCATAAAATAGCCGCGGTCATCGCCGAACACCTGCGGCTCAATGACCACCACACCGGGGATCTCGGTCTGCGTAAAAATAAACTTACCCATGATATTATACCTCTCTTTTTTCTGAAAGCTTTTTCTTTATCTGGAAAAGTCTGGTTTAAAACAGGCTTTTACGCTTTGTTGCGGCGTTTTGCCGTTTTGCGGCGCTTTTTCAGGCGGGCGTGCAGACGCAGCACCAGCACCGTGACCACGGCCGCACCCACGGTGCAGCCCACCGAGATGCCCGCCAGCAGCCATGCGCTGCTGCCCGGCTCCACATCCTTGGCGGCTTCCAGCGTTGTGCCGGTGCTCTGCTCCAGCAGTTCCTCCAGTCCGGTGATCTCCGCCTTTACCCGCACGCTGGTGCTCTCCTGCTTTGCGCCGCCGTTCAGGGTGTACACCGCATACACGGCGGGCTCTGCGCCCAGCAGGTACTGCTCCGGCAGCTCCAAGTCCACGGTCACATCCTGTGCGGACAAGCCCTCTGCCAGCAGCAGCTTCACCCCGGGGTCGGTCACGGTGACCGTGCCAAGGCTCTGCCCGCCGCCAGCCACCGGCAGCTGTGCGGTGACTGTGCCGCCGGGCAGCTGGGTGTAGCTTTTATAGGTAGCAAAGGCGTAGTCCAGCAGGGTGCGCATATCATTGTATTTATCGGTGCTCAGCTGGCTTTGCATGGTCGTACAGATCAGCCGCACCCCGTCCTGCTCCGCCAGACAGACATAGCTGTACCGGGCGGTGTTGGTGTAGCCCAGCTTGGAGCCCAGCACACTGCCGATATGGTAGCGGCTGGAACCGATGCGGATCTTGTCCTGCTGGGAGAAGTAGCGGGTCACCGGCTGGATGTTGGTGGGCTGCATGGTGTACATCTGGTTGCGGGTGAACACATCCTCAAACCCCGGCTGCTGCAATGCCCAGCGCAGGATCTGCGCCATATCATAGCAGCTGGTGTAGTGATCCTCATCACTGATGCCGTGGGGGTTTGCAAAGTGGGTGTGGGCAAGCCCCAGCTCCTCCACCTGCGCATTCATGGCCGCCACGCCGTCCGCGATGGTGCCGCCGCCGAAATATTCTGCCAGCAGGTTGGCGCCGTCGTTGGCGCTTGCCATCTGGGTGGCATACAGCGCATCCACCAAGGGAACTTCCTCCCCTTCCAGCAGGGCGATATGGCTGGAATCCGTGCCCGCCAGCGAGTAGACATCCTCGTGGGTCACGGTCAGCTTTACATCGTCCCAGTCCCCCTGTGCCTTCTCACAGGCAAGGCCGAGGGTCATCACCTTGGTAATGGAAGCCGGGTGCAGTTCCTCGTCCATATTCTGCTGCGCCAGCACAAGGCCGGTGTCTGCATCCACGATGCAGTATGCCCGGGTATTGGCCAGCGTCGGGCCTGCCGCTGCCGCGCCGGGCACCAGCACAGCGCCTATCAAAAGCAGCACAGTGCACAGTGCTGCGGTAAATTTTTTCATCTGGTATTCTCCGCTTGTCAGTTTTATGCCAGCAAGGCATCATTTGAAGTATACCACATTTTCTCCCCGCTGAAAAGAGATTTACGCATTCCTTTGCCCCAGCAGCACCGGCTGCAGCTGCTCACCCCGCAAGGCGGCGTCCACGGCGGCGGGCAGCAGGGCAAGGTCTGCTTTCAGGCTCTGAGGCTTGGCAAAGGGGTCATCCTGCCCGTAGGGCACAAAGTAATAGTGCTTGCGCTGGCACAGCCGCGCCATGTTTTCGCCGGAAGCGCCAAGGCCGTCGTTGGTAGAGACTGCCAGCACCACCGGACTGCCCACCCGCAGCAGGCTTTTGGCGGCAAGAGTCACCGGCGTATCCGAAAGCCCTGCCGCCAGCCGCGCCAGCGTTGCGCCGGTGCAGGGGGCGACTACCAGCGCCTGCGCCAGCCGCCGGGGGCCCAGCGGCTCCACCGCCTGCAAGGTATCCAGCACCGGCTGCCCGGTAACGGCCTGCAGGCGCTGCCGCCAGCTTTCCCCTGTGCCGAACCGGGTATCCTGCTGCGCGGCAAAGCTCATGACGGGCAGCAGCGTCCAGCCCTGTGCCGTCAGCGCCTGCGCCGCGCCCAAGGCGTCCTCCAGCGTGCAAAAGCTGCCGCACACCGCAAAGGCAAGACAGCCCTTTTTCTCTGTGGTCATACCGTTCCCTCCCGCTCCTGCAATATGGTCTGCACCGTGCGTGCCAGCGCCTCCCCTGCCGTTTCCGGTGCCCAGACCGTCGGCAGGCTCAGCGCGTGCAGCGCCGTGTGCCCCAGCCGCCGGGCGGCGGCAAAGTCTGTGCCGCCGGGCTTTGAGGCCAGATCCACGATCAGACACCCCTTCGGCAGCGCTGCCAGCACTGCCGCCGTCAGCACCGGCGCGGGGATGGTGTTCACCACCGTATCAAGGGCGGCAGCTGCGGCGGCAAGGTCTGTCAGCGGCACCGCCCGCAGACCCAGCTCCTCTGCCATCGCCCGCTGCACCGGGCGGCGTGCCGCCACAGTCACCTGCGCCCCCAGTGCCGCCAGACGTACCGCCAACGCCCGCCCCACCGGGCCAAAACCCAGCACCAGTACCGCCGCGCCCCACAGGGTACGGCTGCGCCGCTCCAGCAAAATGCCGATGCAGCCTTCGGCGGTGGGGATGGCGTTGTACACGGTCAGCTCCGGGCGGGCAAAGTAGTCCACCAGCTCCACCCCCGCCGCCCGGGCAATGGACATTGCACTCTCCGTCACCTTACCGCCCAGCGCCAGCGCGCCGGGCTTTGCCGCGTCCAGCAGCTGCGCCAGCGGCAAATCGGCCTGTTCCAGCGGAAGCGGCAGCAAGATGCAGTCTGCCTGCGGCAGCTGCTGCACGCCGCCCACCGGATACCCTGCCCGCGCCAGTGCACGCCCTGCCGCCGCCTGCCGGGCATCGCTGCCCACCACCGCAAACCGCTTTGTCTGCCTCATGCTGTCATCTCCCCTTTTCCGCTGTGCGCCATCCTATGCAGGAAGATGAAAATGCGTGAGGGAGACGATTTTGAATGCGCTCCGCGTCTTCCGGGTTGCGGCACCCAGCATCCGCATCGTGCCTTGGGCGGCACTCGCGTCTTGCTGGCCGCTGCCCCAACAACTCCTCCCTGTTTCCGCCGCTGGCGGCGGTCGTCGTCGTTGCTGCGCATATTCAGCGGAAAGATTATTTTAAATTTCGGGTTTCAGGAAAGTCTGCGGACTTTCCTGAAACCCATTTTCACGGGAGGGGTCGTAACGGCAAACGGCATTTCAACAAAAAACTCCCCCGGCGGGTTGCCGGAGGAGCATTCATTTTTCTATTCTAAACACGGATGCGCCGCCCTGACATGGTGCGCAGCCGGGCTTACTTCAGGAACTTTGCCACGGCGCGGGCGACGATGCCGCCCAGAATGCCGGACACCAGAAATTCGGCAACGCCCTGCACGCCAACCAGCAGCACTACGAACATGAAGGGGTTGGCAGCGCCCTTGACGGACACCAGATTCTGCACATAGTCGCAGCCGTAGAAGGCCAGCACAATGTAGCCCATGAAGAACAGGGTGTTCAGGGCGGGGGCGGTCATGGCGCTGAGGATGTAGCTCCAGGTGCGGGACTTGTCCAGCTTCCGCAGTGCCTGGAAGATCAGGCCGCAGCACAGACCCATGAGCACACGCATGCCCACGCACAGGATAAAGGTGTTCAGCGGGCTGACCTGAAACAGTGCGCCGGTCATGGCAGAGGCACCGGTGATGGCATCGTAGAAGCTCACAGCGCCGAACACGCCGCCCAGCAGGGCACCCACGGCGGGGCCCATGGTGATGGCGCCCACGGCGATGGGCAGGGTGAGGAAGCTCATATACAGCGGGCCCACGGGCACACTGCCCAGACCGACAAGCTTCATCACCAGTTCAATGGCCACCAGCAGGGCCACACGAGTCAAGGTCTTCGTATTGGTATTCTTCATAATTCAGTTTTCCTCCTGCTGCCGTTCCGCCCTTTTTGTCGGATACGGCGCAAACCTGCCCGCTCTGTGCGGGTTTTAGGTGAATATTCAAATCTTTGGAAGCGCGTAGTTGTCAGGGCGTGTTCCAGAGAAAAATGCGTTAAAATCTGTCGCCGGGGAAGCGTACCCCAGCACTGCGGCGCGCCACCGTGAGCACCCGGCTCACCGCGATGCTGGTATCCAGCATGCGGGCGCACAGCTCTTGGTCTCCGGCGGTCATGGCGCGGTAAAAGGCCTCGAACTCTGCCGCCTGCCGGGGACGGTCCCCGTTCAGGTTATAGTGCTCCTCCTTGCCCTCGTTGGGATGGAAGGTCACGCCGCCGCAGTAGTTCGGGGTGGATTTTTGCAGGATGTAGCCCTTTGTGCCCTGAATGATGCAGCGGGCAGGGGCTGCGCAGTCCTTGGCGGCAAGGCTTACCGCCTTGAAGCCGCTGTAATCCATCATCAGCACACCGCTGGTGTCGATATTGCGCTCCATGTTGGCGGCATACACCGCCTTGTTCGGCTCACCAAACAGACCCACGATGTAGCTGACGTTGTACACGCCCAAATCCATCAGTGCGCCGCCCGCGCACAGAGGGTCGAACACCGGCGGGGTCTGCCCGGCGCAAAAGGCGTCGTACCGGCTGGAATACTGGCTGAAGCTGCACTGTACCATGCGTACCGTGCCCACCCGGGGCAGCAGCTCCCGGAGTTTGGCGTAGTTGGGCTGGTACTGGGTGGTCATAGCCTCAAAGAGGAACAGTCGCTTGCGCTGTGCCAGCGCAGCCAGCTCCTCGGTCTCGGCGGCGGTCACCGCCATGGGCTTTTCCACAATGACGTGCTTGCCCGCCTCCAGCGCCACCCGGGCGTAGCGGGCGTGCTGCAAGTTGGGCACGGCGATGTAGACCACATCCACCCACTGCAAAAGCTCAAAATAATTGGTGGTGTGCTGCGGGATCTGATATTGTGCACACAGCTCTGCGGCCTTTGCCGCCGAGCGCGGGGTGCTGCACACCGCCTGCACAGTAAACGGCGTGTGCTCCACAAGCCATGGCAAAAATTCCTGCACGATCTTACCCGTGCCAAGAATGCCCAGTTTCATAATGCTCTCCCTTATCCTCTTGTTCCCTCAGCCTACCAGCGCCTCCGGCTCGCGGCGGGTGCGGCGGTTGGGGTGCGGGTGCTTTGCCCGGGGGCGTCCCTGTTGACCGTAGTGTCTGCCGCCGCCATGGCTGCGGCAGTGCTCCTGCGGGGCGTTCAGCTGGTACAGCAGTGCCAGCCCCTTCATCAGCAGCTCGGGGTCATAGGTCAGGGGGTGGCGGCACAGCGGGGTGACGTACTTTGCCAGTCCGCCGGTGACCACCAGCGTAACCGGGCTGCCCAATTCCTCTTCAATGCGCTGCACCATGCCGTCGATGAGCACGGCGGTGCCCAGCACCGAGCCGGACAGCATACAACTTTCGGTATTGGTACCGATGGCTTTTTTCGGGGAGCCCAGATGCACCTGCGGCAGCTGGGCGCAGCGTTCGCCCAATGCGCGCAGCCCGGTGGAAAGGCCGGGGCAGATCACGCCGCCCCGGAATACCCGGTCTTTGTCCACCACATTAAAGGTGGTGGCAGTGCCAAGGTCTACCGTGACGATCGGCAGCGGAAAGTTTGCCGCCGCATAGGCGGCATCCACCAGCCGGTCCTTGCCCACGGCGCGGGGCTCGTCCACCCCCATGGTCAGCCCGGTGCGGATGTCCGGCGAAACGATGACCGGCTTTTTGCCGGTGTAGTGGCGGGCGCACTCAGCCAGTGCCCCGGTGATCTGGGGCACTACGCTGGTGAGCACCGCACCCTCAAAGCGCATGGGACGCTCCGGGTGGCGGCGGTGCGCAAAAATTTTATCCATTTCGGCACGATATTCCGCAGCCGTGCGGGTGCGCACCGTGTCCATGCGCGCCACAAAGCATACACGTCCGTCCCGGATGCCCCCAAGGGCGACGGTGGTGTTGCCTATATCAATGGCTAAGATCATAATTCTGTTTTCCTTTTCAAAGTAAAAGAAAAGAACCGGTTTGCTCTTTGTCAAGCGTATTTTACCGCATTTTTGCGCCGGATACAAGTTCCCGGCAAAGATTTTGTTGTGCTGGTGGAAGTTTTGCATTATACTAAGGTAAGATATGTGGAAAAGAACTGTTTTTCCGGGAGGTAAACAAACCATGGATCTGAACGGCAAGTGCGTCCTGCTGGGCGTGAGCGGCGGCATTGCCGCCTATAAGATGGCCAATGTGGCCAGTGCACTGCGCAAGCTGGGGGCGGATGTGGAGGTCATCATGACCCAGAACGCCACCCAGTTCATCACCCCTCTCACCTTTGAGACCCTGACCGGCCACAAGTGCATGGTGGACACCTTTGACCGGGATTTCAAGTTTGAGGTCACCCACATCTCGCTGGCAAAAAAGGCGGATGTGATCCTTGTAGCCCCCGCCACCGCAAACGTCATCGCCAAAATGGCGCACGGCATTGCGGACGATATGCTTACCACCGTGGTGCTGGCTGCGAAGTGCCCCAAGCTAGTGGCCCCCGCCATGAACACCGGCATGCTGGAAAACCCCATCACGCAGGATAACCTTGCCACACTGGAGCGGTACGGCTTTACTGTCATCCCCTCGGAAAGCGGCGTACTGGCCTGCAAGGACGTGGGCAGCGGACGCCTGCCCAAGGAGGAAGTGCTGCTGGAGCACATCCTGCACACCATCGCCCGCCCGAAGGATCTGGCCGGGGTACGCGTCGCGGTGACCGCCGGCCCCACGCAGGAGGCGCTGGACCCGGTGCGCTACCTGACCAACCACTCCACCGGCAAGATGGGCTACGCCCTTGCCCGCGCCGCCGCCATGCGGGGCGCCGAAGTGACCCTGATCCACGGACAGACCGCGCTGCCGCCGGTCAAGTTTACCACCGATGTGCCGGTCACCACGGCGCAGCAGATGTACGAGGCGGTGACTGACCGCTTTGACACCACCGATGTGCTCATCATGGCCGCCGCCGTGGCAGACTACCGCCCCGCTACCGTGGCCAACGACAAGATCAAAAAGAAGGAAGGCGACCTCTCCATCCCCGTGGAGCGCACCGAGGACATCCTTGGCACCATCGGCCCCCGCAAGACCCACCAGTTCCTGTGCGGCTTTTCCATGGAGACCCGGGATCTTGTGGAAAACTCTTCCGCAAAGCTTGCCAAGAAGAATCTGGACATGGTGGTGGCCAACAACCTCAAGGTGGCCGGTGCAGGCTTTGGGGTGGACACCAACGTGGTCACCTTCATCACCCCGGACGGCACCCGGGAGCTGCCCCTGATGAGCAAGGCAGACGTGGCTGATGCCATTCTGGACGAGATCCTGCGGCGGCGGGCAAAGTAATACTGCTGGGATTTTGTTGTACACATATCACAAAATTCACAAAAAAATTATGGTTCTTTCCGAAAATTCGGCCTTACCTGTTTATTTTATGCTGCAAAAATTATATAATAAGAGTGTGTCCCCATGTTTGGAAGGAATCGGTCTGCGCTGCAGCCGTTAATATTTGGAGGAGAGCCTTACTATGTTCATGTACTCGGATTATAGCCAGCATCTGCTGGACCATGTAAAGAAGATCCATTTTATCGGCTGCGGCGGCAGCGGAATGTATCCGCTGATCCAGATCTTGGCCGCCAAGGGCTACGAGCTGTCCGGCAGCGATGTGCTGGACGGCAGCATCATCCGCTACGAGCGGGAGATGGGCGTGAAGGTCAGCCTTGGCCACAATGCGGATAACGTTGTCGGCGCGGACATGGTGGTGTACTCTGCCGCCATCTCCAAGGATAACGTGGAGCTGAACGCAGCTGCCTCCTATGGCATTCCCACCGTGGAGCGCAGCGTGCTGCTGGGCTATGTGAGCCGCCTGTACAAGCAGAGCATCTGCGTGTCCGGCACCCACGGCAAGACCACTACCACCTCCATGATCACCACCGCGCTGGAACTGGCAGGCCGCGACCCCTCTGCCGTCATCGGCGGCAAGCTGCCCCTCATCAACGGCTACGGCAAGGCCGGCAAGGGCGATGATATCGTCATCGAGGCCTGCGAGTTCGCCGAGACCTTCCTGAAGCTGACCCCCTACCTGTCCGTGGTGCTGAACATCGACAACGACCATCTGGACTACTACGGCAGCATGGGCGAGCTGAAGTTTGCCTTCAAGCGCTTTGCCCTGATGACCCAGTTCATGATCTTTGCCAACGCTGACGACAAGAATACCATGGACGTGATGTACACGCTGGACCGCCGGGTGCGCACCTTTGCCATCGACAACCACGCCGACTACCGCGCTGTCAACGTCAACGAGTATAAGCCCGGCTTCTTCGAGTTCGACCTGAAGGAGTGGAATACGACCGACACCACCCGCATCCGCCTGTCCGTGCCCGGCCGCCACAATATTTATAATGCACTGGCCATGTGCGCCGTGTGTCGCTTTGTGGGCCTGAGTGCAGAGCAGTGCGCCGAGGCTGCCCTGAACTTCAAGGGCGCAGGCCGCCGCTTTGAGGTGTACGGCGAGTGCAACGGTGCGCTGGTCATCGACGACTACGCCCACCACCCCACCGAACTGCGCGCCACCCTGAACACCGCCAAGGAGATGGGCTACAAGCGCCTGATCGCCGTCCACCAGCCGTTTACATACAGCCGCACCAAGATGCTGTTCAACGACTTTGTGGATGTGCTCAAGATCCCGGACATCACGGTGCTGACCCCCATCATGGGCAGCCGCGAGCCCAACGACCCCACCATTACCAGCGCAAAGTTGGCAGCACAGATCCCCGGCTCTGTGCTGGTGAACAGCCTGCAGGAAGCCGCCGACTGGGTCAAGCAGAACGCCCAGCCCGGCGATCTGGTCATCACCCTCGGCTGCGGCGATATCTATAAAGCCAGCAAGATGATGGTGGAAAAGGATCAGTAATTTTATTTAAAAAGAGACACCGGACAGCCTGCGGGCTGTCCGGTGTCCTTTTTTAGGTAGATCGTGAAGATACAGCAGGCTGCTGTCAGGTGTCATCGTAATGTCCGCGGCAGGAAACGATAAACACAATGCCGTTTTCTTCGTAGTAAACGATGCGGTTCACATCGTCGATGCGGCGGCTCCACCAGCCGCTGAGCGTACCGCGCAGCGGTTCCGGCTTGCCGATGCCGTCAAAGGCGTTGCGGGCGATATCTTTGATCAGCGCGTTGATGCGTTTCAGCGTCTTTTTGTCCTGCATCTGCCAATAAAGATAATCCTCCCATGCGCGATCCTCCCACAGCAGCCGCATCAGGCTTCCTCGATGAGGTCATGCGGGGCAAAATGCGCCTTGCCGCTGCGCACGTCCCGCATGATATCTTCCAGATAACGCTGATTGGCAGAAGAATAAAAGGGGTCTGCGGTCAGTTCAAACGGAATGCGCTTTTCCCGGGCGCAGGCCTTGAGAAAGATGGTGATGGCCGTGTTCATGCTCAGACCGATTTCGTCAAAGGTCTGCTCTGCCTCATGCTTCACGGCATCATCCACGCGTACACTGATCTGTGCCATATCCAGCACCTCCTTCTTTCTTTGATTCTACCATAAATGAAATTAAAATGCAATCAGAATGCTTTCTTTTTATTGTATGCCTTTCACCCTGAAATATTCCCGCAGATACAGAGAGCGCCCCGCAGCCGTTCGGCTGCGGGGCGCTCCTTGTGTATCTATATACGATTCTGGAAGGATGTTGGCGTTATCAGAACTTGAACAGGTCCACGATGCGCTGCCACAAGCGGGTGAAGATGTTGCCTTCCTTCACCGTCTCGGTCTCAGCCACAACATTGTCGGCGGAGGCCACGGTCTCAGCGGTCTTGTAGACGAACTTCACGCTGCTCTCGGCGTCCTCAGGTGCACCGGCAAAGCTGGTGTAGTTTTCCAGCCGGTCGCTCATCTCGTCCAGCACGGTCTTGAGGCCGTGCAGCTGATCCTGATCCAGTGCGCCGGTCAGCTTGGAGATGCCCTCCTCGTTGAACTGGTTCAGACCGTCGTTCAGCTGGTGGGTGCCGTCATTCAGCTGGCTTGCACCCTCGTTCAGGGTGTTCACGCCGTCATACAGGGTCTTGGTACCGGCGGCAAGCTGGGCGCTGCCGTCCTTGGCAGAGTGGGCACCGTCTGCGGCGGTCTGCACACCGGCGGTGTACTGCCCCACGCTGGAAACGAAGTACTGGATCTTGGAAAGGCTGTCCTTCAGGGCACGCACATCGGCGATATCCTCGCTGTTCTCCACCTGATACTTCAGCTCAGCCTTGGCGGTATCCTTGGCTTCCTGACTGGTCAGCAGCTGCACCAGACCGCACAGCATGGAGGGGTCGTAGTTCTGCATCAGGTGCAGAGCGGCCTCCAGATCGTGGTTCGTCTTGGTAGCGGAAAGGTACAACGCCAGATCCAGCTGGCTGTCCTTGAAGCTGGGAGCCTGCTCCCAGATGGTGCGCACCATCTTGCGGCGTCCGGCAGCCAGCGTCTTGTCGTTGATGGTCAGAATATTGTCGATGACCTCGGCGTAGTTATCCCAAGTCATATCGGTGTCGATCAGGCCGCCCTCTTTCAGGGTCTTGTTGGCAGAAGCCAGCACGCCGTCAGCCACCTGCTGTGCGCCGCTGTTCAGGGCGCTGTTGTTGGCGCTCAGGGTGTCCAGACCGTTGGTCAGCTGACCCAGACCCTCGTCCAGTGCGGCTGCACCGGTGTTCAGGGTGTTGGCACCGTCCAGCAGTGCCAGCACACCGCTGGCCAGCTGGGTGGTACCATCTTCCAGCTGAGAAGCGCCGTCCAGCAGCTGGCTCATGGCGTCGTTCAGCTGGTTGATGCCGTCGGTCAGGTCGTTGAGGCTGCTCAGGTCAAACACATTGTCGGTGCCCAGAGCCGCAGCGCTGGTGGCACAGGCCATCATCACCTGCGGGCAGGTCAGCTCGGTGACATCCGCTTCCACCGTGATGGTGTCCTGCAGATAGTCCTCGATGGTGTCCAACTCGTCCGGCAGCAGACCGGACAGGGAGTCCTTCACGCCCGGCAGGGTGACAAAGGCAGCCACATTGCTCTTGGCGGCACTTTCCACCAGACCGTGAGCGGCCACCACGTTGGTGGCGTCCTGCCCGAAGATCACGCCCACAGCGGTGACCAGAGGGGTGACGATGGTGCGGTCGGTGCCGTTCACGTTCACGGTGCCGGTCTCGTTGTTCTTCAGGGCGATGGTCATGGTCAGATGACCGCTCTTGCCGATCAGATCTTCCAGCGCGGCTTCCTGACCGTCCAGTGCGTAGGTAACGGTAGCCTGAATGGGCAGGGCGCGGTCGGTGTCACCTTTATAATACACATCGGTATCGTCGGTGTTCCACACCAGCTTTTCGCCGTCCTGTGTGAACTCAGCGCTGCTCTCGGTGTTCTGGATGTTGGTCAGGGTGCTCTGGTCGGTCACCTTGGACAGGCCGGAGGCGCTGTAAACATGCTCGCTGACGGTGGTGCTCTGGATGGAGCCATCGGCGTTCATCACAGCGTACACGGTCTCAGACTTGGTAAAGCTGCTGCTGCCTGCGGCAAAAGCCGGGGCTGCACAGCTGGCGGCGAGGGCAACTGCCAGCGCCGCACTGGCGAAACGAAGCGATTTTTTCATAACGCATTACTCCTTTTCAGACTTCTTGGCGTTGGCAGATTCAGGTACCATCCACTTCAGGGTGGTGTGGCGGATGAGCCAGTCACACAGCATCAGGGCGGCGGGCAGCACCACCAGAATGACCAGCATACTGATCAGAGCGCCGCGGGAGATCAGCAGGCAGATGCTCCGCAGCAGCTCCATCTTACTGATGGCGGCCACGCCGACCGTCGCGGCGAAGAAGGTCAGGCCGCTGGTCAGGATGGACTGGCTGCAATGTTCCAGCGACTGCTGGGCAGCTTCCTTGGGGGTGCGGCCAAAGGCACGCTCCTCGTGATAACGGGTGGTCATCAGGATGGAGTAGTCCACGGTAGCGCCTAGCTGGATGGTGCCGATGACGATACTGGCGATGAAGGGCAGCTGCGTACCGGTAAAGTACGGGATGCCCATATTGATGGCGATAGCGGCCTCGATGCTGGCGACCAGCAGCACCGGGATGGAAATGCTCTTGAAGGAGATGGCGATGATGACCAGAACCGCCAGAATAGACCAGACATTGACGTTCTTGAAGTCCACGTCTGCTACCTCGATCAGGTCTTTGGTCATGGCACCTTCACCGGTAATGACGCCCTCGGGGTCTACGTTTTTGATCAGGCCGATCATCTCGTCCAGCTGGCTGTTGATGGCATCCGTGCCGGTCTTGTAGGAACTGTTGGCAAGGATCAGTTTGTAGCCGCCGGATTGCAAAATCTCCATAATGCTGTCGGGCAGCAGCTCGGTGTCAAAGCCGGGGCCGGTAATGGAATCCAGACTTACCACCTGCGTGATGCCGTCCACATCCTTCAGCTCGTCACACAGGTCGGACACCTGCGTAGCGGTCAGGTCGTCATGCACCAGAATGAAGTGGCTGGTGGTCATGCCGAAGTCCTCGCCCAGCTTGTTGGTGCCCACAATGCCGGTCAGATCCTGAGGCAGCGAATCGAACAGGGTGTAGTACACGCTGGTCTTGTTCTGCGCAATGGCAAAGGGGATGAGGATGAGGATAAAGACGACCACGATGGGGACTGAATGCTTGGAAACAAAGTAGCTCAACTTGGTCAGCTTGGGGATGACAGTGCGGTGCTTGTATTTTTCCACCCACTTATCAAAGGTAAGGATCAGGGAGGGCAGAATGACCACGGTGCAGATAACGCCCAGTGCCACGCCCTTTGCCATGACAAGGCCGATATCGCGGCCCAGCGTCAGGCGCATGGCGCACAGTGCAAGGAAGCCTGCAATGGTGGTCAGGCTGGAAGCGGAGATGGAGGTCATGGTCTTGCAGATGGCGCTGGACATGGCCTCCTCGTTGGAGGAGCGCAGCTCCTTTTCTTCCTCATAGCGGTGCAGTAGGAAGATGGAGAAGTCCATGGTAACGCCCAGCTGCAGCACGGTAGCCAGTGCCTCGGTGATGTAACTGATCTGCCCCAGTAGGATGTTGGTGCCGAAGTTGTACGCGATGGGGAACAGCAGACCCAGCATGAACAGCAGCGGGGTGATGGTGCTTTCCAGCGAGAGGAACAGCACCAGCAGGCTGGCACCCACGGCGATCAGGATGTACATGGGCATTTCCTGATTGACCAGCGCCTTGGTGTCCTGCAGAATGACGCTCATACCGCCGAAGAAGCAGTCCTTGCGCAGCAGCTTTTCGATCTGCTTGACGGCCTCCATGGTCTCGTCGCTGGCGCTGGGGGCGTCAAAACGGACGATCAGCATGGTGGAATCGTTTTTGCCGAACATGAACTGCTGCACATCGGCAGGCAGCATGGCGGTGGGGATGTTGGGGTCGATCACATCGCTGAGCCAGAAGGTCTGGGTGACGCCGGGCACGGCGTCGATTTCCTTTTTCATGGCGATGAGTTCATTGGTTGGCAGGCCCTCTACCGTGATCATACCGGTGGAGGCCAGATGGAAATCGTCCTCAAGGGCTACCTCGCCGATCATGGAGTCCAGATCCTGCGGCAGGTAGGTGAGGATGTCATAATTGATGCGGGTGGCAATGGCGCCGATCGCGGAAGGGATCAACAGCAGCACTGCCACTGTTAAGATCAGCTTGCGCAGACGCACGATGCCTTGTGCGATCTTTTTCATGAGAACCCTCCAGAATAGAAAGTTGATTGGGAAAGCCCGCGAAACTGACCACCGGTCATCTTCCGGGCAAACACTATTATATCCACCCCGGACAGTGTGTCAAGCAGGAAAAGTGACCGAAAGTCAGTTTTTTTATCACCTGCAAAAAATTGTATAACAAATCGGGCTTGCACAAACGGCAAAGGACTGCTAAACTAAGGTACACAGACCGGACGCAGCACATACCTGCGTCTAAATTCAGAGAAAAGAGGGATCTACCCATAGCATGAGCACCGTGGAAGGTAAGAAACAGGAAAAGCGCCGCGCCCTGCTGGATGCAGCCTACGAGCTGTTTCTGGAGCGGGGCACCGCCAAGACCAGCGTGGAGGATATCACCAGCCGTGCCAAGGTGGGCAAGGGAACGTTTTATCTGTATTTTCAGGATAAGGGCGCGGTGATGCAGGCGCTGCTGGGGCGGGTGAGCTACCAGCTGCTGAGCGATGCCTGCCTTGCGGTCGAGCAGCACACCGAGCTGCCCGACTTTACCGCACAGGTGGTGTTCGTCATCGACCATATCATCGAGGCACTGCGGCAGGACGTGCTGGTGCTGCGGTTCTTGGAGCGCAACTTCGTCTGGCCCGGGCTGGACCAAATCGAAGCCAGCAGGGAGGCCGAGCCGCTGATGCGCAAGCTGCTGGCCATCGTGCTTTCCAGCCCGGAAATGGCCGGCCGCACCGAGCGGGAGGTCTACCAGCGCATTACCGCCCTTGGCAGTATGTGTATGTCGGTGTGCTATTCCAGCATTCTGGAAGGCAAGCCGGACAACATCGATGCCATGAAGCCGGTGCTGTACGATATCATCCGCCGGGCGCTTTCGCCGGAAAAATAAAAAAGAACGCATAAAAAAGTGCAAAAGGTCTTGCTTTTTGCAAAAAGCTGTGGTAAACTATCCAAGTCGATATGACATGGACGGTTAGCTCAGCTGGTAGAGCATCTGCTTGACGTGCAGGAGGTCACAGGTTCGAGTCCTGTACCGTCCACCACATCCCCAGACCATTCGGTCTGGGGATTTTTTGTTGTGACAGGACGAGAACAGAAACAAGTAAAGGCAGGGCATCACCATGGCGGTGGTATCCTGCCTTTTGTGTTTATACAAATAGACAGCACAAAACCACAGAGAGGACAGACGACCAAAAATGCAGTGTCCGCAAATATTTTTCGAAAAGGCTTGACATTCCCGGGCAGTCCTATATAATTATCAACGTTAATTATCTTTGGTAATTGATTGGGGGAAATTTCATTATGACCATCGAACTGATCAAGCAGCTGCTGGATGCCTGCTATCTGGCAAAGCGGGCACGGGAGATGCTGCCTGCCCTGCCGGAGGGTGTGACGTCCTCCTATATCCAGTGTCTGGATGTTATTCAAAAATTGCAGGCCCGCGGCATCCAGCCGAAGATCTCGGATCTCAGCGATGCGCTGAACCTGCCCCGCCCCGGTGTGACCCGCACCGTAAAGGAAATGGAGCGCAAGGGATACCTGAAAAAACAGGTATCCTCTGCGGATGGCCGCGTGACCTATCTGTTCCTCACCGAGAGCGGGCAGGCACTTTCTCAGAAGTACAATACGGACTACTTCTCGCAGTTGCTCCCGTATCTGGACAGTATTTCCGGGGAGGATGCAGAGTGCGCCATCCGAACGCTGGAAAAATTTTATGCTATTATGTGCGAAAGGAAAGATTCTCTTGAAAAACGATAAGACTGATTTTACCCAAGGCAGCATTTTGCCAAAGCTCGCCTTTTTTATGCTGCCCATTCTGGGTGCGCTGGTGCTGCAGGCCGCTTACGGCGCAGTAGACCTTCTGGTGGTGGGGCGCTTTGGCTCCACTTCAGGCTTGTCTGCGGTTTCCACCGGCAGTCAGGTGCTCAACCTCGTCACCTTTGTTGTCACCCAGCTTGCCATGGGCGTCACGGTGCTCATTGCCCGCTATCTGGGCGAAAAACGGCCGCAGTATATCGGGCAGGTCATTGGCGGAGCAGCCATTGTGTTCACCCTTCTGGCAGCTGCACTGTTCGTGGTGCTGGTGTTTTTTGCCCGGCCTATTTCCAACCTGATGCAGTCTCCTGCCGAAGCCTTAGACCTGACCGCCAGTTATGTGCGCATCTGCGGCGGCGGCATCTTTTTTATTGTGGCCTATAATATGCTCTCGGCCCTTTTCCGCGGTCTGGGCGACAGCCGCTCTCCGCTGATCTTTGTGCTGGTGGCGTGCATCGTGAATATCATTGGCGATCTGGTGCTGGTGGCTGGTTTTCATCTGGATGCTGCCGGTGCCGCCATTGCTACGGTAGCAGCGCAAGCCGTCAGCGTAGTCTGCGCAGTCGTAATGCTGCTGAAGAAGGAACTGCCCTTCAAACTCCATCGCTCGGATTTCAAGTTGAACCCACAGTGCAAAAAATTTCTGGGCATCGGTCTGCCGCTGGCTTTGCAGGAGTTTTTGACCCAGCTTTCCTTTCTGGCACTCTGCGCCTTCGTCAACCGGTTGGGGCTGGAAGCATCTTCCGGCTACGGTGTGGCGTGCAAAATCGTTAATTTTGCCATGCTAATCCCCAGTTCTCTAATGCAGTCCATGGCATCCTTTGTGTCGCAGAACGTGGGCGCCGGCAACAAAAAACGCGCCGAGCAGTCCATGTTCACCGGCATCGGCATCGGTCTGGTGTTCGGCTGCGCCGTATTTGCACTGGTGTGGTTCAAGGGTGATGCTCTTTCCGGTCTCTTTACGGCAGATGCTGCTGTCATTGCCAACGGCTACGCCTACCTCAAGGGCTTTGCACCCGAGACCATCGCCACTGCCATCCTGTTCAGCATGATCGGTTACTTCAATGGCAACGACAAGACGCTCTGGGTCATGGCACAGGGACTTGTGCAGACTCTGCTGGTACGCCTCCCCATGGCGTATATTATGAGCATCCAGCCCAATGCCAGCCTGACGATGATCGGTCTGTCCGCCCCCACCTCTACCGCAGTGGGCATCTTACTGAACGTCTGCTTCTTCCTCTGGCTCAAACGGAACGAACGGCAGTGTCTGGGTTTCCGCACGCCCCAGCAGGAGCACTTCGGAAACTCGCAAGAGTTTGAGAAATGAAGCCACGGACGGACAGGACGTCAGCCTATCCATTCCGGCATATCGGGGTGTTTTTTCTTTGACGGGTGTGATATACTTGGATTTGACTCAGAAGAGCAATAAATTTCAGAAGGAATAGAATCATGTCAAAGGATGAATATCTGATCACAGATGCGCCCCTGAAAGCGCTGACGGTTTTTGCAATGCCGATGATCCTCGGCAGCTTTTTCCAGCAGGTCTACAACATGGCTGACTCCATCATCGTCGGTCAGTTTGTCGGCTCCTCCGCGCTTGCGGCGGTTGGTGCCTGTGCCGCGCTGACTAACGTTTTTATTTGTGTGGCGCTCGGTGCCGGTGTGGGTGCAGGCGTGCTTGTAAGCCGCTATTTTGGTGCCAAAGACTATGGCAAAATGAAAACCATCGTGTCAACCTCCCTGCTCAGCTTTTTGATCCTGAGCGTTGTCCTTGGTGTTTTTGGCTTTTGCTTTTCCCATTCGATGATGAGCGGCTTGCAGACCCCTGCCGACATTCTGGAGGATGCAGTGCTGTACCTGCGGGTCTATTTTGTGGGCTTCCCGTTCCTGTTCATGTACAACATCCTTTCCACCATGTTTACCTCCATCGGAGAATCCAAAATTCCGCTGGGACTGTTGATCTTCTCGTCCATCCTGAATATTTTCATGGACCTCTGGATGGTAGCCGGTCTTGGTCTCGGCGTGTTCGGCGCAGCCCTTGCGACCCTGATCGCGCAGGGGATTTCTGCCGTGTTCTCGCTTTTGATCTTCTTTGCGCGGATGCG
The DNA here is from genome assembly GCA_934539245.1 of uncultured Faecalibacterium sp. Classification (GTDB taxonomy): domain Bacteria; phylum Bacillota; class Clostridia; order Oscillospirales; family Ruminococcaceae; genus Faecalibacterium. Next base: position 60,632 of record CAKTCK010000002.1, read on the forward strand.
GCGGTATAAAAGCCCCTTTCACTGGTTCGATGGGCAGGAGCTGCAATCCATGCTTCGCCTTGCTGTCCCGTCGATCCTGCAGCAGTCCACCGTGTCCATCGGTATGATGATCGTGCAGGCCGTAGTAAACCCCTTCGGCACACAGGCACTTGCAGGGTATTCGGCAACGATGCGGGTGGAGAATGTTTTCTCCCTGATCTTTGTATCCATCGGCAATGCGGTTTCGCCCTACGTTTCCCAGAATCTCGGCGCAAAGAAAACCGATCGTCTCAAAAAAGGCTACCACGCCGCACTGATTTTGGATCTCTGCTTTGCCGTTCTTGCATTCGTGGTCATCGAGACCCTGCACACCCAGATCTCTTCGCTGTTCTTGGGCAAGGACGGAACAGCGTTGGCTTATCAGGTGTCCGGTGATTACATGAGATGGCTCGGCTATTTCTTCATCTTCATGGGCATCAAGATGGCGACCGACGGCGTCCTGCGCGGGCTTGGCGTCATGCGCCCATTCCTCATTGCCAACATGGTAAACCTTGCGATCCGCTTGTCCGTTGCCCTGATCTGCGCACCGCGTTTCGGCATTTCCTTTGTCTGGCTTGCCGTCCCGGCGGGCTGGCTGGCAAACTTCCTGATCTCCTATGCGGCGCTCAGAAGATCGTGGCCCGCAGACAACGCAGCTTCCACCCGATAACCTCTGTTTCTGGCAGAGTTTGGCGCTTCGCGCGCCTTGATCAAAGCCTCTGATCTCGGTCAGGGGCTTTTTGCTGTGTCATCCACCCGTCCATGCTGGACGGCACAAAATACCCCCGGCAGGCTATCCCTGTGGCAGCCTGCCGGGGGCATATTTTTCAGTTATTCTCTGCGGCGATGCACCTGAAATTCAGCATCATCACCGCATTTGTCCGCATTCAATAGACGACAGCATCCGTTGCCGTAAAGCCTTCCAGCGTGTTCTCCCGCACCTGAATGCAGATGTAAGTGATCCCGCTGTCGGCTGCGGCGGCAAACTGGCGCTTGGCAGCCGGGGCGATCTTCAGCCAGTCACCGGCGGTAAGGGCAACAGCCGTGCCATCGATCACAGCGGTGCCTTTTCCCTCAAGGATTCCATAAATTTCCTCGTTGTGCTGATGAGAATGCACGAACGGCACCCCTGCACCGGCAGGCAGTCGGTTGATGCTCACCTCTGCACCGGTCAGCGCCAGCTTGTCGTGCAGCTCTGCGCGGTTTTCGTTTCCAACATTGATCTTTGTATAGTTTGCCATGGTCGTAACCCTCCAATTTGTTTTGCAAGTTTCCTTGCTGTTTGTAGTTTACACGGACGCAACTGTGCAGACAAGTACGCACCTTTTTATAACTGTACATACAAAACAGAATGTGCTATTCTTATAAAGAGAGGTGATATCCGATGAAAACAAAGGAAGAGCTTCCGGCTTGTCCGGTTGCCACCGCTGTGGCGCTGATCGGCGGAAAATGGAAACTACTGTTCCTGCGCAACCTGCGGGTAAGACCATGGCGTTTCAATGAGTTGCAGCGGGATCTGGAGGGCATTTCGCAGAAAGTTCTGACCGACAGCCTACGTCAACTAATGGAGGACGGTCTTGTTTACCGTCACGACTATCAGGAATTGCCGCCCCGGGTCGAATATGGGCTGACGGCGCTGGGCAGGGAACTGCTGCCGGTGATGGATGCCCTTGCAGACTTTGGCAACTACTATAAATCCGTTGTACAGTAAGCGCAGCCTTCCGCAAGGCGTGGTTCTGCTGCGCAGGCTATGGTCACATACACACAGGAAGGGTCCGGCAACTGCCGGACCCTTCCTGTGTGCTTATAGTATCGTTTCCGCCTTATGCCTCGTGCTCCGCCCAGTCCTGACTGCGACCCACGGCCTTGTGCCAGCCCTTGACCAGCTTCTCCCGCTGGTCAGCGTCCATTTTGGGCTCAAACAACTGGTTGCAGCTCCACAGATGGCTGATCTCCTCCCGGCTCTTCCACACGCCGGTGGCAAGACCGGCCAGATACGCCGCGCCAAGGGCGGTGGTCTCCCGGATGGCCGGGCGCAGCACCTCCTTGTTCAGGATATCGGACTGGAACTGCATCAGGAAGTGGTCACGGCTGGCACCGCCGTCCACCTTCAGGGTGCTGATGGCGATGTCGGTGTCCTTTTCCATTGCCCACATCAGGTCGGCGCTCTGGTAGGCGATGGATTCCTCTGCCGCGCGGATGATGTGGTTCTGGGTGGTGCCGCGGGTGATGCCCAGAATGGCACCCCGGGCGTACATATCCCAGTAGGGCGCGCCCAGACCGGTAAAGGCGGGCACGATGTACACGCCGCCGTTGTCCGGCACCTTCTGGGCGTAGTACTCGGAATCGCAGCTGTCCTGAATGAGGTGCATCCCGTCCCGAATCCACTGGATGACCGCGCCGCCCACAAAGACGGAGCCTTCCAGCGCATACTCCACCTCGCCGTCAAGGCTGATGGCGATGGTGGTGACCAAGCCGTTTTTGCTCTGGTAGATCTTGTTGCCGGTGTTCATCAGCAAAAAGCAGCCGGTGCCGTAGGTGTTTTTCACGTCGCCGGGCTTAAAGCAGCCCTGTCCGAACAGCGCAGCCTGCTGGTCGCCCGCAATGCCCGCTACCGGCACATCCACGCCCTGAATGTTGGTATAGCCGTACACCTCGCTGGAGTCCTTCACGCTGGGCAGAATGCAGCGGGGGATGTCCAGTGCCTTGAGCAGGGTGTCGTCCCAATCCAGCGTGCGGATGTTGTACAGCATGGTGCGGCTGGCGTTGGTGCGGTCGGTAACGTGCACCTTGCCGCCGGTCAGCTTCCAGACCAGCCAAGTGTCCACCGTGCCGAACAAAAGCTCCCCTGCCTCGGCTTTTTCCCGCGCCTCGGGGACGTTGTCCAAGATCCACTTGATCTTGGTGGCAGAGAAATAGGCATCCGGCACAAGGCCGGTGTTTTCCCGGATATAGTCTGCCATGCCGGGGGTCTTGAGCAGCTCGTCCACAAGAGGCGCGGTGCGGCGGCACTGCCAGACGATGGCGTTATACACCGGGCGTCCGGTGTTCTTGTCCCACAGGATGGTGGTCTCGCGCTGGTTGGTAATGCCGATGCCCGCAATCTCCTTGGGGTCCACGCCGCTCTGGGCGATGACCTCGTTCATCACGCCGTACTGACTGGACCAGATCTCCATAGGGTTGTGCTCCACCCAGCCCTGATGGGGGTAGATCTGCTCAAATTCCCGCTGCTGCACGCAGACGATGTTCTGCTCGTTGTCAAACAGGATCGCCCGGCTGCTGGTAGTGCCCTGATCCAATGAGAGGATATATTTGGTCTGGCTCATGATCTTCTCTCCTTGCTCTGATGCTGGGCGCAAAACAAAAAAGAGCGCACCAAACAAAGCCATCTGCTCTGTCTGTCGCTCTCCTGCTCTGCGCAAACATATTCTGTGCCTATTGTACACGCTCCGCAAGCAAAATACAAGTATCAGCGCAATTTTTGGATATTCCGCACAACGCCGCCGTCCCGCCGTTGAACACTCTGCCGAAAGACGATCAAACTGCGCTCCGCTTCATCCCATCCTGTGAAAAAGCACCCCGGGAAAATCCGCAGATTTTCTCGGGGTGCAAATTTCAAACCGTTCTGCCTGCCCGGCGGGCGATCACTCGATCAGGCCGTTGAGCAAGGTCAGGCACTTGCGGCTGTGCAGCTTGCGGATGGCCTTTGCCTCGATCTGGCGCACACGCTCACGGGTGACGCCGAAGTCGCGGCCAACCTCTTCCAGCGTGCGGGGACGGCCATCGTCCAGACCAAAGCGCAGGCGGATGACCTTTTCCTCGCGGGGGGTCAGGCTCTTGAGCGCCAGATTGATCTGCTGTGCCACCATGGCGCGGTCGGCTGCCTTGCCGGGAGCTTCGGCGTTTTCGTCAGCAACGAAATCGCCCAGAGAGGAATCCTCTTCCTCACCCACGGGGCTTTCCAAGCTGGCGGGCTCCTGTGCCATGCGCTGGATCTCGCGCACGCGCTCCACGCTCATGTCCATGGCCTTTGCCAGCTCTTCCGGGGTGGGCTCGTGACCGTTCTGGTACACCAGCTGGTTGGTAGCCTGACGCATGCGGTTGATGGTCTCTACCATGTGCACCGGAATGCGGATGGTGCGGGCCTGATCCGCGATGGCGCGGGTGATGGCCTGACGGATCCACCAGGTAGCGTAGGTGGAGAAGCGGAAGCCGCGGTCGCAGTCGAACTTCTCGGCGGCCTTGATCAGGCCGATGTTGCCCTCCTGAATGAGGTCAAGGAAAGCCAGATTATGGCCGACGTGCTTCTTGGCGATGGACACCACCAGACGCAGGTTTGCCTCGCTCAGGCTGCGGCGGGCGTTCAGGCCGTCGCGGCGGGTCTTGAGCAGCTCCTGACGGCGCTCCTCGCTCAGGGGGCCGTTCTCCACGGCCTCCATGGCCTTTTCCTCGTCTGCCTTTTCCTCGGCATCCTCGACAGACTTTTCGCCGTCCTCGTCCAGATCCTCATTGTAGCTGCGGCTGTTCTCGTCCTCTTCAAAGGAGAAGCGGGCGCTGTTCTTCTTGATGTACTCCGGTGCGCCGTACTTCTGGCGGTCTGCCTGCAAAATGTGTGCAGCCTCGGCACCAGCATGGATGCGGCGGCTCAGCTCCACCTCCTGCTCGGCGCTCAGCAGCGGGATCTGACCGATCTGCTTGAGGTAGTTCTTCACCGGGTCGTCCAGCAGCTCGTCCATGGCAGCCTTCAGGTCTGCCGGGTTCTCCTCGGCATCCTCTTCGTTTTCATCGGCAAGGCCCATGTCATCGTTGTTGTTCTCGGCGCTCTCCACCTCAGCAATGATGCTGTCCACGTCCAGACTCGGCTCGTTCTCTTCCTCCAGGATCTTGATGCCGCGCTCTTCCAGCAGGGTGTAGAGGGTATCTACATCCATGCGGCATTGTGCCGCCAGCGCCTTGGCCTCCTGTGCAGAGAGAGTGCCCTCGCCCTTAGTCAACAGTTCCTTCAAAGTCATGCCCATTTTTTCTCTCCTTCCCACTCCGGGGAAAATTCTGTAATATCGCCCTGTGCATCAGATCACAAGGCCGCCGTTCACCCCGAACACCTGTCCGGTGATGTATCCGGCATCCTCGCCGGCCAAAAAGACCAGCAGCTTTGCAACTTCTTCTGGGGTGCCCAGCCGCCCCACAGGGGTCTCCTCCGCCAGCACCGCCTTGTCCTCGGCGGTAAAAGCCGCCATCATGTCGGTCTCGATGACCCCCGGCGCTACGCAGTTCACCGTAATGCCGCTGGGGCCCTCTTCCTTCGCCAGTGCCTTGGTCAGGCCGATGAGCCCAGCTTTCGCGGCAGAATAGTGCACCTCGCAGCTGCCGCCGGTCTGGCCCCACATACTGCTCACGGTCAAGATGCGGCCCTGCTTGCGGCGGATCATGCCGGGCAGTGCCAGCTGGCACAGGTGGAACGCGCCGCTCAGGTTCACGTCCAGCATCCGCTGCCACTCCTCCGGGGTGATGTCGGTAAACAGCTTCTGCTGCGCGATGCCTGCGTTGCACACCAGCACATCCACCCTGCCCATGGCCTGTTCCACTGCATGGAACGCCAGCTCACAGCTGGCGCGGCTGGCCACATCGCACTGGATGGCGATGCACCCGGGCAGCTGCTGCTCCAGCGCAGCGGCTGCGGCGGCGTTCTGGTGGTAGAGCACCGCCACCTGATATCCTGCCGCCGCAAAGGCGCGAGCAGCGGCAGCACCGATGCCCCGGTCGCCGCCGGAGATCAGCACCCGGCGCGCCGCCGTAGGTGCGGCAGGGGCAGGCTGTTCTTTTACGGGCTCCGGCGCAGGCTCTTCGGGCGGCTCCGGCGCAGGCGGCTCTGCGGGCTTTTCCAGCGTGACCACCCGGGTGGGCTCGTCCACCACAGGCGCCGCCGGTTTTTCCAGCGTCATGATGCGGGTAGGTTCGTCCACGACCGGCTCCACCGGCGCAGCCGGTTTTGCAGCCGGTGCGGCAAGGGGTTCCGGCGCAGGCTCTTCCTCCGGCACCTGAAAGGTCAGTTCAAACTCGTCCTCGTACAAGAGTGTATCCCTCCTGTTCGGTATTCTCGGCTTAGCGTAAGTGCACCCAGCCGGAAAAACCCTGTGCCCATCCCCAGACAGTGCAGCGTTCCGTTCGTGTGTCCGGCAAAGGTCCGGTGCTTTGGCGTGCCCGCCTGTGCTTATGATGGGTTTCGACAAGATTCCATTGAATAATATACCACAATCCAGCTCAAAAAGAAAGTGGGAACTGCAATTTTTTACGCAGTTCCCACTATTTTTCCTTATTTTCCCCTGTTTTCGGATACCGGCGGCTTCCAGCGGGGTCTGCCCGCTCGCTTTTCCCGCAGAGAAACAAAAAACGCCTGCAAAAGCTGCTGTGCCTCGGCCTCCCGCAGTCCCTTTTCCACCACCGGATGGTGGTTGAAGGGCAGCGCAAACAGGTCGGTCACCGAGCCGCAGCACCCGGCTTTGGTATCGGCAGCGCCGTACACCACCCGGCGCAGACGGCTGTTGATGATGCCGCCCGCGCACATGGGGCAGGGCTCTAAGGTGACGAACAGCTCACACTCCCACAGCCGCCAGCCGCCCAGCGCCTTGCAGGCGGCATCGATGGCCAGCAGCTCCGCGTGGTGCAAAGCGTTCTTTTCGGTCTCCCGGGTGTTGTGCGCCATGGCTACCACCTCGCCGTGCCGCGCCACCACCGCACCCACCGGCACCTCACCCAAGGCGGCGGCTTTGCCCGCTTCTTCCAGCGCAAGACCCATCAGTTCAAAATCGGTCATCTATCCCATCCTCTCATCCCATCGCCAGCACCAGCAGGTTGTTTGCGCCGTGCAGCAGCACCCCCGGCCAGAGATGCCCGGTGCGGTCTGCCAGCCACCCAAGCCCCAGCCCGCACACCAGCGCATAGGCCATAGCGGCGGCGCTGCCGTGCTGCAGGGCGAACAGCACCGCCTGCAAAAGAATAGCCTGTTCCCTGCCCAGCGGCTGCGCCCGGCGCTGCACCGCGCCCCGGAACACCCCTTCCTCCGCCAGCGGAGCCAGCAGGCAGACCCGGAAAAGCCGTGCCGCGCCGCCGGGCGGCACGGGCAGCAGCACCGCCAGCGCCTTGCCCGCCAGCAGATACCCCACCGCCCAGCCAAAGGCCGAAAGCAGCGCGGCGGTGCGGGGGTTCAGCTTGTGCATGGTCGGTCTCCTCCTGCTATGGTTCGTTCCCGGTTATAGTACCATATCTGCCGCCGGGTGCGCAAGGTTTCGGCGTTCTGCCGCGGCAAATTTATGCAAATTATTGACATATCGCCCTAAATGGTGGTATAATAATTTCCAACCTTTTTAATGAAAACGTTGCGTATACTGTATTTTACCGGTAGACCGGAGGTATTATTATGATCCGTATCCTCACCGATTCCGCGTGCGACATCCTGCCCGCCGAGGCGCAGCAGCTGGGCGTGACCGTGATCTCCCTGAACGTGACGCTGGAGGACGGCACCGTCCTGCGGGACGGCATCGACATGACCCCCAGCGAATACTATACCCATCTGGCAGCCTGCCGCAAGCTGCCCACCACCAGCCAGCCCAGCCCGGAGCAATTCGAGCGGCTGTATCTGGACGCCGCTGCCGCCGGGGACGAAGTGCTGGGCATCTTTTTGTCCGATGCGCTGTCCGGCACCGGTCAGTGCGCAAGACTTGCCGCCGACCTTGCCAACGTGGACAATGTGGTGTTCGTGAACACCGAGAACGTCTGTCTGGGGCAGTCCTTGCTGGTGCGGCTGGCTGTGCAGCTGCGGGACGCCGGCAAGACGATCACCCAGATCGCTGCCGATCTGGAAAAGGCCAAACAGCACCTGCATCTGGTAGCTGCCGTGGACGACCTGAAGTATCTGCGCAAGGGCGGCAGACTGTCCGCCGCCGCCGCTGTGGCGGGCGGTATGCTGGGCATCAAGCCCATCCTCGCCGTTCTGGAGGGCAAGGTAGCGCTGGCCGGTAAGGCACGCGGTCTGCCCGGCGTGTATGTGGCGCTGTTCAAAAAGATCGACGAGATGGGCGGCATCCACCCGGACTACACCCCGCTGCTGGGCTACACCGCCAACCCCCGGGAGCTGCAGCCGCTTTTGACCTACCTGCGGGACAACCTGCATCTGGACGCACCGCTGGTGCGCCAGATCGGCTGCGTCATCGGCACCCACACCGGTCCCGGTGCCTTCGGCATCGCGTTCTTTGATAAAGAGCTGGTGCTGGAATAAAACCTATTTATAGCAAGAACAAGTCGGACAGCCCGCGGGCTGTCCGACTTTCTTTTTGTGGGGATGCAAACTCCCTCAGTCAAAACCTGACGGTTTTGCCAGCTCCCTCTGGGAGGGAGCCTCTGGCGCACCCGCAAACTTTGCAACTGCCGCTTTCCTCTACAGCCCCTCCCTGTGAAAAAGTAGTTCCGAAACGCCCGCAGGCGTTTCGGAACTACAAATAAAAATATTCTTTCCGCTATTGATGCGCAGAGCAACGCGGAGCGCATTTCAAATCGTCCCGCCTTGCCCTTACAGCACCGCGTCCGAGATGAGCTTGCCCAGCAGCAGAACCAGCACCACCAGCATCATGGGGCGGATGAAGCGGGCACCCTTTTTCAGGGCAAAATGGGAGCCCAGCAGGTTGCCCAGAATGTTGCTGACGGCGCAGGGGATGCCGATGTGGAACACTACCAGACCGTTCATCAGGTAGGTGAACAGGCTGGCGTAGTTGCTGGCCAGATTGAGCACCTTGCCGTTGCCGTTGGCGGTGCGCAGGTCAAAGCCCATCAGAGTGGTAAAGGCAATGATGGCAAAGGTGCCGGTGCCCGGGCCCATGACGCCATCGTACAGGCCGATGCCCAAACCGATGGCCAGCGCCAGTAAGATCTTTTTCAGGTCCAGCGTGCCGTCGTCCCGGTTCTCGTCCGGCAGGTTGCGCTGCCATAGAATGATGACCGCCGCCACCGGCAGGATGATGAACATCATGGTGCGCAGCATCTCATCGCTGAGCAGCAGCACGATGTGCGCACCCAGCGCACTGCCCGCAAAGCTGCCGATGGCCGCAAGAACGCCCACCTTCACGTTCATGGCACCGCTTTTGAAAAAGCTTGCCGTGGCAAAGGTGGTGCCGCAGGCAGCGCTGAACTTGTTGGTGGCATAGGTGTAGTGGGGCGGCAGCCCGGCGAACAGATAGGCCGGCAGACTGATCAGCCCGCCGCCGCCGGCTGCCGAATCCACAAAGCCTGCAAAGCCGGTCATCAGCATGAGAAACGCCATCATCCACGGCGAAATCGTGATACCCATTGTTATAATTCCTCTTATCTTTCCAAGTCGTTTGTTCTTTTTCAGGGGACGCGCGCCTCAGACCATATAAAACCTCCCCTCGCAGGGCAATACACAGCCCGGGATACCCGCGCAGCGCAGGGTATCTCCGGGCACTTTTTGCAATTTTAGAAGTTATTATTACAGATTGTTTTTAAAGAAACGGTATGCGTTGCGCCAGTAGATAGCCTCCACCTCGTCCTCGGTAAAGCCTTCGCGGCGCAGTGCCTCGACCAGCAGCGGCATATCTGCCGCCGTTTCCAGCTCGTGCTGACCGCCGATGCCGTCAAAATCGCTGCCAAGGCTGATGACCTCAATGCCGCCCACCTGCTTGAAGTGTGCCGCGTGCTTTGCCAGCCGCTCCACCGTGCTGCGGCAAAGCTTGGGGTGTGCCGAGTCTGCGTCCACAAAGGAGGCGCAGTAGTTCAGCCCTGCAATGCCGCCCTTTTCTGCCAGTGCGCGGATCATCTCATCGGTCAGGTTGCGGTTGTGGGGCGACAGGGCACGGCAGTTGGAGTGGCTTGCCGCAAAGGGACGGGTGCTGTGATTTGCAATGTCCCAGAAGCCCTTATCGGAAAGGTGGCTCACGTCTACGGTGATGTGCAGCTTTTCCATCTCCTCCAAAAAGGCAAAGCCCCGCTCGGTCAGGCCGGTCTCGGTGTTGGCTACCAGCGGCCCGCCGGGGTTTGCGTTGGGGGCTGCCAGCTCGTTGGGGTAGTTCCACGTCAGGGTCATCATGCGCACGCCCAGTTCCTGCAGCCGCCGCAGCACGCCCAGACTGCCCTTGCAGCAGCCGCCCTCTTCCACCGTCAGCATGGCACTGAGTTTGCCCTCGGCGCGGTTGCGCTCAAGGTCGGCGGCGGTGTACACCGGGGCAATTTTTTCCGGGTAAGCCGCCATGAGCCGCTTGAAGATGTCGATCTCCTCCAGCACGCTTACCAACGGGTCGGCCCCGGGGGCGGGGTCGGCCAGATCCGCATAGGCCGCAAAGCATTGCAGCAGATAATCCCCCTGCTGCAATTTTTCAAGGTCGATATGCAGATCGTTGTGCAAAAAGCTTTTGGGTGCGCCCGCCTTTTCGGCGCGGCGCAGCTCGAGCAGGGTATCGCAATGCAGATCCCAAACCTTCATGATAAATACACTCCTTTATGCTTCTTCTCCCAGCAGCTGCAGCAGCTGTTCGGGGTTCATGGACAAAATCGCGCCGTCTGCCCCGCCGGTAACAGTGTCGGCCAGCGACTGCTTGGCCTGTTGCAGCTCCACGATCTTTTCCTCAATGGTGTCCTGCGCGATCAGCCGGTACACCTGCACCGGGTTGCGCTGACCGATGCGGTAGGCGCGGTCGGTGGCCTGATTCTGTGCGGCAAGGTTCCACCACGGGTCGTAGTGGATAACGATATCGGCGGCGGTCAGGTTGAGACCCGTACCGCCCGCCCGCAGCGAGATCAGAAAGACGTCCGCCTCGCCCTGATTGAACCGGCGCACCTGCTCGGCGCGCACCGGCTTCGGAGTAGAGCCTTGCAGGGTGAAGTGGCTCACCCCGGCTTCGTCCAGCCGCTTTGCCAACAGCTCCAGCATGGAGGTGAACTGACTGAACAGCAGAATGCGGTGCCCGCCCGCCACCGCCTCGGTGACAAGTTCCAGACAGGCTTCCAGCTTGGCGCTGCAGCCCGTCCAGTTGTCTGCCACAAGGCGCGGGTCGCAGCAGATCTCCCGCAGCCGCATCAACACGGCAAACACGGTCATCTTGTCCTCCGGCTTTGCCGCACGCAGCTTTTCCCGGGCGTCCACCACCGCCGCCAGATACAGCTTGCGCTGCTCGGTCTCCAGCTCGACGCGGCGCACATTCTCGGTTTTGGGCGGCAGCTCCCGCAGCACCTCCGACTTCATGCGCCGCAGGATGAAGGGGCCGGTGAACTGGTTCAGCCGCCGCACGGCGTTGGCATCCTCGTCCTGCACGATGGGCTTTTCAAACCGGGCGCAGAAGGTCTTGTAAGGGGGCAGATACCCGGGCATCAAAAAGGAGAAGATGCTCCACAATTCACCTAAGCGGTTCTCCACCGGGGTGCCGGTCAGTGCAAAGCGCACCCGGCTATTCACCCGACACACCGCCTTGTATTTCTGGGTGGTATGGTTCTTGATGGCCTGCGCTTCGTCCAGAATGCAGGCGTAGAAGCTTTGCCCGGCATACAGTTTTTCGTCCCGGCGCAGCAGGTCGTAGCTGGTAATGACGATATCCGCCTGCGCCCACCCATCGACCAGTGCGGCGCGGTGGGCGGCATCGCCGTCCATGGCTACGCTTTGCAGCTGCGGGGTGAACTTCTGACATTCCTCCTGCCAGTTCAGCACCAGCGACGCCGGGCAGACGATGAGGCTGGGCAGCTGCTGCCCGCCCTCCTTCATCGCCAGCAGGTAGCTGAGCACCTGCACGGTCTTGCCCAGACCCATATCATCCGCCAGAATGCCGCCCATGCCGTAGCCGTCCAGCGTGCGCAGCCAGCGGTAGCCGTCCCGCTGATATTTGCGCAGGGTCTTTTGCAGGGAGAGCGGCGGGGTATATTCGCTGTCCCGCACGGCATGGAAGCTGCGGCTGATGCGCCGGAAAGCATCGTCCCGGTCGAACCGCAGGCCGTTCTGCCCCGAAAGTGCCCAGTCCAGCGTAGGCGCGCGGTAAAGCGGAAGGGCGGCGTGGCCGTCCTTCAGCTTTGCGCCGGAAAGTTCCAGTGTGTCGTTCAGTTCGTCCAGCCCTTCCAGACTGTCGTCCAGCCGCAGCAGACTGCCGTCCCGCAGGCGGTGGTAGCGCTTTTTCTGGTGCAACGATTGCAAAAGCTCCCGCAGCTCCTCCACCGGGAACGCGCCGGTGTCCACTTCCAAGTCCAGCACGCTGCCGTGCACCGACACCCCTACCGAAATTTTAGGCGGGGCGGCTTGTAAGTTGCGGAAGGCATCGGTCTGATACACCTCGCCCATGGCCAGCAGGGCGGGAATGCCCTCTTCCAGCAGCTGGAAAAGCGCCTCCTCCCCGGAAATGCTGTAATGCCCGGGCTTGCCGGGCTCGGGTTCCAGATAGGTTTCCAGCAGCCGTTTTGCCCGGTTCTCGGTGCGGGCATCCCGCAAAAGATCCGGGGGCACCGGCTCACCGGGAGCTACCCGATCCTCGCCGTAGAGAAAGACCGGGTACGCCGTGACGGTAAGCCCCCGGTCTGCGTCCAGATAAAACTGCACCACTGGTTCCAGCGGGATCTGGTTCAGCAGCAGCCGGTCGGGGTCCACGATGTTCACCCGGTTGCCCAGTTCCGGCAGCACATAGCTGCAAAAGGCGGCGGCGTCCGCGCTGGTAAAGAACAAGCTGCGCCCGCCAAAGGTATCCAGCACCGGCAGCACCCGGCGGCATTCCTCCCGCTGCATCCGCCAGAGGGTGGTTTCGCCCAGCAGATAGGCATAGTCCAGCCCCTGCACCCCGCTGAGCGCCGGGGTACAGCTCAGCTGCACGCCGCCCTTGCGGCGCTCCACCTTCAGGCTGATGACCGGCAGCCCCTCTTTAAGGGTATAGCCGCCCACAACGCCCTCGGCGGCGTAAAGCTCCACAAGGTCATCCAGTCCCTCGCCGGTCAGCGGCAGACCGCCCGCCGGGCCTTTCTCCCAGCCGGAGCGCAGCGCACCCTCGGCTTCAAATTCCTGCCGGGCGCTCACCTGACGGCGCAGCAGCCGCAGCAGCTGCTGCGCATCCGGGGCAAAGGCGTCCCACCGGTGCACAAACGCCAGCGATTTACCGTAGCTGACGCTTTCGCCCCGCTCGATTGCTTCCAGAAACTGCGGGATGCTTTTTACCAGATACTGCCGCCCGCCGATGCCGTCCGAGACCCGCAGCCGCAGCCAGACGCGGTCATTGTGCACCGTAAGCTCCGGCTCCAGCAGGGCAAAGCCGGTGCGCTGCAAAGCGGGCTGGGGCTGCTGCTGTGCATCCTCCCGCTGGTAGCGCTTCAGCAGCAGCTGGGCATCATAGTCGGTCTCCGGCTCCTCGCCCCGCCACTTGCGGCCGAACAGCATATCCAGCCCGGCGCTGTAACTATCCTTGCGGGGCTCGGTGCTCAAGCCGGCAACGCCCCGCTGCACCCCGGGGATGCTCTCCGGCTTTTTTTCCGGGGCAGGCGGGTTCTTTTCCGCGTCCCGCAATAGCAGCGCACCGATATGCTTACAGTAGGTGCCGTCGCCGTTCTGGTTATAGGGACAGTCGCAGGAGGCACTGACAAAGCTGCCGTTTTCCCGCAGCCAGACCTGCGTATAATAGCAGTTCGACCCGCTGCCCTGTACCAGTGCCGCCAGATGCCGCACGCCGTCCTCATTGGTGGTGCAGCTGCTTTGCAGGATGCGCTTGCAGTATTTCTGTGCCCGCTCAAAGATGCTTTTGCCCAGCAATGCGCGGATCTCCTGTGCGTCCATGTGATTTCCCTCCCCTGTGCTGTCGCGGTTTCGGTCTATTCTATAAGAATACCGCGTTCCACCCCGGGATGCAAGGGCAGAAGAGTAAAAAACGTATAGAAAAAGCACCTGCAAACTCTGCCGGGTGCCAGCGCACAGGCGGGAAGATCACAGGTGCTTTCTTTGTTTCAGGAAGTACCGCGTTTGCGGATCTTGAGCTGGTACATTTCCTGATCCGCCTTATCGATCAGGTCGTGCACGGTGGCAATGTCCGGCTCAAGGCGGGCGCAGCCGATGCTGATCTCGATCTGGTAGGGCTTACCGGAGGCGGCGTTGGCTGCGTCCAGTTCCCGCTGGATGGAGGCGATCAGGGTGCGCACCTCCACGCTGTCGCAGCCGCAGGCGATGCAAAATTCATCGCCGCCGTAGCGCGCCAGCACGCCGTTATAGTTGGCGCACACCTTTTTCAGGATGCCCGCCAGCAGCACCAGCGCGGCGTCCCCCTCCAAGTGGCCGTATTTGTCGTTGATGTGCTTGAAGTGATCCAAGTCCATCATGAGGAAATGCAGCGAGCGGTTGGGGTGGCGGCGGTAATAGGGCAGCTCGCTTTCCAGATAGCGCAGCGCCACAATGCGGTTGCTAACGCCGGTCAGGGTGTCCACCGTGAACTTTGTCTGCAGCACCAGCACATACACGCACACCAGCCCCAGCACGATGCCGCAGCACAGCAGCCCGCGCCCGGGCAGCCAGCCTTGCAACACAAAGCCTGCCGCCGGCACAAGCGCGAGCAGCAGCAGGGTTTTTAGTTCCTCTTTGGGTGTTTCCTGCTTCCAGTGGCTCAGTGTCCAGCTGCATCGGAGAAAGGCAGCTGCCAGATAGAAAAGCCCCACCAGCTTCGGCCCCCAGAACAGGGTGCTGCCCCGCAGCCCTTCTGCATCCAGATAGCAGAAGCCGTTTTCGTCCCGCGCTGTCAGCAGCGCCAGCAAAAGCAGCACCAGCGGCACGGCGCTGAGCGCCAGCTTGCGGCCATTCTCCAGCCATGTATGCCCCAGCTCTGCCTCCACATACAAAAGCACCAGCAGGCAGCACCATGCCGCCAGCAGATAAAACAAAATGCTGCACCCGGCGTTCAGACCGTAGGTCAGGGGAATGCCCAGCTCCTGCCACGCGCCCAGCTGCGCCAGCGCACTGTTATAATCCACCAGCGTCAGTGCCCCGGCAGACCACAGCAGCGCCGTGAACAGTCGCCCGGGCAGACTTTTATCCCGCATTTTCTGCTGCGCCCGCAGCAAAACCGCCAGCGTGACCAGACAGACCACACTGACCTGAGTATGCGCAATAGCATCCATGCTGCAATGCTCTCCTTTACCCCGGAGCGGCTTTCCGCCGTCCCGACCTTTTCCGTTCTTCCAACGTTCCTTTTTCGCTCAGGCTTATTGTACCAAACCCACAACAAATATGCAACGAAAACCGAAGATTTCATGCAAAAAGAGACACCGGAACGTCTTTCGGCGCTCCGGTGTCTCCTGAAATCAAATTACTTTGCCTGCGGATGGGCGGCATCGTTGCGCAGGGCGCTTTCGCGGATCTTTTCCAGCGTCTGCTCACTGAGGATGTGCTCTGCCTTGCAGGCGTCCTCGGCGGCGGTCTGCTCGTCCACGCCCAGCTGCACAAAGAAGTGGGTCAGCAGCTGATGGCGGCTGTAAATGCGCTGGGCGATCTCCAGCCCGGGCTCCAGCAGGGTCAGGTTGCCTTCGCCGTCCACCGCGATATAGCCGTTCTCCCGCAGCTTTTTCATGGCGATGCTCACGCTGGCTTTGGTAAAGCCCAGCTCATTGACAACGTCAATGGAGCGCACTTTGCCCATACGCTGGCTCAGCATCAGGATCGTTTCAAGATAATCTTCCGCGGACTGGTGGATCTGCATGGTTTGTCCGGCCTCCTGCCTTATTCCCTCTGGGGGATTTTTCCGACAGGGTATGTGTACCCTCTGTCGTATGTTAAAGGATATCACATTTTTGCGGTTGATGCAAGTAATTCGCAGCAAGTTTTGCTAAACTAACCGCATTTCTCTGCACAGAACTGCTGTTTTGCCGGTTTTGCACCGCCACTGTTTTGTGCAAAGGGTGCAATTTACAGCGCAGCCAGATAGGCGGCAGGGCCAGTCTCGTACAGGTCGCCGCCGTGGGCGTCCAGCACCACGGTCAGGGGCATATCCTGCACGGTCAGGCGGCGCACCGCCTCACAGCCCAAGTCCGGCCATGCGATCACTTCCAGCGTCTGCACGCTTTTGGCCATCAGCGCACCGGCACCGCCCAGCGCGGCCAGATACACCGCACCGTTGCGCACCACAGCGTCTTTGACGGCGGCATCCCGCTTGCCCTTGCCGATCATGATCTTGTTGCCAAGGTCCAGCAGCCGGGGGCTCATGGCGTCCATGCGTCCGCTGGTGGTAGGCCCTGCCGAGCCGATGACCTCGCCCGGGCGCTCCGGGGTGGGGCCTACATAATAGATGGCGCTGCCCTCAAGGGAAAAAGGCAGGGTCTCGCCCTTGTCCAGTGCTTCCATCATCCGCTTGTGTGCCTGATCCCGAGCGGTGTACACCACACCGGAAAGCAGCACGGTATCCCCCGCCTTCAGCGGGGCAAGATCCTGCGCGGTGCAGGGGGTCGTCAGTCTGTATTCCATCGTTCTCCCCTCCTTACAGCTCCGCGCTGGCGCGGCGGGTCACATGACAGGAAACGTTCACAGCCACCGGCAGACCCGCCACATGGGTGGGCATCTGCTCAATGGCAAGGCCAAGGCAGGTAGTCTTGCCGCCAAAGCCCTGCGGGCCGATGCCCAGTGCATTGATGGCGGTAAGCAGTTCCTGCTCCAGCTGGGCGTAGTAGGGGTCGGGGTTAGGGATATCCAGCGGGCGCAGCAGCGCCTTTTTGGCCAGATACGCCACCTTGTCAAAGCTGCCGCCCACGCCGATGCCCAGCACGATGGGCGGGCAGGGGTTGGAGCCGGCCAGCTTTACGGTGTCCACCACGAACTTTTTAAAGCCCTCCACGCCGTCGGCGGGCTTGAGCATCTGGATGCGGCTCATGTTCTCGCTGCCGAAGCCCTTGGGTGCTACCGTGATGCGGCAGCCCTCGCCGTCCACCAGATGCACCGTGATGGCCGCCGGGGTGTTATCGCCGGTGTTGCCCCGGCGCAGCGGGTCGGCCACGATGCTCTTGCGCAGATAGCCGTCCGTATAGCCCCGGCGCACGCCCTCGTGGATGGCAGCTTCAAAGCTGCCGTCAATGTGCACATCCGTGCCCAGCTCCACGAACACACAGGCCATGCCGGTGTCCTGACAGATGGGCAGGTCTTTCTCCTTTGCAGCGCCAAGGTTCGACCACAGCAGGTCTAACGTATTTTTAGCCAGCGGCCACGGCTCTTCTTCCCGGGCCTTTTCCAGCGCGGCCTGCACGTCCTGCGGCAACTGGGTGTTGGCCTTGATGCAGAGCCGCGCCACCGTATCCGTAATGCTCTGTGCGGAGATCGTTCTCATGCCTGTATCCTCCGCTTACAGCCGTGCCACGCCGGTCTCGCGGGCAGCCTTTGCCACGGCATTTGCCACAGCCTCAGCCACGCGGGGGTCGAACGCACCGGGGATGATGTTCTCCTCGCTGCGGTCGGCATCGGTGATAAGGTCTGCAATGGCGTAGGCGGCGGCCAGCTTCATCTCATTGTTGATATCCCGGGCGCGGACGCTGAGAGCACCCTTGAACAGGCCGGGGAAGCACAGCACGTTGTTGACCTGATTGGGGAAATCGCTGCGGCCGGTAGCCATCACGCGCACGCCGCCCGCCTTGGCTTCATCCGGCATGATCTCCGGAGTGGGGTTTGCCATGGCAAAGACGATGGCGTCCTTGTTCATGGTCTTGCACAGCTCGGTGGTCAGGATGCCGGGGCGGGACACACCGATGAACACGTCTGCGCCCTCCAGCGCTTCCTTCAGACCGCCCTTGATCTGGCGGGGGTTGGTCACCTCGCCCAGCCAGTTCTTGTGGGCTTCGGCGCTGTTGCAGCCCTTGTACAGGGTGCCGAACTGATCCACCGCCACGATGTCCTTTGCACCGGCGGTCATCAGCATCTTGATGATGGCGGTGCCGGCAGCGCCGGGGCCGTTCAGGACGATGTGCACGTCCTCCATCTTTTTATTCACCACGCGCAGGGCGTTGATGAGGGCAGCGGTGACCACGATAGCGGTGCCGTGCTGGTCGTCATGGAACACAGGGATGTCCAGCTCCCGCTCCAAGGTCTCCTCGATCTCGAAGCACTCCGGGCTCTTGATATCCTCCAGATTGATGCCGCCAAAGGTGGGGGCAATGGCCTTGCAGGCGGCAATGACGCTGGCGGCGTCGTGGGCGTCAATGCAGATGGGGAAGGCATCCACCCCGCCGAACTCCTTGAACAGCACAGCTTTGCCCTCCATGACCGGCAGACCGGCTTCCGGGCCGATATCGCCCAGACCCAGTACGGCGGTGCCGTTGGAGACAACGGCCACCATGTTGCCCTTGAAGGTGTACTTATACACATCCTCCGTGTTTTCCTTGATCTTGCGGCAGGGCTCGGCCACACCGGGGGTGTAGGCGGTGGACAGGTCGTCACGGGTGGCGACCTCCACCTTGCTCACGATACCCACCTTTCCCTTGTGGGTCTCGTGCATTTCCAGAGCTGCTTTATTGTAATCCATGGTTTTATCCTCCAATTTCAGCAAAAGGCTTTCCCCCGCAGGGAAAGGCTCATACAGTTTTATTGTAACAGAACCGCCCGGGTATTTCCACCGGTTTTGCGGCATTTCCCGCCCCAAAGCGGGCAAAAGTGATACCTGTGCCGGGCGGCATTTGTGGAATTTTCGCAAAAATCTTTTCTTTTCGCATTTTTCCGTTATAATAGTAAGGTATGACATTTGCATTCTCCGTGAAAACGGTCTGCTATTTTTAGGAGGTACCTCTTTTGAAACGCAATACCAAGACCCTGTTGTGTGTGCTGTGCGCGGTGGCCGCTGTGCTGTGCGTAGTTGCAGCCTGCTTTATGCTGACCAAAAAGCAGGGCAGCACCAGCGCTTCCTCTGCTGCATCCGGCGCAAGCGTGTCCGTCTACGGCAAGGTGTCGGATTTCGATTATTCCAGCTTCGATTACTCCGAGGGGCTGGACGATAACGGTCACTGGACCGGCATCCGCGCACTGGACTATGTGACGCTGCCAGAGGATGTATCCGCGCTGCCGCTTTCCAAGGCAGACATCGAGCCCACCGAGGCCGAGATCCAGACCCAGATCGACACTTTGCTGAACCAGTTCGCCACCACCCAGAACATCACCGACCGGGCAGCCCAGAGCGGCGACACCGTGAACATCGACTATTCCGGCGCGGTGGACGGCGTGGTATTTACCGGCGGCACCGCCACCGGCTACGACCTGACGCTGGGCAGCCACACCTTTATTGACGGCTTCGAGGATCAGATCATCGGCCACAATATCGGTGACACCTTTGATGTGACTGTCACCTTCCCGGAGGGCTACGACGACTCCACCGATGCCGAGGGCAACACCATCACCCTCAGCGGCAAGGAAGCCGTGTTCAGCGTGACCCTGAACGCCATCACCCAGAGCGTTGTGCCCACCCTGACCGACGAGTGGGTGGAGACGAACTTTGCCGCCAGCGACGACCTGCACACCGCAGACGCCCTGCGCCAGTACTTTGACAGCGCCCTGTACGCCAACAATCTGGACAACGCCGTGATGGACTACCTGCTCAATAACGCCACCTTCAAGGAGATCCCCACCCAGATCACCAGCTACTACATCCGTATGTTCCTGAACTACCACTCTCAGCTTGCCGCCCAGTACGGCATGGAGCTGGACGCCTACGCACAGGCCAAGGGTTACGCCGATGCCAACGCGATGCTGGCGGATTCCGACGCCTACTTTGAGCATCTTGCCAAGCAGGATCTGGTCTTTCAGGCCATTGCGGAGCAGCTGGACATCGCCCCCACGCAGGAGCAGATCGACAGCGCCAACAGCTCCTACGCCGACACCTACGGCGCACAGCGCAGCATGCTGAACGCTTTGCAGCTGGCAGTGCTGGATAAGGTGGAGGAAAGCGCCGTGCTTTCCTGACAGCGGTGCAAATGCCGTTTTCCTTCACGACCCTTTCTGTGAAAATGCAATGCCGGAGCGTCCGCAGACGCTCCGGCATTGCTCTATTAAAAATCTTTTTTCCGCTAAACATGGCTAGAGCGCAGCGGAAGCCATTCTAAATCGTCCCATATATCCCAAAGGTCGCTGCACGGTGAGGCGCAGCGGCCTTTTGTTTTCCACATTTTTACTTTGCGGTGTTGATAAAGCTGCGGTTATCCCACAGGTACTTGATGCCGGAGATGGCGGTCACAGCGGCCACCATCCAGCACAGAGCGATGGAGACCACCACCACGATGGAAACGCTTTCCACCGTGCCGCGGTAGCTCAGGGCCGTGCCGAAGAAGTAGAAGATGATGCTCAGCATCTGCAATACGGTCTTTACCTTGCCCCACATATTGGCGGCGATGACCTTGCCGTCCTTGGCACCGGCAGCCACCATGCGCAGACCGGACACCGCAAACTCACGTGCCAGAATGATGCACAGCACCACGGGGCTGCACACACCGTCCCGCAGCATATAGATGAAGGCCACGGTGGTCAGCAGCTTGTCGGCCAGCGGGTCGGCAAACTTGCCGAAATCGGTGACCATGTGCCACTTGCGTGCCAGATGGCCGTCCAGATAGTCGGTGAAGCTGGCAACGGCAAACACGATACCGGCCAGCAGGTAGAAGGCGGCGTTAAATGTACCGTCCACGATGCCGTCCAGACCGGTCAGAGACACAAAGATCATGAACACCGGCACCAGAATGATGCGGGTCAGGGTAAGCTTATTGGGCAGATTCATACGATTTATCCTCCAATTCGTTATTTTACGACCGTACCATACAGATCGTAAAGGTCGCTGTCCTCTACCAGCACATCATAGAACTGGCCGGGGTACAGCGGTTCCTCGCTGGAAACGCAGACGCAGCCGTCCACCTCCGGCGCATCGCCGGTGGTGCGGCAGAGGTATAGGCCGTTTTCCTCGTCGATGCCGTCACACAGAACGTGCACGGTCTGACCTACCTTTTCAGCCTGCTTCTGCGCCATGATGCCGGTCTGGATCTGCATCACCAGCTCAGCGCGCTTGTCCTTGACCTCCTGCTCGATCTGGCCGTCCATCCGTGCCGCCACGGTGTTTTCCTCGGCAGAGTAGGCAAAGCAGCCCAGACGGTCGAACTGCACCTCCTTGACGAAGTTGCACAGATCCTCGAACTGCTCCTCGGTCTCGCCGGGGAAGCCTGCGATCAGGGTGGTGCGCAGGGTGATGCCGGGGATCTCGCGGCGCAGCTTGCCGATCACCTCCAGCAGCTCCGCGCGGTTGGAGCGGCGGTTCATGTTCTTGAGGATGGTATCGTTGCAGTGCTGGATAGGCAGATCAAGGTAAGGCACCACCTTCTCGTTGCGCTTCATGGCGGCGATAAATTCATCGGTGATGCGCTCCGGGTAGGCGTACATGATGCGGATCCATTCCAGCCCCGGCACCTTGTTCAGCTTATCCAGAAGCTCACAGATGCTGCCGGGCTTGCCCCAGTCCTCGCCGTAGGCGGTAGGGTCCTGCGCCACCACGATCAGTTCCTTTACGCCCTCACCGGCCAGCCAGCGGGCCTCGGCTACGCAGTCGGCCATATCGCGGCTGTGCAGCGGGCCGCGGATGCCCGGGATGGCGCAGTAATGGCAGCGGTTGTTGCAGCCCTCGGCGATCTTTAAGTACGCATAGTGGGCAGGCGTGCCGATGACACGCTTGCCGCCCAGCGGGAAGTCCTTTTTAGCACCGTAGCTTTCCAGATGATCCTCGCCGTGGAACAGCCGCTCCACGATGGTGTCAATGGCCTTGTTGGAGGCGCAGCC
>CAKTCK010000003.1 GCA_934539245.1 uncultured Faecalibacterium sp.
AAGGTGAAAAAGTTCCTGAACAGCGTCATGCAGGCTGAGCTGGAGCCCATCCGCACCCGCCGCAAGGAGTGGGAGCAACGCCTGCCCGAGGTGGTAGAGATCCTGAAGGAGGGCAGCGCCTACGCTGAAAAGACCGCTGCCGCCACGCTGGACGAGGTGCGCAAGGCTATGCGCATCGACTACTTCGAGAACGATAACCTGCTGAAGTAAAATTTATGAGAGAGCCCGAAACGCCTGCGGCGTTTCGGGCATTCTTTTGCGTGGGCGGCGTTCTCGCCCTCTCAGGCGCTCCCGCGCCAGCTCTCCCAAAGGGAGAGCCGAGTTCTAAAGCTTGTTGCTAAAGTATTAGGTTCAATAAGAAAGTTTCCGGCAGTGCTCTTGCCTCTCCCTTTGAGGAAAGACTTCCCCCGCTCCGGGGGAAGATGTCACCGCAGGTGACAAAAGGGGGAGTGTGGATTTGCGAAGCAAAGACGGAGAGGGCGAGGACGCTAACGTTTGTAAATGCAGGTTTCTGCTATGCGATAAATGAAAAGCGTTTCTGCCCCTCTTTTTCGTAGTTTACGAAAATTGCATAGAAAATGCGGAAAAGCCGTGTTAAAATAGGGGCAACAAGTACAGAAAGCCCCGTTTTGAGGGCGAGAAGAAAAAAGGAGAACCACCATGCAAAAGACCATCTGGATCACCGGCGCAAGCTCCGGCATCGGCCGGGAGTTCGCCCGCCGGTACGCCGCCATGGGCTGCCGGCTCATCCTGACCGCCCGCCGCGCCGACCGTTTGCAGGCTCTCGCCGAGGAACTGCACGCAGCCCACGGCACGGAATGCCGCATCGAGACTGCCGACCTCTCCCGCGCCGAGGAGTGCAGCCGCCTGTGCGGGGTGCTGGCGGACGAGCACATCGACATCTTCATCAACAACGCCGGTTTCGGTGTCTGCGGCAGCATTCTGGAAACAGAGGAAGCCCGCGAGGAAGAGATGATCCAAGTGAACGTTGCCGCCATGGCGCGGCTGTTCCGCGCTGTGGTGCGCAAGATGAACGCACAGGGCGGCGGCACCATCCTGAATGTGGCGTCCTCTGCGGGGCTTCTGCCCGGCGGGCCTTATATGGCGGGCTACTACGCCAGCAAGGCCTATGTGGTCAGCCTGACCCGCGGCGTAGCCGAGGAGCTGCGGGAGATGCACAGCCCGGTCTACGTCTGCGCCCTCTGCCCCGGCCCTGTGGATACCGAGTTCAACGACCGCGCCGGTGTGGTGTTTGCCCTGCGGGGCATCACCCCCGAGCTGTGTGTAGAGGAGGCGCTGCTGGGCATGATGCACCGCAAGACCATCATCGTGCCCTCTGCTCTTATGCGGCTGTGCACCAGCGCCCAGCGCCTTGTGCCCATCCCCCTGCTGATGCCCATCGTAGCGCGCCAGCAGAAGAAAAAACTGGGGTAAAAGCCAAAGGTCGTCCAAACTTGTCAACAAGCCCAAATTAAGCCGGGATATCTTGTGCACCGTGACAAGGCACGTCAGCCTGCACAAACTGATGACCGAAAAACAGCGGGCTGACGTGCTGTTTTGCGGTGAGGAAACGGAAATCTAAAGAAAGTACAATAAAACTTCACAAGAATGTGCCTTGACACTTTCTGCAAAGGATGCTAGACTGGTATACAAGTAAGAGCGCACTCCGGTACGGCCGGATACGACGCGCTTTGCAAAGCAGCACGGTGCAGTTTTGCCCCGTGTAAAATATGGTTTTTTGACAGGAGGACTTTATTATGGCACAGTGCACTCCCAAATCCTTTGACCTGACCGGCAAGGTGGCGCTGATCACCGGCGCATCCTACGGCATCGGCATGGCAATTGCAAAGGCTATGGCAGCCAACGGCGCTACCATCGTGTTCAATGATATCAAGCAGGAGCTGGTGGACAAGGGTCTGGCTTCCTATGCAGAGGCAGGCATCAAGGCTTACGGCTACGTCTGCGACGTCACCGACGAGGACGCCGTCAACGCCATGGTGGCAAAGATCACCGAGGAAGTCGGCCACATCAACATTCTGGTCAACAACGCCGGTATCATCAAGCGCATCCCCATGACCGAGATGAGCGCTGCTCAGTTCCGTCAGGTCATCGATGTTGACCTGAACGCTCCCTTCATCGTGGCAAAGGCCATCATCCCCGACATGATCGCACAGGGCGGCGGCAAGATCATCAACATCTGCTCCATGATGAGCGAGCTGGGCCGTGAGACCGTTTCTGCCTATGCAGCAGCCAAGGGCGGCCTGAAGATGCTGACCAAGAACATCGCTTCCGAGTACGGCGCTTACAACATCCAGTGCAACGGCATCGGACCCGGCTACATCGCCACCCCGCAGACCGCACCTCTGCGCGAGATCCAGCCCGACGGCAGCCGTCACCCCTTCGACCAGTTCATCGTTGCCAAGACCCCCGCAGGCCGCTGGGGCGAGGCCGAGGATCTGGGCGGACCCGCTGTGTTCCTGGCATCTGAGGCTTCTGACTTTGTCAACGGCCTGATCCTGTATGTGGACGGCGGCATTCTGGCCTACATCGGCAAGCAGCCCCAGTAAGCGCTGAGGGCACTCCGCAGTTCTGACCCGGGGACTGCCGCACAGCGTTGTGTGGCAGTCCCCTTTTGTATTTGTACGGGAAAGGATGTTATGCTATAATGGAAAAAGCACATCAGGATATCCCTTGGGTGCCCCATGCCGAAATTTCCCCGGAGCCCTGCGGCCCCGGGGTGCAGCGCCGCGTGCTGGCGTACAGCAAGGACGCCATGTGCGTGGAAAACACCTTTGAGACCGGCGGCGTGGGTGCCATGCACTGCCACCCCCACACCCAGATCACCTATATCGTCT
Source organism: uncultured Faecalibacterium sp. (assembly GCA_934539245.1). Classification (GTDB taxonomy): domain Bacteria; phylum Bacillota; class Clostridia; order Oscillospirales; family Ruminococcaceae; genus Faecalibacterium. Next base: position 2,856 of record CAKTCK010000003.1, read on the forward strand.
CCGGGCGGTACCGCTTTACCATCGGGGACGAGACCCGGGAGGTAGGCCCCGGCGACACCCTGCTCAAGCAGAACGGCGTCATGCACGGCTGTGTCTGTCTGGAGGGCGGCGTGATGCTGGATTTCTTTACCCCCATGCGGGAGGACTTTGTATAACACCTGCGCACCGCAGGGAAAAATAAGAAGGAGAACCATTGTTATGAAGATCGCACTTATCAATGAGAACAGTCAGGCCGCCAAGAACGGCATCATCGAAGCCGCCCTGAAAAAGGTGGTGGAGCCCATGGGCCACGAGGTGGTCAACTACGGCATGTACGCCGCCGATGACGCTGCACAGCTGACCTATGTGCAGTGCGGCATTCTGGCTGCCATTCTGCTGAACAGCGGCGCTGCGGACTACGTTGTTACCGGCTGCGGCACCGGCGAGGGCGCCATGCTGGCACTGAACAGCTTCCCCGGCGTCATCTGCGGCCACGTTGAGGACCCCGTGGATGCCTACACCTTTGCCCACGTCAACGACGGCAACGCCGTTGCCATGCCCTTTGCCAAGGGCTTCGGCTGGGGCGGCGAGCTGAACCTCGAGTACTGCTTCGAGAAGCTGTTCGGCTTCGGCCACGGTCAGGGCTACCCCAAGGAGCGCGTTGTGCCCGAGCAGCGCAACAAGAAGATCCTGGACGGCGTGCGCGCTGCCACCTTCAAGCCCCTCATCGAGTGCCTGAAGAGCATCGACCAGGAGCTGCTGAAGGGCGCTGTGGCCGGTGCAAAGTTCTCTGAGCTGTTCTTCGCCTCCTGCAAGGACGAGGAGCTGGCCGCTTACGTCAAGACCCTGCTGTAAGCTGCGGAGGAGATCATGCAAGGACTGACCCTGTTCAACCTGAACCTCACCCACCTGTTGGATGCCTTTCTGGAAACTGCAGTGCCCATGATCGCCGGTCTTGCCGAGGTGGTGGGCCTGTTCATCATCATCACCAGTCTGGCAAAGGCCACTTTTTACTATGTCCGCGCCACCTTCTTCAACGACCACCGGGACTTCCACCATGAAATGAGCAGCGGCCTGACCACCGCGCTGGAATTTCTGATGTCGGCAGAGATCGCCAAGACCTTCCTGCTGCAAAATCTGGAGTCGGTGGTGCCGCTGGCGGCTACCTTTGCGCTGCGCGCTTTGATGAGCCTGCTGCTGCACTGGGAGATGGAGGGCGGCCACCGCCCGGCCAACGCCAAGGGAAAGGACAAGTCCGAGCGCCCGAAGGACGGCGAAAACGGCTGACCGGCGAAACATTTGCCAAACTTTAGCAGGGCAAAGTTTTCCTGTATTGTGAAAAACGTAAAACCTTGAGATGAATACTTGACAGGTTTGCACAAAGAGACTATACTCTTGCCATCGAAAGCAAAGGCGCTGACGGAAGCAATTCCGCCAGCGCCTTTTGTGTTTTCGGGGATACTGCCGCACGGAGAGAATAGAGGGCTCCCTGTGCAAAAAACGACCGTAGGAGGTAGGAAAAATGTTCAACTCCGTCAACACCTGCTGGACGCTCGTAGGAGCGTTTCTAGTGTACTTCATGCAGGCCGGATTCGCCCTATGCGAAGCCGGCTTCACCCGGGCAAAGAATACCGGCAACATCCTGATGAAAAACATGATGGATTTTTGCATCGGCACGCCCTGCTACTGGCTCATCGGCTTCGGCCTGATGTTCGGCGGCACCGGCGCACTGATCGGCGGTTTCGATCCCTTCATTCAGGGCGATTACAGCCATCTGGGTCTGGACATCCCCCTGTGGGTGTACATCGTGTTCCAGACCGTGTTCTGCGCTACGGCAGCCACCATCGTCTCCGGCTCCATGGCCGAGCGCACCAACTTCAAGGCCTACTGCGTATACTCCGCCGCCATCTCGCTGGTGGTGTACCCCATCTGCGGCCACTGGATGTGGGGCGGCGGCTGGCTGCAGAGCATGGGCTTCCACGATTTTGCAGGTTCCGCAGCCGTGCATAACGTGGGCGGCGTCATCGCTCTGCTGGGCGCATGGATGCTGGGTCCCCGTATTGGCAAGTACGATAAGAACGGCAACCCCCACGCCATTCCCGGCCATAACCTGACCGCCGGTGCTCTGGGCGTGTTCATCCTGTGGTTCTGCTGGTTCGGCTTCAACGGCGGCTCTTCCCTGAGCCTGTCCACCGATGCCACCATGACCCTGACCGGTCTGGTCTGCTTCAACACCAACCTTGCCGCAGCCGTTGCTACCTGCGTGACCATGATCTTTACTTGGCTGCGCTACGGCAAGCCGGACGTTTCCATGACCCTGAACGGCTCTTTGGCTGGCCTTGTGGCCATTACCGCAGGCTGCGATACCGTCTCCCCCTTCGGCGCTTTCTTCATCGGCTTTGTGGCCGGTATCCTTGTGGTGCTGAGCGTGGAATTCTTCGATAAGATCGCCAAGGTGGATGACCCCGTAGGTGCTGTTTCCGTCCACTTTGCAAACGGCGTCTGGGGCACCATTGCGGTGGGTCTGTTCTCCACTGGTGCCAACACCGAACACGCCGGTCTGTTCTACGGCGGCGGTCTGGCACAGCTGGGCACCCAGCTGCTGGGTCTGGTCTGCGTGGATGCCTACGTTGTGATCGTGATGTTCATCATCTTTAAGATCATTGATAAGACTATTGGTCTGCGTGTGCCCGCCGAGGTAGAGATCGACGGTCTGGACATCCACGAGCACGGTCTGGCTTCCGCTTATGCAGGCTTTGCCATCTCGGATGCAAACTCCGCTGCCATGACTCCCAACGAGAACACCGATCTGGGCGAGGACGATGTCACCAAGGCTTCGGCAAAGCAGATGGATGCAGCCGTGCCGGTGGTGCGCGAGCCTGTGATCCACGATGGCGTCTACGACACCGGTATGCACAAGGTCTCCATCATTGCAAAGCTGGCAAAGTTCGATCAGCTCAAGACCGCTCTGAATGATCTGGGCGTCACTGGCATGACCGTGACGCAGGTCATGGGCTGCGGCATCCAGAAGGGCACCCCTGAAAAGTACCGCGGCGTGCCGGTGGATACCACCCTGCTGCCCAAGATCAAGGTGGAAGTCATCGTCTCCCGCATCAGCGTGGACTCCGTGGTGGAGGCCGCTAAGAAGGCGCTGTACACCGGTCACATCGGCGATGGCAAGATCTTTGTCTACAACGTGACCCGCGTGGTCAAGATCCGCACCGGCGAGGAAGACTACGCCGCTCTGCAGGATGTGGAGTAACGCTCCACGAAATTCTCCGCTGTTCCCGCTGCGGCGGCAGCCCGGCTGCTCCGACACAGTCCCCGCCGCCCAGCGTGACAGATAGATCGTTCTCCTTTTTCCTTTTCCTTTTTTTGTTCGAGTCAACAGTAAGTCAAAAACCCCGCTCCTGCCGCACAAGGGAGCGGGGCTTTTGCTATGAAAAAAGCACCCCGGGAACGCCGACAGGCGTTTCCGGGGTGCTTATCATTTATACCTTACAGGCTGCGGGTGCGGATCTCGGCGGTGACCTTGGCGATGAAGTCCTCAAGGCTCATCTCGGTGGTCTCGCCCTTGCGGTCGCGCACGGAGATGTTGCCGGCCTCGGCTTCCTTGGCACCCAGCACCAGCATATAGGGCACACGGTCCACCTGCTGTGCGGCACGGATCTTGTAGCCGATCTTCTGGTTGTCGTCGTCCAGCACAACGCGGACACCGGCATCTGCCAGCTTCTCGGTCACGTCCTGTGCGTACTCCAGCGTCTTTTCGGACACGGGCAGCACCTTGACCTGCGTGGGAGCCAGCCAGGTGGGGAACTTGCCCTTGGTCTCCTCGATCAGGTAGGCCATGAAGCGGTCCAGAGAGCCCAGAATTGCGCGGTGCAGCACCACGGGGGTCTTTTCGGAGCCGTCCTTGTCCACATAGGTCAGGTGGAACTTTGCGGGCAGGCAGAAGTCCAGCTGGCAGGTGGACAGGGTGTACTCGGCACCCACGGCGGGCTTCACGTTCACGTCCAGCTTCGGGCCGTAGAAGGCAGCCTCGCCGATCTCCTCGGTGAAGTGGATGCCCAGCTCGGTCAGCACCTCGCGCAGAGCGCTCTCGGCGTGGTTCCACATGGCGTCGTCATCGTGGTACTTCTTCTTATCGGCGGGGTCGCGCAGGCTCAGCACGCAGCGGTAATCGGTGATGTTGAAGTCCTTGTACACCTCAAAGATCAGGTTGCACACGTCAGCCACTTCGCTCTTGATCTGCTCCGGGGTGCAGAACAGGTGGGCGTCGTTCTGGCAGAAGTGACGGCCGCGCTCGATGCCCTTCAGGGTGCCGGAGGACTCATAGCGGAAGTCGTGGGCGATCTCGCCGATGCGCATGGGCAGGTCACGGTAGGAGTGGGGACGGTTTGCGTAGATCATCATGTGATGGGGGCAGTTCATCGGGCGCAGCACATAGCTTTCGCCCTCCATCTCCATGGCGGGGAACATATTCTCGCGGTAGTGATCCCAGTGACCGGAGGTCTTGTACAGGTTCACGGTGCCCACGCAGGGGGTCATGACGTGCAGGTAGCCGCGCTTGCGCTCCTTCTCCTTGATATAGTTCTCCAGCTCCTGCCAGACGGTGTAGCCTGCGGGCAGGAACATGGGCAGGCCGCGGCCCACCAGATCATCGGTCATGAACAGGCCCATCTCCTTGCCGATCTTGCGGTGATCGCGCTCGCGGGCCTCCTGCTGTTCCTTCTCCCATGCGTCCAGCTCCTCCTGATTGCGGAAAGCCACGCCGTTGATACGGGTCAGCATCTTGTTTTCCTTGTCATTCTTCCAGTATGCGCCGGACTGCTGGGTGATCTTGAAGGCCTTCAGTGCCTTGGTGTAGGTCAGGTGGGGTCCGATGCACATATCCACGTACTCGCCCTGCTGGAAGAAGCTGAACTCGGTCTCGTCGGCAAGGTCTGCCATGTGCTCGACCTTGTAGTGCTCCTGACGCTCCTCCATCAGCTTCTCAGCCTCGGCACGGGGCAGGATGAAGGGCTTGATGGGCAGGTTCTCCTTGACGATCTTGCGCATCTCTTTTTCGATGTTGGCCAGATCCTCGTCGCTCAGCTTCTGGTCGCCCAGATCGACATCGTAGTAGAAGCCGTTCTCGGTGGCAGGGCCGAAGGCAAAATCAGCCTGCGGGTACAGGCGCTTGATGGCCTGTGCCATAACGTGAGCAGCGGTGTGACGGATAACGTGCAGTTCCTGATCCTGCGGGCACTCGTCCACATGACCGTCCTTGTAGATGATCTTCATAGTAGATTCTCCTTTGACAATGTGGTGTTGAACAAAAATAAAAAGCGCTTCACCCCGTAAAACTCACGGGATGAAGCGCCGATCAAATGTCTGCGTTCCACGGTTCCACCCGAATTGCGCGCTCCCCGGCGGGGAAACGCGCCCCTCGCAGTGCTGTAACGGGCACGCCCGGCAGAGGTTCGCCTCTGCACTCTGCGGTGGTAGAAGCCGGGGTCATGGCAGGCTGCTTGCAGCACCCGGAAACCCGGGGCAGCCCTCTCTGCGGCATGAAAAGCGGGGCTTCAGTTTGTCCGCATCAATGTTTTGGACAGGATGAAACTACGCTGATTGTAGCACGCCGGAGCAAAAAAATCAAGAGATAGCGGCAGAAATGTACAAAATCGTCCCGTCCCTCTGCGCCTTGCCACAGGCGGCGAAGCGGTGTATAATAGATTCAGAACGTTACAACGCCGGAACCCCCGGCAGATACAGGAGGAATTGCAAATGAATAAACCGGTACTGGTCGTTATGGCAGCCGGCATGGGCAGCCGTTACGGCGGCATGAAACAGATCGACCCGGTGGGTCCCAACGGACAGGTCATTATGGACTACTCCCTTTACGACGCCCGCCGCGCCGGCTTTGAGACCGTGATCTTTGTCATCAAGCACGAGATCGAGGAGGCCTTCAAGGCCGCCATCGGCGACCGCGTCGCCAAGGCGATGAATGTAAAGTACGCCTTCCAGCAGCTGGAAGAGCTGCCCGCAGGCTTTTCCGTCCCGGAGGGGCGTGTGAAACCTTGGGGCACCTGCCATGCCGTGCTGGCGGCAAAGCCCCTCATTGACGGCCCCTTTGCGGTCATCAATGCAGACGACTACTACGGCCCGGAGGCTTTTCAGGTGATGTACGATTACCTGTCCACCCACACCGATGATGATTTCTACCGCTACTGCATGGTCAGCTACCTGCTGAAGAACACCCTGTCCGAGAACGGCAGTGTGGCACGCGGCGTGTGCATCAAGAATGAGGACGGCACCCTGCAGAGCGTGACCGAGCGCACCCGCATTGAGCCCTGCGGCGGCGGTGCACACTACACCGAGGACGGCGGCGAGAGCTGGGTAGACCTGCCCGGCGACACCCCCGTGAGCATGAACCTGTGGGGCTTTGGCAAAAGCTTTCTGGACGAGGCCGAGCAGCGCTTTGCGGGCTGGCTGACCGAGAATCTGCCGGTGAACCCCTTGAAGTGCGAGTACTTCCTGCCGCTGGTGGTGACTGAGCTGATCGAAGAGCACAAGGCAAAAATTCAGGTGCTGCGCAGCACGGATAAGTGGTTCGGCGTCACCTACCGTGAGGACAAGCCGCTGGTGGTGGATGCCATCGCCCGCAAGACCGCCGAGGGCCAGTACCCCGAAAACCTGTGGAAGTAAATGCTTCTTGATCGCGTAAAATTATTTTGACCAGAACAAAGACGGGCAGCCCGCAGGCTGCCCGTCTTTGCGTTTTCATGGGGTGGAACGTATTTACAAAAACCGTTCCAGCTGGATGCGGTTGTCCTCTTCAAAATCCTGCAGCCGCTGGGCAAGGCGCTTTGCACCCGGGGCGGCGTTGGGGTAGTCCTTGCAGCTTTTTACGCAGTCCACCACCCCCATGCCGCTGCCCTGCGTGAGCATCTCCGCCAGATTGCGGGTGGACTTGTCCGTAAGGGTCTTGAGCCCGATGCCCATTTTCGTGTTCAGCTTTGCCATAGTGCTCTGCCCCTGCGCGCTGCCGCCGCAGGCTTCGATGGCAGTGTGCGCCTCTTGGTTCAGCTGGTGATAAATGTTGCGCTGGCGCAGCAGCTCGGCCTTGAACTGCACATCGTTGGTCATGGGTAAAATTTGCTCCAGAGTGTTCTTGCCCATTTCAGTGTTCTGCACCACCGCTTCCAGCAGGTTCAGGTTATCGTTTTTCTGGTTTTCCATACAAAAAATCCCCCTTTGGCACCTAGTATGTGTCCAAAGGGGGATTTTATACGGCTATTTTTCAGCAGACCTTATTGCCGCCGGAGATCTGGATGCCGCGCAGCCGCTCGTCACAGATGGCGTACAAACGCTGCCAGCAGCCTGTGCTGCTATCCAACTCGTCCAGCCCTGCCACTGCGACGCTCAGGGTAAAGGGCACCCGCTTCATCATACCCATGGAGGTGACGCACTCGTGGGGCATTTCGGCGTAGATGTCCCGCATCTGCTCGGCCAGCTGGCCGCCGTCCATATCCAGACAGCCCACCACAAAGGTGGTGCCGGTCAGGCGGCAGACGATCTGACTGCCCGGGATATCGAAATACTTTTTCCACTGGTTTGCCACAAAGCAGATCAGCTGATCCATCACCGGCTGACCGTAGGTGTCCCGCAGCTGTGCGCCGTGATCCAGCGATATCAGCGCCACAGCGGCCTTGCGCCCCTGCTCTGCCCAGCGGTCCAGCTCGGTGGCGATCACGGTCTCCAGATAGCGGCGGTTGTACACGCCGGAAAGAAAATCGTGGTTCAGGTCCTCGCGGCACAGCTCCCGCTCGCGGGCGCTCATGCGCTCTTCCGGCAGCAGATTGCCTGCCAGCGGAGCAGACATGGTGATCCGCCACAGCTTGCCATCTGCCCGCACCGTGCGGTGCAGCACACAACTTACCCGGCCGTTGCACAGGGTATAACTCACCTGTAAGCCCTCGTCCTGCCAGCCGGTGTCCTGTGGTAACTCGTCCAGCAATACCGTTTCAAACGCAGTCTGTGCGCCCTCGGCAAAGGCGCGCAGATCCTGCTCTGTCCATTCTCTGTCCATCTGTAATTTCCCCATCATCCGTACGCGCCGCCGCTTCCGACGGGCGAAATTCCAATTTTCCCGCAAAATCCGGGAACGTACGATTATTATACCATTGGAATACAGATTTTTCCAGCAAAACGCACAAATTTTTACGGCAGATTTTACAATTTCGTCAGATTGCTAATTCTTTCACGTTTTGAGCGTCTGCATTGCTGCGGCAGTATACGGCGCACTCGGCTTCGATCTGCGCGGCAAGGGCTTTGGAGTCAAAACCGGCCTTGGCGCGCCATGCCCAGTTGCCGCCCAGCTTGCCCGGGGTGTTCAGGTGCGCCTCGGCGCCCAGACCCAGCCAGTCGTACATGGGAATAATGGCCCGATCCGCCACCGAGCCCAGCGCCGCCCGCAGCAGCGCGGTGCGCGCGGCGGCAGTTTTGACCGCTGCCACCTCCTTGGCGGTGGGCTTGCAGGGGGTCAGGTGCAGATAGGCCGCAGCGGTGGCCTTTTCCTTTTCGGAAGCGCCGTTCTCCCACCAGTCGGTCAGGGTGGTGTTGTCGTGGGTGCCGGGGTAGACCACACCGTTCTTGACGTGGTTATGGGGCAGATATTCGTTGTCCCCGCCGCCGAAGGCGAACTGAAGCACCTTCATGCCCGGGAAGGTGCTGTCGGCAAGCAGCTTGCGCACGCTGGGGAACAACTCGCCCAAGTCCTCGGCGATGATGGGCAGCTTGCCCAGTGCGGCTTCCAGTGCATCGAATAGCTCCATGCCGGGGCCGTTCTCCCACTTGCCGGTGCGGGCGGTGGGGCTGGTGGCAGGGATGGCCCAGTAGGTGTCAAAGCCGCGGAAGTGGTCGATGCGCAGCAGGTCGTAGATGCCCAGTGCATGGCGCACCCGGCGCACCCACCATGCGTAGCCGGTCTTTTTGTGGTATGCCCAGTCGTACAGGGGGTTGCCCCACAGCTGACCGTCTGCGGAGAAGTAGTCCGGCGGGCAACCCGCCACCCGGGCAAAGCGGCTGTCGGCGTCCAGCTCAAACAGCTTGCCGCCCACCCATGCGTCCACCGAGTCGGCAGAGACGTAGATGGGGATGTCGCCCAAGATCTGCACGCCCTTCTCGTTGGCGTAGGCCTTGACGGCCTGCCACTGGACGCTGAACTTGTACTGCACGAACTTCCAGAAGCCGATCTCTTCTTCATTTGCGGCGGCAAAGGCGGCCAGTGCGGCCTTGTCGCGGCGGCGGTAGGGGGCGTCCCACTCCACCCAGTTCTTCATCTTGTTGGCTACCTTCAGCGCCATGTACAGGGCATAGTCCTCCAGCCAGGCCTCGTTGGCAAGGGTAAAGGCGTAGTAGTCATCGGGGTAGTAGTAGGCACAGCCGTGCAGCCCGGCGCACTGGCTGCGCCATGCGGCGTAAGCCTTGCGCAGCACCGCAAAGCGGCTGACGTACAAAGTGCCGTAGTCCACTTCCAGCGGGTCTTTGCCCCAGCTTTCTGCCTTGAGGTCTGCGGCGGTCAGCAGACCCTCCTTTTCCAGCGTTTCCAAGTCCACAAAATAGGGGTTGCCCGCAAAGGCGGAGCAGCTCTGGTAGGGGCTGTCGCCGTAGCCGGTGGGGCTGAGCGGCAGCAGCTGCCAGATCTTTTGTCCTGCTGCAGACAGGAAATCCACAAATTGAAATGCCGCCTTGCCAAAGCAGCCGATCCCGTAAGGGCCGGGCAGACTGGATACCGGCATCAGAATACCACTTTCACGCATGATCCGTTACCTTCCTCGCTGTCAATTTTCGGGAATATTCGTTGTTTCTTATCATAACATAACTCTAAACTATTTTCCACAGGCAAAAATCGTGGTATACTGAAAAAGATGACGCTTTGAACTCCCTCAGGCAAAGCCTGACGGTTTTGCCAACTCCCTCTGGAAGGGAGCCTTTGGCGTAACCGGAAGGTTTGCGATTTAGCCGGGAAGTTCCTACTTGCCGCAAGCGTGCAAAGACGCTCCGCTGGGCCAGAGGCAGGGAGGGGTGTTCCGACTCCCCCCTCCCTACCTCTGGACTCCACCCACCCCGCAACGGGCCAAGGGCTACTCGCCCTTGACAATCCTAAAGAAGAAGTCGAAGCACAAAAAAGCTAGCGCTGCGCCAGTCGGCGCTATCGCTTTAACGCTTTTTTCGCTTCTCCATTTATAGCCCCTCAGTCGCTGCGCGACAGCTCCCCCCGGGGGAGCAAGCGCAGCAGCTGCCGTTTCCCGTTACGACCCCTCTCCGTGAAAATGGGATTCAGGAAAGTCCGCAGACTTTCCTAAATCCCGAAATAAAAATAATTTTCCGCTGAATATGCCCAGAGCACAAGCGGAGGGCATTTTCAATCGTTCTATATACAGGAGGTACTCGCGCTATGCAGCGCACAGAAAAATACTTTGAGCAGGACGCTTTCCGCACCGAATGCGAAAGCGTCATCCTTGCCGCAGAGCCGGACGAAAAGACCGGCGGCGGGCGCATTGCGCTGGACGGCACGGTGTTCTACCCGGAGGGCGGCGGTCAGCCCGCCGACCGGGGCACGCTGACCCTGCCGGACGGCACGGTGCTGCGGGTGTCGGACGTCCACGAGCAGGCGGGCGTCATCTGGCATACGGTGGATGCCCTGCCCGCTGCCGCAGTGCCCGGCGCAGCCGTGACCGGCTGCATCGACTGGGACTGGCGGTTCGATAAGATGCAGCAGCACACCGGCGAGCATATCCTCTCCGGCATCCTGCACCAGATGTTCGGGGCAGAGAACGTGGGCTTCCATGTGGGCACTGAGGTAGTGCGCATGGACACCAGTGTGCCCATCAGCCCCGAGGGGCTGCGGCAGGCAGAGCTTGCCGCCAACCGCATCGTGTGGCAGAATGTGCCGGTGCTCATCAGCTACCCCACCCGGGAGGAGCTTGCCGCCCTTGTCTACCGCTCCAAAAAGGAGATCGAGGGACAGGTGCGCATTGTGACCATCCCGGGTGCGGACGTCTGCGCCTGCTGCGGCACCCACACCCGCACCACCGGTCAGGTGGGGCAGATCAAGATCCTTGCCAGCGAGAACTATAAGGGCGGCGTGCGGCTGAGCGTGGTGTGCGGCGCCCGTGCGCTGGCGGCAGCGCAGGCTATGCGCGCCCGGCAGGCGGATATCGGCGCGCTGCTCTCTGCCAAGGCCGACCAGACCGCTGTGGCGGTGCACCGGGTCTACGACGAGTATACTGCACTGAAGTTTACACACTTCGGACTGTGCAGCCAGCTGTTTGATGCCCTTGCGCAGCTGACCGCGCCCGATGCAGACGCCATCCGCACCCTGCCGGGGCTGGACCCGGACGGGCTGCACCGGCTGGCGGTGCGCCTGACCGAAGCTACCACCGGCCTCTGCGCCGCCCTGACCCCCACCGAAAAGGGCACCGGCTACTGCCTTGCCCGGCGGGACGGCGATGTGCGCGCCCTGACCAAAGCGCTGAACGCCGCCCTGAACGGACGCGGCGGCGGCAAGCCCGGCATCTGTCAGGGCAGCTGCGCCGCCACCCCGGAGCAGGTGGAGAGATTTTTGAAGGAGAACAACAAACTATGAGAATGCGTTTCAAACCCTATGCCCACGACGAACTGATGGCCGCGGATTTCCATGTGCACGAGCCCCTCATCTGGGGCGGCAAGTGGCACGGCCAGTACGCCCGCCCGGAGCAGCCCTTTATTCTGGAGCTGGGCTGCGGCAAGGGCGGCTTCATCTCCCAGCTGGCCAGCGCCCACCCGGAAAACAACTATCTGGGCATCGACATCACCGACAAGGTGCTCATCCTTGCCAAGCGCAAAATCGAAGCCGCCTATCAGGCAGCCGGACGCCCCATTGACAACGTGAAGATCATGAGCACCGACATTGAGCGCATCAAGGGCGTCATCACCCCGGAGGATGAAGTCAGCCGCATCTACATCAACTTCTGCAACCCGTGGAGCAAGAACGACTCCTCCCACAAGCACCGCCTTACCTACCCGCGCCAGCTCATCGCCTACCGGGAGTTTTTGAAGGACGGCGGCGAGATCTACTTCAAGACCGACGACGATGATCTGTTCCGGGACAGCGTGGAGTACTTCCCGGCTTCCGGCTACGAGATCGAGTGGATCACCTACGACCTCCACGAGAACGAGCCGGAGTGGAACATCCGCACCGAGCACGAGGGCATGTTCACCGAGATGGGGATCAAGATCAAGGCGCTCATTGCCTGCAAAAAGCCCGGTGCCGACAGCGTGACATGGGTAGACCCTAAGGTGCTCAAGCGGATGGCACGGGAAGCTGCTGCCGCCGAAGCCGCCGCGCAGGAAGGCGAAGCCAATGTCTGACCCCTGTGAGCTGTGCCTGAATAATATTCAGGACGAATACGGCAGCTATTACTGTGCGCAGGGCGCTGCGCTGGACGAGGACGAGATGGCACGCTATCTTGCGCATAATACCGCTGCCTGTCCCTTTTTTGAGCCGGGGGACGAATATAAGATCGTATCCAAACAGAACTGAAGAACGGAGGTGCTCATGGTAAGCTTTCTTACCGAGACCATGGTATGCGGATTCTCGCTGTACCATATTCTGGCCTATTTCCTGATCTATTCCTGTCTGGGCTGGTGTCTGGAGGTCATCTATGCCGCCGCCACCACCGGTCAGCTGGTGAACCGGGGCTTTCTCAACGGCCCGGTCTGCCCCATCTACGGTTTTGGCATGGTCATCGTGCTGTTTGCCCTTACGCCCTTGCAGCACAGCATCCTGCTGCTGTATCTCGGCGGCGTCATCCTGCCCAGTGCGCTGGAGCTGGTGGGCGGCTGGGCACTGTACAAGATCTACCACACCCGCTGGTGGGATTACAGCGATTTCCCCTTTAACATCGGGGGCTATATCTGTTTGAAATTTTGTCTGCTGTGGGGCGTGGGCACGCTGGTGGTCATGCGCATCGTGCACCCGGTGGTAGCCAAGCTTGTAGACCTTGTCCCGCCTCTTGCGGGGGTCATCGTCATGTGCTTTTTGTACGCCGTGTACGCGGTGGACGTGGTGGTTACCGCCATTGCCGCCTCTGCACTGGCCGATACGCTGGACACCATGGAGCAGCTGGGCGACAGCATCCACGCCGTCAGCGATGCCATGACCCAGCTGCTGGGCACCACCACCCTGACCGCCGACAAAAAGTTGGACGAGGGACGGCTGCAATTCAAGCTTGCCGCTGCCGAGGCGCGGGACGCTGCCGAAAAGCGCCCCTCTGTCCATGAGACCATGGCTGCCGTCCGCGCCAAGGCCGCCGAGGCCAGTGAAGCTGCCCGCCGCGCCAGCGAGGATGCCCGCCTGAACGCTGCCGAAGCTGCCAACGCCGCCCGTCTGGCTGCCAAGGGCACCGCCGAGCGTGCTGCTGAATTGTTGCAGCTGGAACAGCTGGCGGCAGAGCTGCAGCAGCGCAGCGAGGAGATGCAGGCACAGCTGCTGCGCCTGCCCCGCATCGTGGGCCCCCGCCGTATGCTGCGTGCCTACCCGAAGCTCCGGCACGGCAAAAAGCTGCGCAGCCTGCCCACCCTGCGGGAGATGCTGCACCGCGCCGAGCAGGACAACACCGAACAGAACGACAGCAAGAATACCAAATAATCCTGAATGCCGCACCGGCGCCGCCGTGTGCGGCATTTTTGTTGGAGCTTGTGCAACAGTCCCTTTTGCGTTTGACGCCCGCTCCCCACTCTGTCGCTAACGCGACATCTCGCCCCGGACGGGGAGAGTCTGTCCAAGAGGACGGCTTTTGGCGGCGGCAAGGTTTCTCATTGCGCTTGACACTTTAGAACTGAGGGCGCAGTCTGCCGTCTTGCAAATGTGCCGGGATGTGCTATAATAACAATTGCGTATTTCATACAATCTATGTGGGTAAATGGGCGTGCCGCCCGCTGTTCCCGCAAAGCAAGGAGCTTTTCTATGCAGCATCTGTCCCGAACCGTTTCCCCCGCTCTGCCGTACCCCTGCCTGCGGGCGCTGCGGGCGGCTTTTCCGCAGACCATCCCGGTGCTGGCGGGCTATTTTGTGCTGGGGCTGGGCTACGGCATCTATGTGCAGTCCTTGGGGCTGCCGGTGTGGATGCCCATGCTCATGGGCACTGTCGTGTACGGCGGCTCGCTGGAGTTCGTGCTGGCAAGCCTGCTGCTGGGCGCGTTCTCGCCGCTGTCGGCCTTTCTGATGGCGCTGATGATCCAAGCGCGGCACCTGTTCTACGGCCTTGCCATGCTGGAGCGCTATAAGGGCTACGGCTGGCGCAGCTTTTACATGATCTTTGCCATGAGCGACGAGACCTTTTCCATCACCTGCTCGGCAGCGCCGCCGGAAGGGGTGGACAAGGGCTGGTTCATGTTTTTTATCACCCTGCTGGATCAGCTTTACTGGGTGGGCAGCGCCGGGCTTGGGGCTGTGCTGGGCACGGTGCTGCCCTTCAGCACCGAGGGCGTGGATTTCGTCATGACCGCAATGTTCACGGTCATCTTCCTGAACCAGTGGGAAAAAGATAAGCAGCACGGCAGTGCCCTCATCGGGCTTGCCGTGCCGCTGGTGTGTCTGATGGTATTTGGTTCCGGCAGCTTTCTGCTGCCGTCCATGGGCGGCATTCTGGTGCTGCTGCTGGCTTTGCGCCGTCCGATGGAAAAAGCAGCCGGGGAGGTAGAAGAATGACAGCAGTTCAGACGGGGCTTACCATTGCGGTGTGCACTGCCGCCACCATGCTTACCCGGTTTTTGCCGTTTCTGATCTTTTCCAGCAAGGAGCAGCAGCCGCCGGAGGTGGTGCGGTATCTGGGGCGGGTGCTGCCCGCCGCCATCTTCGGGATGCTCATCGTCTATTGCCTGAAAGGCGTTACCCCGTTCTCCGGCAGCCACGGCATCCCGGAAGCGATCGCGCTGCTGGCTACCATTGCGCTGCACAAGTGGAAGCACCAGACCCTGCTCAGCGTAGCGGGGAGCACTTTTTGCTATGTACTGCTGGTGCAGCTGGTGTTCTGAAAAGCGGCTCAGTGGTAGAAAGTGTCAAAGTTCACCTGACGGTAGAACCGCTGCTGCAGCTGGTCAAAACTTTCGCAGTTCTGCGCCAGCAGCCACATACTTTTTGTTACTACCGCCTCAATGGTCATATCGTGAGCTTCCAAAAAGCGGAAGCGGTTGCGCACCCGCTTGCCCACCTCGTACACGCCCACATCGCTGCCCTCGTAGGTGACCTGTGTGGTCATGATAAGTACCTTGTGGGTGGTTTCGTAGTCGCCCAGCCCGGCGGCAAAGGCGTCCATCAGCTGCTGCGGGATGCCGCCCACGCCGAAGCTTTCCACAATGACGCAGTCGTACAGGCGGAAGATCTCCGGGATGAGCGCCGGGGACATGCCGGGCGTCAGCTTGAGCAGGAACACCCGGCTGTCCAGCGTGCGGCTGAATTCCACCGGGCCGGTGGGCCACGGCGAGGGGATGTACCGCACCAGCCGGTCGCCCTGCACCAGCGCCAGCTCTGGGAAGTTGACCGAGGCAAAGGCGTCGTAGCTGATGGTCTTGTTCTTCTTTGCGCGGGTGCCCGCGATGACGTGCCCGCCGAACACCACCATCACGCCCCGGCTGCCCGGGTCGATGGCACAGATCACGCTGTCCCGCAGATTTTTCTTTGCATCCGTGATCTCGTTGGAGATGGGCTGCTGCGCGCCGGTAAGGATGATGGGCTTATCCGCGTTCTGAATTAAATAAGAGAGCGCCGCCGCAGAGTAGGCCAGCGTATCCGTGCCGTGGCAGATGATAAAGCCGTCGTACAAAGCGTAGTTTTCCTGAATGGCGCGTGCCATCATGAGCCAGTGCTCCTGCCCGAGGTCGGTGCTGTCGATGCTGCACAGCGCCAGCGTTTCCGGGCAGCACAGCTCCTTCAGTTCCGGCAGATGGGCGAGCAGTTCCTCGCTGGTAAGCACGGGTTTTAACCCCTGCTGGGTGCGCACGCTGGCGATGGTGCCGCCGGTGGTGATAAAAAGCAGACGTTGTTTGGACATAAAGCAAAAGCCCCCTGTGGCAGAAATTTCAACATGACAACAGTATAACACACGCCCCGGGGCTTGAACAGTGCCCGCCGCCCAAAAAGTTTTTGCGACCCGGTCACAGAAGTTTGCACGGCTTTTGTGTATAATAAGGGCAAAAGAATCAGGCAAAGGAGCAACACCATGTCCAACATCGTTATCGTAGGTTCCGGCCCGGCGGGGGTGTCCGCCGCCCTGTACGCCGTGCGCGCCGGGGTGCAGACCACCGTGCTGACCAAGGGCTCCGGGGCGCTGGAACGCGCCGAAAAGATCGAAAATTATTACGGTTTTGCCCAGCCGGTCTCCGGGCCGGAGCTGGAGCGCCGCAGCATCGAGAACGCCCGGCGGCTGGGGGTGCAGTTCGTGCAGACCGAAGCCGTGGGGCTGACATGGACCGACCGCCTGACCGTGGAAACGCTGGCGGGCGCGTACCCGGCAGACGCGGTGATTCTGGCCACCGGCGCTTCCCGCGCCGTGCCCCGCATCCCGGGGCTGACCGGGCTGGAAGGCCACGGCGTGAGCTGGTGCGCCGCCTGCGATGCCTTTTTCTACCGCGTCAAGGACGTGGCGGTGCTGGGCAGCGGCGAGTACGCCCTGCACGAGGTGCAGGCGCTTTTGCCGGTGGTGAAAAGCGTCACCCTGCTGACGGACGGTGCAGCCCTGACCGCAGACTTCCCGCCCGAGGTGGCCGTCTGCACCCAAAAGGTGGAAGCCATTCTGGGCGAGCAGACCGTCACCGGTGTGCAGCTGGCAGGCGGCGCGGTGCGGGAAGTGTCCGGCGTGTTCGTGGCGCTGGGCGTGGCGGGCAGCACCGCACTGGCCCGGAAGCTGGGCGCTGCCGTAGAGGGCAGCCGCATCGTGGTGGATGACAAAATGCAGACCACCGTGCCCGGTTTGTATGCCGCCGGGGACTGCACCGGCGGGCTGTTACAGGTGGCAAAGGCCGTTTACGAGGGCGCACTGGCGGGCACGGAAGCCGCCAAGGCGCTGCGAAAGGGGTGAGCCGTATGGCAGAAACATCTCCGCACGCCCGGTGCTTGGCCTGTGCGTTTCCGTTCTGGGAGCAGCTGACCCCGGAAGAGCAGGAGCGGCTGTGCCGCTTTACCCGCCCGGTGCACTACGCCAAGGGCGCCCGGGTGCACAGCCCGCTGGAAAGCTGCGTGGGCATTTTGCTGCTGCGCAGCGGGCAGCTGCGCTCCTATCTGTTGTCCGAGGATGGCAGAGATGTGACGCTGTACCGCCTGTTCGGCGGGGAGGTGTGCATCCTGTCTGCCTCCTGCGTGATGGATGCGGTGAACATCGACCTTTATATCGACGCCGAGGAGGATACCGAAGCGCTGTGCATCAGCGCGGGCATCTTCCGGCAGCTGATGCAGGAAAACGTCTATGTGCGCTGCTACGCCTACCAGATGACGGCAGAGCGCTTTTCCGATACCATGTGGACGATGCAGCAGATCTTGTTCATGAGCGCCGACCGGCGGCTGGCAATCTTTCTGACCGACGAGCTTGCCAAGACCGGCGGCGCGGACATCCGCATGACCCACGACCAGATGGCAAAGTACATGGGCTCTGCCCGCGAGGTGGTGAGCCGGATGCTCAAATACTTCGCGCAGGAGGGCTGGGTGCGGCTGTACCGCGGCGGCGTGCAGGTGCTGGATAAGCAAAAGCTGCAAGCGCTGGCAAGGGGAAAATAACGTTCTCTTCCTTGTGCGGGGACGATTTGGAATGCGCTCCGCTTCGCTCTGCGCATAGGCTAAGGAAATATTATTTTTGATTTCGGAATACCGGAGCGTCTGCGGACGCTCCGGTATTCCATTTTCACGGGTGGGGTCGTAGAGATAAACGGCATTTACGACCCCTTCTGTGAAAAAGTGGCTCAGAAACGCCCGCAGGCGTTTCTGAGCCACAAATTACAAAATATTCTTTCCGCTGAAAATGGCTAGAGCGCAAGCGGAAGCCATTTAAAATCGTTTTGTAGTACGGTGTTTATCAAGCCTTCTCAGAGGGCTTGCTCAGGTCTACGCTGCGGATGATCTTGCGCACCGGCAGGATGCTCTTGGCGTTCATGGACAATTCGTCCACGCCCATGCGCAGGAAAGTCTCGGTCAGGGCGGTGTCAGCACCCAGCTCGCCGCAGATGCCCACCCAGATGCCGTGACGGTGACCGGCTTCAATGGTCATCTTGATGGCGCGCAGCACGGCGGGGTGGTGGGGGTTAAAGAAGGGCTCCAGCTTTGCGTTCTGGCGGTCCAGTGCACAGGTGTACTGGGTCAGGTCGTTGGTGCCGATGGAGAAGAAGTCGCACTCGGCAGCCAGCTCGTCCGCGATGAGCACGGCGGCGGGGGTCTCGATCATGGTGCCCACTTCAATGTTCTGCCCCATCTTGACGCCCTCGGCGGTCAGCTCGGCGCGGCACTCTTCCAGAACAGCTTTGGCGTCCTGCAGCTCCCGCAGGCTGGTGATCATGGGGAACATGATGCTCATGTTGCCGTAGGCGGAAGCCCGCAGCAGCGCACGCAGCTGGGTCTTGAAGAAGTCCTTGCGAGTCAGGCAGATGCGGATGGCGCGGTAGCCCAGCGCGGGGTTCTCCTCGGGATCCAGCTTCATGTAATCCACGGTCTTGTCTGCGCCGATATCACAGGTGCGCACAACGACCTTGCGGGGTGCAAGGCTTTCCACCACCTGCTTGTAAGCCTCGAACTGGTAGTCCTCAGTGGGGAAATCCTTGCAGTTCAGGTAAACGAACTCGGTGCGGAACAGACCTACGCCGCCGGCGTCGTTCTGCTGCACCGCGCCCACGTCGCCCATGCCGCCGATATTGGCAAACACGTTGATGGTCTTGCCGTCCAGCGTGGTGTTGGGCTTGCCCTTCAGCTCCTGCAGCAGGGCCTGCTTTTTCTGATCCTCCTGCTGGCGCTTTTTCAGGCTCTTGAGCAGGTCGGGGGTGGGGTCCACATACACACAGGCGTTGTAGCCGTCCACCACAGCCATCTTGCCGTCCCAGTCGTCCTGAATGTCCTTGCACTGGATCAGGGCGGGGATGTTCATGCTGCGTGCCAGAATGGCGGTGTGGCTGTTGGAGCTGCCCTCGCGGGTAATGAAGCCCAGCAGCAGGCTCTTGTCCATGCGCACGGTCTCGGAGGGGGCCAGATCCTCGGCCACCAGAATGCTGGGCTCGGTGCCCTGCAGGGAAGCATTGTCCACCCCCTGCAAAATGTCCAGCATGGCCTGCGCGATGTCCAGCACATCGGCGCTGCGAGCCTGCAGATACGGGTCATCCATGGCAGAGAACACCGCAGCCTGATTGTTGCCGGCGGTCTTGACGGCGTACTCGGCGCACATCTTCTGCCCGTTGATGATCTCCTTGATGGCATCCACAAAGTCATCGTCATCCAGCATCATGGCGTGGATGTTGAACACCTCGGCGATGTCCTCGCCGGCTTCTGCCAGTGCCTTTTCGTACAGGGCAGTCTGCTGCTCAATGGCTTTCTGGCGGGCAGCTTCAAAACGCTCCAGTTCTGCGGCGGTATCTGCCACAGGGGCGGTGGAAATAGCGGTATCTTTTTTCTTGTAGATCTTCAGCTTGCCAATGGCGATGCCATTGAGCACGCTTTTGCCGGTGCCTACCTGCATAGCACTTTCTCCTTCCACTTACAGCCGGACGCGCAGCGCCCGGCGTTTTGTCAAAAAAAGCCCCCGCAGTTTTCCCGCGAGGGCTCGGCTTTTAAGCCGCGGCTCAGACGTTCTCGCTCAGGAACTTCTGGATTGCCTCTGCGGCTGCTTCTTCATCATCGCCCTCGACCTTGACGGTCACGGTCTCGCCCTGCTTGACGCCCATGCCCATCAGAGCCATCAGCTTGCGCATATCGCAGCTCTTGCCGTCCTTCTCGAGGGTGGCGGTGCTTGCAAAGCCCTTCACGGTCTTGACCAGCAGGCCGGCGGGACGGGCATGGATGCCGCAGGCATCCTTAACAGTGTACTGAAATTCCTTCATAATCATTTTCTCCTTACTTGATCCCTCTGCCCGGACTGCACATTCAGCCCCGGAACATGGCTTTGCCAATGGGGATTGGTATACTACTATTATAAACCCGTACCGGTATTTTTGCACCGTTTCATATTGCTGATTTTTGCAGGAATTTTTTGTTACATTTGAACATACGGATGCTACAAAAATCCGTGTTTTGTCTAATTTTTGTCGAATCGTTTGTAAAAACTAGGCAGTTTGTGCAACTACCGGACAAGGGCATAAAAAAGGTCGTTTTTCCCCCGAATGCCGTCCCTATTCCACAGGGTAGCCCTCCGCGTCCAGCGGCAGCTCGGTGTAGGGCGCTGCCTGCGGGGCGGCTTCGGGCTCCGTCTCCGGTTCGCCGGAGGTCTGCTGCGCGGTGTCGTCGGTCAGCTGCTCGTCGTGCCGCTCGCCCCAGTCGCCGCTGTAATCCTCACCGGAAGTCTGCTTTGCCAGCTCGTTCTGGGCGTCCTGCAGCCCCAGCACCGTGCCAGAGGGCTTTTCCAGCAGGTACGCGCCCACGGCCTTCTTTTTATACACCAGCAGCACGCCGTAGCGGCTGGTCTCGCCGTTGCTTGCCGCCGGGAGCAGCGCCGACCATTTTTCCACCGTTTTGCCCTTGTAGCGGGCAAGATCCATGCCGCTTTGCTGCACCACCCCGTTGAAGGCAGAAAAGCTGTCGTCCCATTTGCGGGGGATCTTGACCTTATCCGCCGTGATGGACGCGCCGTCCACCTCCAGCCCGTAGCCGGTGAACCATGTCTGGATGTCCTGTGCGCTCTCGATACGGTTCACCGGGGCAGCCACTGCCACCGTCCGGGTACTGATGAACCGCCCCAGCATGGCGCTGAACACCACCAGCGCGCAGCATGCCGCCCCTGCTCCCAGCTTTTTCAGGCTCGTCTTGCTCAGTGTTACCACAAACATATCCCCATGCCTCCCCGCCATTTGCGCTTGCATACTCTGCCACCAGCTTATGCGGGGCACCGGGCAGATATGCCGGAGCAGTCTGCTTTCCCCCAGCGGCAGCAAAAAGCCCCCGGTCGGTGCCTGACGGCGCAGACCGGGGGGAGCTGTTCAGGTTCTTATAAAATCAGCCGGGCAGACCCAGCCATCCTGCGCAAGCACCCTGTGCAAAACCTGCATCACACCGGCCTGCGTATGGGGCGGTGCAAGGAACGGCACCTTTGCCCGCAGGGGTGCACTGCCGTTTTCCATCAAAAAGCCGTATTTTGCGGCAGTCAGCATCTCGGCATCATTGTAGGTATCGCCAAAGGCCATCATCCCCGTGGAAGGGATGTTGAACTGCCGCCCCAACTGCTCCAGCGCGGCTCCCTTGTGGACACCGGGGTTCATCACATCCACCCAGTTCTTCCCGGCTACCGCCACCGAAAACGCCCCGCCGCAGGCTGTACCGTATACGGAATCAAAGGCCTGCTGGGCATTCCCTGCAGGCAGGTAGATGGTAAATTTGTCTGCCGGGGCCTCTACGGCCAGCAAGTCGTCCACATAGGTCACGCGGGTGTAAAAGTTCCGGAACACGGCATCATAGCACTGCCAGGGCTTTTCCACGTATACGCAGTCCAGCCCGCAGAGCATCCCGATGTCCCGGTTTTCCCGGGCCAACTTTGCCAGCTGCCGCCAACCCGCGGCAGGCATCTCGGAAACGAACAGGTCTTTGCCCTGCCAGCGAATGGCGCCCCCGTTGTCTCCGATGAGGATGACCGTGTCCAGCAGCCCGGCAAACATTTCTTCCAGAGTATACAGAGGCCGTCCGCTGGCAGCGGCAAACCGGATATCCTTCTGTGCCAGTGCGTTCACCATCCCGGCAAAGCCCTGAGGCAGGCAGCTGTGTTCATCCAGCAAAGTCGCGTCCATATCAGATGCGACCAGGCGAATGCAATCCGTAGCCATCGTTTTTCTCCCTTTATCCGATATAGCTGATATTGGCGTCCAGCTCGCCGCTGTAGCCGTTGATGCGGGCTTTCTCGGTGCCCTGCCACATATCGCAGCCGATGGGGCTGGCAGAGACGCCGTAGTGGGCGTTCCAGATGGTGTAGCGGCTGCGCAGGGTATTGTAATCCACCCGCTTGCGGTACCATGTGGTGGAAGCGTACACGCCGGGCTTGTAGCCCAGCTCCTTCACCCGCTCGCAGAAGGCGATGGCGCACTTGGTACGGTCCTCAACGCCCAGACCGTCGGCACGGCCGGTGCCGCCCGGGGCGGTGGAAGCCTCGGTGTCATAGAAGATGGGGTAGTCCAGCATCCGGCCGTTCAGCGCCCAGTTGCAGGCCTCGGCCTCCTCCTGCGCCTCGGCTTCGTTCATGGCCTGCGTAAAGAAATACACGCCCACCTTCAGCCCTGCGTTGCGGGCATTGGTGAAGTGCTCTTCGAACATGGGGTCCTTGACCAGCTTGCCCTCGGCACCGTAGCCGCGGTAGCCGATGCGGATGATGACGAAGCTCACGCCGGATTTTTTGATCTTGTTCCAGTCCAGACCGGACTGATACTTGGACACGTCGATGCCAAAGGTCACCTTATCCTGTTTTACGCCGTTGACATCGAAATAATACAGCTTGCCGTCAATGGAGCGCAGACCGGTGACCTTTTTGTTGGTGTCCTGCGCGTAGTAGTAGGTCTTGCCGTTCTCGGTGCGCCAGCCGGAGTAGGCAGGCTCTTCTTCCTTATCTTTGGTGCCGAACAGCCAGCTGAACAGCCACTGGAAAAAGCCGTTTTCGTCGGTCAGGTCGATGCACTGCGCCTCGGCATCCTCCAGCGCGCCGGAATCCAGCGCCTGCTGGATCTGCTCCGGGGTCAGCAGTACGCTGTCCTCCGGGGTATGCTGGCTGGCGGTGCCGTCCGCTGCGGGCGCCTGCGGGTCCTGTGCGGCTAGCTCCGGGGTCTCTTCCAGCAGCATGGCAGGGGAGTTCTCCTCATCCAGTGCGGCATCCTCAGCGGGCTGTGCCGGTGCTTCCGGTGTTTCGGCAGCTTCTTCCGGTGCGGCCGGTTTTGTTTCGGCGGTTTCCGGCTTTTTCGTTTGCGCAGGGGCAGGCTCAGCCTGCTGCGCGGTGCTTTCCGCTGCCTGCGCCGGGGCGGCGGTCGCCGTGCTCTCCGCTGCCGGTGCAGGGTCAGCCGGAGCAGTCTGCTGCGGTGCCTCAGCGGTGATGTGGGGCACGACCGCACCCACGGTCAAGGTCTCCGGCTGTGCAGACAGCAGGGTCGCTGTCCCTGCGCCGCCCACAGCCAGAACCAGCGCCATGGTCAGCGCCGCAATGGCTGCCGCCGCCTTGCGGCGGGCTGTGCCGGATCGGTCAAATCGTTTTTTCATCTGTCGTCTCTGCCTCCGAATCTCCCGGTGGTGCAGCGCTGCGCTGCACCGGGTCTTTGCCCCTTGCCCGGGGCGGGCCCGCTTTTATTCCACGCCGTCCATGTGCTTATGATAAAAAGGACGGCGGATGATAACTTTACTCTTCCTCTAGTATACACCCGCACGCGGGGAGCAGTCAACGGCACAGCGGGCTTCTACACAAATTCTCCACCGGGGCAGTGCGTCGGAAAATGTTCCAAATGGAATACGTTCCGGCAGGGCAGAACATTGCACAAAGCCGAAATTTCACAATTTTTCCAGCAACCTCTTGCTGTCTTGACAGGTGTATGGTATGATACAGGGCATACGTTTGTAACCTTAACGATCTGTTTTGGATAGAAAGGCAAGTTTTATGTCGAAGCTGAAGGAATTTTTGACGCGGAAGGATATCGTCATCTCTCCGCAGCGTTACCTCATTGACGCGCTGGGCGCAATGGCACAGGGCCTGTTCGCCAGCCTGCTGATCGGCACCATCATCAAGACGGTGGGTCAGCAGACGGGTCTTGCACTGCTGGTGGATCTGGGCGGCTACGCCACTGCCATGAGCGGCCCCGCCATGGCCTGTGCCATCGGCTGGGCACTGCACTGCCCGCCGCTGGTGCTGTTCAGCCTGATCACCGTGGGCTACTCGGCCAATGCGCTGGGCGGCGCAGGCGGCCCGCTGGCCGTGCTGATCATCGCCATCGTGGCGGCAGAGCTGGGCAAGGCTGTGAGCAAGGAGACCAAGGTGGATATCCTTGTCACCCCGCTGGTGACCATTTTTGCGGGCGTTGGGCTTTCCATGCTCATCGCCGCACCCATCGGTGCAGCCGCAAGTCAGGTGGGCACCCTGATCATGTGGGCCACCGAGCAGGCTCCGCTGATCATGGGCATTCTGGTGTCGGTCATCGTGGGCGTGGCGCTGACCCTGCCCATCTCCTCTGCTGCCATCTGCGCTGCACTGGGTCTGACCGGCCTTGCAGGCGGCGCTGCCGTGGCAGGTTGCTGTGCCCAGATGGTGGGCTTTGCCGTGATGAGCTACAAGGAGAACGGTGTGGGCGGCCTTGTCAGTCAGGGTCTGGGCACCAGTATGCTGCAGATGGGCAACATCATCAAGAACCCCCGCATCTGGATCGCCCCCACGCTGGCCAGCGCCATCACCGGCCCGCTGGCTACCTGCCTGTTCCACTTTGAGATGAACGGTGCGGCGGTGTCCTCCGGCATGGGCACCTGCGGTCTGGTGGGTCAGATCGGCGTTTACACCGGCTGGGTCAGCGATATTGCTGCCGGTACCAAGGCCGCCATCACCCCCATGGACTGGGCTGCTATGGTGCTGCTGTGCTTTGTGCTGCCCGCCGTGCTCAGCGTGGTGTTCTGCGAGGTAGAGCGCAAGCTGGGCTGGATCAAGGACGGCGATTTGAAGCTGAACTAAATAGTTATAGTAAAACCACCGGAGCGTCTGCGGATGCTCCGGTGGTTTTGTTTGTAGGGGGACGCCCTCTCAGGCGCTCCCGCGCCAGCTCTCCCGAAGGGAGAGCCAAGCCGTAAAGTTCGGTACTAAAGTATTAGGTTCAATGAGGGAGTTTCCGGCAGTGCACTTGGCTCTCCCTTTGGGAGAGCTGGCAAAGCCGTAGGCTTTGACTGAGAGGGCGCACGCTGTTAACATCATCGCTAAAGTTTCGGACGCAATAAGAAACTTGGCCGCCGCGCCAGAGGCTCCCTCCCCGAGGGAGCTGGCAAAGCCGTCAGGCTTTGACTGAGGGAGTTCCACCCCATGAAAAAATACACTCGAATTGCATAAAATGCGCATATATTTAAAAATGTTTGCATAAAGATACAGATTGAACCAAAAGAAAAGCGAAACGGGTGCTATGTTTGGCAGTTTTTAGCATTGACGGAAAACCCGCGCTGCGTATAATAAAAGCATCAACCGCAAACGAAAGACAGAGGATGCGAAGGGAAATGCGCATCAGAGAACAAAAGTGTATTTTTATTAAAGGAGCGCGTTTATCATGAAAAAGGAAAACATCAAAAAAGTCGTGCTGGCTTACTCCGGCGGTCTGGATACCTCCATCATCATTCCCTGGCTGAAGGAAAATTACAATAACTGCGAGGTCGTTGCTGTTTCCGGTGACGTGGGTCAGGGCACCGAGCTGGACGGTCTGGAAGAAAAGGCCAAGGCTACCGGCGCATCCAAGCTGTATGTGCTGGACCTGAAGAAGGACTTTGTGGAGAACTACATCTTCCCCACCCTGAAGTTCGGCGCGAAGTACGAGGACTACCTGCTGGGCACCAGCTTTGCACGTCCGTGCATCGCCAAGGCACTGGCTGATATCGCCATCAAGGAGGGTGCAGATGCCATCTGCCACGGCTGCACCGGCAAGGGCAACGATCAGGTGCGTTTTGAGCTGACCCTCAAGGCCTTCTGCCCGGATATGGCCATCATCGCTCCGTGGCGTGAGTGGGACATCAAGAGCCGTGACGAGGAGATCGACTACGCCGAGGCGCACCACATCCCCCTGAAGATCAACCGCGAGACCAACTACTCCAAGGACAAGAACCTGTGGCACCTGAGCCACGAGGGTCTGGATCTGGAGAACCCCGCCAACGAGCCCCAGTACAATAAGCCCGGCTTCCTGGAGCTGGGTGTCAGCCCCGAGCAGGCACCCGATGTTCCCACCTATGTGACCATCCACTTTGAAAAGGGCATCCCCACCGCCGTGGACGGCAAGGAGATGGGCGCTGTGGAGCTGGTGGAGTACCTGAATAAGCTGGGCGGTGCAAACGGCATTGGTCTGCTGGACATCGTGGAGAACCGTCTGGTGGGCATGAAGAGCCGCGGCGTGTATGAGACTCCCGGCGGCGCCATCCTGTACAAGGCCATCGACGTGCTGGAGACCATCACGCTGGACAAGGAGAGCGCCCACTTCAAGGCACAGCTGGCACAGAAGTACGCTGATATCGTGTACAACGGCCAGTGGTTTACCCCGCTGCGCGAGGCACTTGACGCCTTTGCCAACAGTCTGGAAAAGACCGTGACCGGCGATGTGAAGCTGAAGCTCTACAAGGGCAACATGATCAACGCCGGCGTCACCTCTCCGTACACCCTGTACGACGAGCAGACCGCTTCCTTCGGTGAGGATGACGACTACAATCAGGCAGATTCCGCCGGCTTCATCAACCTGTTCGGCCTGTCCATCAAGGAGCGCGCAAAGCTGTCCAAGAACTGGCCGGAGGTCAAGTAATCGCAACATTTTCGACTGCGTGTGTTTTCACACTTTCACACGCGGGTTCTCACACCGGCATCGTTGCCGGCGGCACCGCCGCAGGAGCGTTTTCCCCTGCGGCGGCTTTGCCGTTTTTATAAGGAGTTTATATTATGGCAGAACAACTCTGGAAGGGTCGGTTTTCCAAGGCGGTGGACAGCCGCGTCAACGACTTCAACTCCTCCATCCGCTTCGACCAGCGGATGATCGCGCAGGATATGCGCGGCAGCGGCGTCCACGCCGCCATGCTGGCACGGCAGGGCATCATCTCGGAGCAGGACTGTGCGGACATCCTCAGCGGTCTGGCTTCCATCGCGGACGACCTGTCCAGCGGTGCGCTGACCATCGACCCCGCCGCCGAGGACGTGCACACCTTTGTGGAGCAGACCCTGACCGCCCGCATCGGGGATGCGGGCAAGCGGCTGCACACCGGCCGCAGCCGCAACGATCAGGTGGCGCTGGATATCCGCCTGACTTTGCGGGATTACAGCAAGACCCTGCAAGCCTACATCGTGGAGCTGGTGCGGGTGCTGTGCAAAAAGGCGGCGGAGAACACCGCCTCCGTCATGCCCGGCTACACCCATTTGCAGCGCGCCCAGCCCATCACCTTCGGCCACGCGCTGATGGCCTACGCTTCCATGCTGCTGCGTGACCTTGACCGCTTTGCGGACGCCACCGCCCGCATGGACAGCCAGTGCCCGCTGGGCTCGGGCGCACTGGCCGGCACTACCTACCCGCTGGATCGGGATTTCACCGCCGAGAAGCTGGGCTTTACCGCCCCCTGCGCCAACAGTCTGGACGGCGTGTCCGACCGTGATTTCTGCATCGAGCTGGCAAGCGCCATCTCCATCTGCATGATGCACCTGTCCCGCCTTTCGGAGGAGATCATCCTGTGGTGCAGCTGGGAGTTCAAGTTTATCGAGCTGGACGATGCCTTTACCACCGGTTCGTCCATCATGCCCCAGAAGAAGAACCCGGACGTTACCGAGCTGATCCGCGGCAAGACCGGCCGCGTGTACGGCGACCTGAACACCCTGCTGGTGATGATGAAGGGCCTGCCGCTGGCTTACAACAAGGATATGCAGGAGGACAAGGAAGCCATCTTTGATGCAGTGGATACCTTGGAGCTCTGCCTCAAGACCATTACCCCCATGCTGGATACCATGAAGACCCTGCCCGCCAATATGCGCCGCGCCGCCGCAAAGGGCTTTATCAACGCCACCGACTGCGCCGACTACCTGACCAAGAAGGGAATGCCCTTCCGGGATGCCTACAAGCTGACCGGCTGCATGGTGTCGGACTGCATTGCCGCCGACAAAACGCTGGAGGAGCTGACCCTGACCCAGTTCCAGAGCTACAGCCCGCTGTTCGAGGCCGATATCTATGATGCCATCGACCTTGTAAACTGCTGCGAGGGACGCACCAGCTACGGCGGGCCCAGCGCCGCCAGCGTCCAGCGCCAGATCGCGCTGGCAACGGCGCGGCTGGACGCATGGGAGGAGGAAAACGCATGAAGGTAAAGGTATTTATTGATGGCTCCTCCGGCACCACCGGCCTGCGCATCGCCGACCGTCTGGCCGAACGGCCGGAGATCGAGCTGCTGTCCATCTCTGCCGAGGGGCGCAAGGACGTGCACGAGCGGGCAAAGGTCATCAATTCTGCCGACCTTGCCTTCCTCTGCCTGCCGGATGCAGCCTCCAAAGAGGTGCTGCCCCTGCTGCGCCCGGACGTGAAGGTGCTGGACACCTCCACCGCCTTCCGCACCGATGCTGCATGGGATTACGGCTTCCCGGAGCTGAAGGAGCAGAAGGCAAAGATCCAGAACTCCTACCGCGTGGCGGTGCCCGGCTGCTATGCCAGCGGCTTTATCAGTATTGCTCGCCCGCTGGTGGAGCTGGGGCTGGTGGCAAAGGATTACCCCTTCAGCTGCACCGGCATTTCCGGTTACTCCGGCGGCGGCAAAAAGATGATCGCGGACTACGAAAGCCCCGACCGCCCGGCGCACAGCAAGCTGGACGCGCCCAAAAGCTACGGCCTGAGCCTTGGCCACAAGCACCTGCCGGAGATGCAGAAGATCAGCGGCCTTGCGCGCACGCCGATGTTCGTGCCGGTGGTGTGTGACTACTACTGCGGCATGCAGGTGCTGGTGCCGCTGGACCTTACCTTTGCGGGCACCACTGCCGAGGCTGTGGCTGCCGCCCTTGCGGACTATTACAAGGACGCCGCCACCGTGAAGGTGCACGGCCTGAACGAGCCGCTGCCGGAAAACGGCCTGTACTCCAATGCCATGGCGGGCACCGACCGCATGGAGCTGTACCTGACCGTGAACGCCGCCGGAGACCAGATGATGCTGGTCTCGCTGTTTGATAATCTGGGCAAAGGCTCCTCCGGTGCCGCCGTCCAGTGCATGAACCTGATGCTGGGTTTGGAAGAGACAAAAGGGTTGGAATAAACTTGTTTTTCTTTGTGGGAAAGGAAAATCGTTATGCAGTATAAGGAAGTTGCGGGCGGCATCTGCGCGCCCAAGGGTTTTGCTGCCGCCGGTGTCCATTGCGGCATCCGGGCAAATCACAGCGAAAAATACGATCTGGCGCTCATCAAGGCCGAGGTGCGCTGCGCCGCGGCGGGCGTGTACACCACCAACAAGGTCTGCGGTGCGCCCATCAAGGTGGACCGCACCCATCTGGCCGATGGCTATGCACAGGCCATTGTGGTCAACAGCGGCAACGCCAACACCTGCGCCGCCAACGGCGTGGCGCTGGCAGAAGAGTGCTGTGCCCTGGTGGGCAAGGCGCTGAACATTGACGAAAAGGACGTTCTGCCCGCCTCCACCGGCGTCATCGGTCAGCCCATGGTCATCGACCCTTTTGCCCGGGGTATCCCGGCGGCGGCGGAAAAGCTGGCTGCCACTGCGCAGGGCAGCGCGGACGCTGCTACCGCCATCATGACCACCGACACCCATAAAAAGGAATACGCCATCCAGTTCGAGCTGGGAGGCAAGGTGTGCACCGTGGGTGCCATCGGCAAGGGCAGCGGCATGATCGCCCCCAACATGGCTACCATGCTGGCGTTCTACACCACCGATGCCGCCGTCTCGCCCGCGCTGCTGGAAAAGGCGCTCAAGACCGTTGTGCCCGGCACCTATAACCAGATGAGCGTGGATCTGGACACCTCCACTAACGATACCCTCATCATCATGGCGTCCGGTCTTGCGGGCAACCCGGAGATCTGCGAGGAGAACGCGGACTACGCCGCCTTTGTGGCAGCGCTGACCGCCATTGCAGAGCACATGTGCGCCGAGCACGCCGGAGACGGTGAGGGTGCTACCCACCTTATCACCTGCGAGGTGACCCATGCGCCCGACCTGAAAACCGCCCGCGCCGTCAGCCGCAGCGTGGTCTGCTCCAACCTGTTCAAGGCGGCAGTCTTTGGCCGCGATGCCAACTGGGGACGCATCCTGTGCGCCATCGGCTACACCCCCGGGGATTTCTCCATTGATAAGGTCTGCGTCTGGCTTTCCAGCAAGGCGGGCGAGGTGTATGTGTGCGAGAACGCCGCCTACCATCCGTACAGCGAGGACGAAGCCGCCAAGGTGCTGGCTGAGCACGATATTCTGGTCAAGGTGGATATGGGCACCGGCGATGCAAGCGCCAAGGCATGGGGCTGCGATCTGACCTATGACTATGTGAAGATCAACGGCGATTACAGAACCTGACAGGAGCGCGAAACAGATGAAAAACGAAGAAATGGCGCGGCTTTTTTCGGAGGCCACCCCTTATATCCAGAAATACCATGGCAGGACCATGGTCATCAAATACGGCGGCAACGCCATGATCAACGAGACGCTGAAAAACGCCGTGATGAACGACCTTGTCACCCTGACGCTGCTGGGCGTGCGGGTGGTGCTGGTGCACGGCGGCGGCCCCGCCATCAACGAGATGCTGAAAAAGGTGGGCGTGGAGAGCCACTTTGCCAACGGTCTGCGGGTGACGGACGATGCCACCATGGAGATCGTGCAGCAGGTGCTGGCAGGTAAGGTGAACAAGGATCTTGTGGCAAAGCTGCGCGGGCGCGGCGTGGGTCTGTGCGGCATGGACGGGCAGATGCTCCGCTGCACCGAGCTGGACCCCCAGCTGGGTCATGTGGGCGAGATCGTCCATGTGGACGCTACCCTGATCGAAAGCCTGCTGGACGGCGGCTTTATCCCGGTCATCGCCACCGTGGGCATGGACGACCTCGGACAGGCGTACAACGTCAACGCGGACACCGCCGCTGCGCAGATCGCCATTGCCCTCAAGGCGGAAAAGCTGGTGTCCATGACCGATATCGCAGGTCTGCTGCGGGATAAGGAGGACGAGACCACCCTCATTCCCGAGGTGGAGGTGACCGAGATCGAGGGCTACAAGTCCGCCGGTATCATTGCGGGCGGCATGATCCCCAAGATCGGCGGCATGGCAGATGCCATCTATCAGGGCGTGCACGAGGCTGTTATCATTGACGGCCGCGTGCCGCACTCCATCCTGCTGGAACTGTTCTCCGACCGCGGCTCCGGTACCCGCTTTTACCGCCGCAGCCACCGCGAATAAAAAGATTGCGCAATCGCCGGCGGAAAGCTATAATAAAGGCAACGATTTCCCGCAGCCGCAAGGCTTTGCGCAATAACTCCATGTTACAGGAGGTACACCTATGGATTCTGAAAAAGTTATCAAGCGGGACAACGAGTACGTCCTGCACACCTATAACCGCAGCCCCATCGTGCTGGAAAAGGGGCACGGGCTGTACGCCGAGGGGCCGGAGGGGCAGAAGTATCTGGACTTCACCAGCGGCATCGGGGTGAACAGCCTTGGCTACTGCGACCTTGCATGGGCAGAAGCCGTGTCCCAGCAGGCACACAAATTGCAGCACACCTCCAACCTCTACTATACCGCACCCTGCGGCAAGCTGGCGAAAAAGCTGTGCAAGCGCACCGGTATGAGCAAGGTATTCTTCGGCAACTCCGGTGCCGAAGCCAACGAGGGTGCTATCAAGGCAGCCCGCAAGTACAGCGTGGACCACTACGGCAAGGACCGCTACAACGTCATTACGCTGGTCAACAGCTTCCACGGCCGCACCATCGCCACCCTGACCGCCACCGGGCAGGGGGTGTTCCACAACTACTTCGGCCCCTTCAACGAGGGCTTCCAGTACGTCCCGGCGGGGGATATCGAAGCGCTGCGGGAGCTGGTAGACCGCCACACCTGCGCCGTGATGATGGAGCTCATTCAGGGCGAGGGCGGCGTGATGGCGCTGGACCCGGAGTATGTACAGGCCGTGCGCGCTTTGTGTGACGAAAAAGACCTTGTGCTCATCGTGGACGAGGTGCAGACCGGCATGGGACGCACCGGAACCTTCCTGTGCTGCGAGCACTATAACCTCAAGCCGGATATCGTCACCCTTGCCAAGGGGCTGGGCGGCGGCCTGCCCATCGGCGCGGTGCTGATGAATGAAAAGGTGGCCGAGGGTATGACCCCCGGCACCCATGGCTCCACCTTTGGCGGCAACCCGGTGGTATGCGCCGGTGCCAACGTGGTGGTGGACCGTCTGGACCAGAGCTTCCTTGCACAGGTCAGCGAGCGCGCCGTACAGCTGCGCACCGGTCTGGCAAAGCTGCCCCACGTCAAGAACATTTCCGGCATCGGCCTGATGGTGGGCATCGAGTTCTTTGACGTGCAGGCCGCGGATGTGCTGGCCGCCTGCCGCGAAAAGGGCCTGCTGGTGCTTACCGCCAAGACCCGGCTGCGTCTGCTGCCGCCGCTGACCGTCTCGGAGCACGAAGTAGACATGGCACTGGATGTGCTGGCCGAGGTGCTGGGCAGTATGGAGCCGACGGCTCCGAAGGAGCAGGCATGAAAAATCTGCTGAAAATGAGCGACCTTTCCCCCGCCGAGCTGACCCACATTCTGGATGTGGCCGACCAGCTGAAAGCGGACTGCAAGGCGGGCCGCACCGAGCCGCTGCTGGCGGGCAAAAGCGTGGCGCTGTTGTTTTCCAAGGCGTCCACCCGCACCCGCACCAGCTTTGAGGTGGGCGTGTACCAGATGGGCGGCCTTGGCAACTACATGAACACCGCCGAATTACAGGCCGGGCGGGGCGAGCCTTTGCGGGACACCGCCCGGGTGCTGGGGCGCTACTACGACTGCGCCGTCTGGCGCACCTACCGGCAGCGGGATTTGGAGGAACTGGCGGAGCTTTCCGGCATTCCGGTGATCAACGGCCTTACCGACTACGCCCACCCCTGTCAGGTGCTGGCCGACCTGATGACCATCCGGGAGCGCCGGGGCACGCTGGCAGGGCTGAAGCTCTGCTTTGTGGGCGACGGCAGCAATATGGCAAACAGCCTGATTGTGGGCGGCCTGCTGGCGGGGATGCAGGTGTCCTGCGTCTGCCCCCCGGGCTACCGCCCGGCAGCGGATGTGCTGATGTTTGCCCACAAATACGGCAATGCTTTCCACCTGACCACCGACCCCGCCGAGGGCTTGCGGGACGCGGACATCGTAGCCACCGCCGCGTGGAACACCACTGCCCCCGGCACCGCTGAGAGCGAGCAGCGTCTGCGGGATTTTGTGGGATTCCAGCTCACCGGCCGTCTGCTGGAAAACGCCAAGCCGGACGCGCTGGTGCTGCACTGTCTGCCCGCCCACCGTGGCGAGGAGATCTCCACCGCTCTGTTCGAGCAGCACGCGGACGAGATCTTTGACGAGGCGGAGAACCGTTTGCACGTTCAGAAAGCTGTGCTGGCGGTGCTGCTGGCGGGCAAGTAAAACGATTTTGAATGCCTGCCGCAAGCGCTTTTTGCGGCTTGTGGGGGACAATTCGTGTCATTTTCGGGGTATTCGTGCAAAAATGCTCTACTTTTTCCGCCATTGGTGGTATAATGCGAGTGCAGAGAAATGCTCTGAAAACATGCCATTCCCATATTTTCCTATAGAGCAGAAAACCGTCCGACAGCCGCAAGCCGGACGGTTTTCTGTTTTTGCGGGTGTGCTCGGCAGGTTTTGCGCCGCCGGGTCGTTTCAGCGCATTTGCAGGTCGATTCGTGCCTAAAATCGTCCAAAGCGGGCAAATCGTGGTACACTAAACATAGACACAGAACTCCCTGTTAAATAGGGGCGAAAGGCATCATTACGCCCTTGCAAGCGTGTGACCATGGTTATAGGTCATCCGCGTCCGTGCCCGGCTGAAAAAGCCGGGCGGGGCGAAATAACAACTGTCATTTCCTGATCGATCCTTTCCAATATGCACAACAAGACCGCCCGGCATTTGCCGGACGGTCTTGTTGCGTTGTAGGGGCTGAACGCCCTCTACACCCCGGGACACCCGGCGGACTGCCAAGCGGCGCACAGCACCTCTTTTTCCGCTTTAGAGAGCTTTTTCAGGGCTGCTTCCCGGCGCAGAGCGGCGCTCCTGTCCGCGCAGCGCTCCAGATAGGCAAACCCTACCGCGCCGTGCGCGCGGGTGTAGCGCGCCCCTTTGCCGCTCTGGTGCGCTTTCAGCCGGGCGGCGGGATGGTTCGTCCAACCGGTGTACAGCTGCCCGCCGGTGCAGCGCACCATGTAGACGTAGGCGGCGTCAGGCAAGGCGTCCATTGTTCTTTAGCACCTGACGGCAGGCAGCAAGGGCGGTCTCCTTGTCCTTGGCGGTGATGAGGAAGCGGCTGGCGTGGCAGAAACTGATGCCCGGGATGCCGCTCTTCTGCTCGATGACCTCCTGCGGCTGCCCCGCCCAAGACTGCGGGAAGGGCAGCTTGGACTTTTTGGTCTTGTGGTCGGTGACGCACTGGGCGCTCCACCCGCCGCGCTGGCTGGGGTACACCACAAACAGGGCATCGGTCTTGTACAGACCGTTTTTCCACGGCAGATAGCAGGGCAGCACCACGATGCCGTCGCGGGAATTGCGGTAAGCCTGCTGCACTTTTTCGTCCGCGCGGTTCACGGCGTTGGCGCTGTCGATCTGGTTTTCCAGAATTTGCTTTGCCACAGCCACCGCCTTGAAAAAGCAGCTGTCCTGATCCTCTTTGGAGTCCCACACCGGGTTGAAAAAGCCGATGGCGTCGCACAGGCTGTTCTGCTCGCCGGTGTTGTCGTTCAGGTCTAGCGGCTGAATAAAGTTTTCGTCAATGAGCCGCGCCTGCCGCTCGCCTACAAGGCCGGGACCCAGCACCCGCCACAGCAGGCCAAAGGCCGCGTAGGGCACGCCATTGGCGCGGTACTCCCGGGGCTCTTGATGGTGGTCGAACATCCCAAAGCCGATGTCATACACGATGCCGTCAAAATCGTCAGGCACGGTAAAGCCCCGGGTGATTTTGATATCCGGGCGCAGGATTTGCAGCAGCGCCGTAGCAAACACGTCATCGGCATGGAACTTGCCGGCGTGGGTAAAACCGTTTGCGGGAATTTTCATGGACTTGATACCTCTTCTTTGTTTTCAGATACACCTTAGTTTCGTCTGGTATCAGTATAGCACAATCCCGCCCGTGGGACAACAAAAAGGAGCTGCCGCACAAGTGCAGCAGCTCCAGATCGTTTTTTGTATTACAGCGCCGAATAGCCAAAGCTGTTCACCAGCGCGTCAATGTGCTGCCCGGCCTTGCACAGGGGGCAGTCGCGGGAGTCGAAGCTGGCGTAATCCGGCAGACTGGTGGGGTCGAAAATGGAGGTGACCGGGTAGCCCAAGCACTCGTGGGTGGTGGCGAAAATCGCCGAAAGCCCCGCCACGATGCCGCCGTAGTAGTTCACGGCTTCCACGGCTGCCTGAATGGTGTAGCCGGTGGTGACGGACGCCGCAAGGATGAGCACATTCTTGCCCTTGACCATGGGGGCAAGATTATCCCGCAGAATGATCTGGCTGCCGGAGGTATATTCCGGGGTGACGATATAGATGGTCTTGTGGGCGTTCATATTGGTGAAGCCGTCCTTGGTCAGCTCGTTGGCAAGGCAGGTGCCAATGACCTGTGTGCCGTCCAGACAGAGCACGGTATCCACGATGGTGCTGTGCTGGTAAGCGCTGACCAGCTCCTTTGCTACAGCCTTTGCCTCGGAAAGGCGGGTCTTTTGGGTGGTCACGTCGATGTAATAGTTGATGTGGCTGTGGCTGGTGGCAAAATGTCCCTTGGCCACCCGCAGGAACAGTTCGCTTTTGCTGGTGGGAAGCTTGACCATGTTGATCATTGTACAGCACTCCTTTTTTCACCGGGCGCAGCTGCGCCACAAAATACAAAACAGCGCGGCAACCCGTTCTGGTTGCAGCGCTTATTTTTCTTCTCTGCCTCTTTATTGTACTGAAAAATGCCGCTGTGCACAAGACACAAACTTGACGAAAAACCTTGCTTTTTTACAGACATATCGCCGAAAACTTGGATGCAAAAAGCCGCCGCACAAAATGTGCGGCGGCTTAGGGTCAAAGTTCAGCTATTACTACGCGCTCAGTCCTCGTTGGTGGTCTGATTTGCGATGAACTCATCATACACTTCCTTGGTGATCTCCCAGTTCATGGAGTACTCAGAGTTCTCGCGGATGGGCATAAACTTGAATAACACGGTATCCCCCTCCTGCAGAGTGGGGAAGTTGGTGGCTTTCAGGTGAAGCGTGACGGGCTTATTCTTCTCAAGCTGGCTGTTCTCAGCGTCCAGAATTTGCACGCCGCCGTTATTCATGCTCAGATAACGCTGCTTGCCCTCAGAATCCTTTACAGCGAGGGAGAAGCGGTAGGGGTCCAGCGGGATGGGATTTACACGGGCAGACTCGATATCCACCTCCAAGGTGCAGGTGTCGCCGGTGATCTGCATGGTCCGCAGACCAGCCATGACCTGCAGACTGCTGGCAATCGCGCCGGGCAGCTCTTTGCAAACCGGGTTGTTGGGGTCCTGATATTCGCAGCCGCCCAGCAGACTAGCACCTGCCACAGCCACAGCAGTAGCTGCCGAATACTTCAGGAATGCGCGGCGGGAAAATGTATAAGACATGGCTTATTCCTCCGTTTTTACCAGTATATTGAAGCTCAGGTCGTAGACTTCAAAGCGTCTGCGTCCAGCTCCCAGTTGGCATTGAACTCGCTATACTCCAGATCGGGATAGAAGGTAAAGGTTACCGGACCGTCCGTACGTACGTTCAGACCCTTTGCGGTCACAAAATAAGTAACGGTCTCGCCCTTCTTGACCTGATGGCTCAGCGCGTCAGGGGAAGTTACCTGCAGCTTGTTGTTCTGGTAGGCAAGATACCCGTCTGCCTTCACGGCAAAGTTTGCCTTGGTCACTTCCAGCGCGTTAACGCGGCCGTTTTCAACCACCAGCTTAAAGGTGGTGGAAGTTGCAGTGCATTCTACCTGCTCCAGCGTGGATACGACCTTCAGCACCTTGTTGCTGGTGCCGACGGCGCGCTGCACCGGGGCATAGCCGCCGCAGCCGGTCAGCAGGCTACTGCCCGCCACAGCCACAGCGGTAAGGGCGGTATATTTCAGGAAAGAGCGGCGGGAAAATTCCCCAGTCATATTCGTTCCTCCTTTAGGACACATCAATACAGATTCTACCATAAGGCACTACCTATACAATAGGCGAAACGGAGAAAAATGTCAATAATTTTCCGCAAAACAAATGTGAAGATTTTGTGGCAGCATCGCGCATTTTGGACGAAAATTAAGCGGATTTTTTGGTAATTGTGTCAGCTGCGGATCACATCGGAGGCATTCATGACAAAGGTCAGGCTCTTGCCCTCCAAGAAGGTGGGGACATAAGTGACCTTCAGCTGCTTCCAGTCCTTGGGCACCATGAGCATCAGCACAATGTAGGCGCTGCCCTGCGGGGGCAGGCTCTCTGCGTCGGAAAAGCTCTGGGAATTGGCGTTGTACAGCGAGATATTGGCGCAGCAGGCAGCGGGCTGACCATCACAGACAGCGGTAAAATCCGGGGTGGCAGCGACCATGGCCTGGAAGTTTGCGTCCACATTCTCCAGCGGGGGCACGGGGTAGGCCTCATTGATGGCGTCAATGCCCTGTGCGCCGATGGCGTAGCTTTCAGTCTTGCTGCGGTTGACGGTGGTTACGCGCACGCCCAGATACTCGTAGCCTGCGGGCTGCACGGGGTCCTGCGTCAAGTGGAACACACTGGTCAGCTGCACGCCCAGACCGTTCCAGTTGCGGACGGTATCGCCGACATTAACCTCCACGATGGTATCGTTACCGTTGGACTGGCAGCCGCCCAGCAGGCTGGCTGCACCCAGCGCAGCAGCGGATACGCCGGTGCACTTGAGGAAGCTGCGGCGGGAAATAACAGTAGACATAAGTTTATATCCTCCTTGAAAGGTCAATTTCTGATTCTTCTTTCTCTGGTTATACCGTTTCCGGCACGCAGATGCAAGAGCTGGGGCAGATTCTTTACAACAATTTCACAAGCGGGGTCACTCCTGCGGCGAAAGCCCCTTGACGTGGGTCTCGCTGGTCTTGACCAGATTTAACAGGCTGGGCGTGTACAGCGGAAATTCCCGCGTCAGGCTCTCGGTGGTCATGGCAAGGCAGGCGGGGTCCTTGACACCCTCGCTGCCGTTTACGTCCTGCCCGTCCAGCAGCGCCTCTACGTTGGCCTCGGCCATCCGCATCACGGCGTCGGAATAGCCGTGCCAGCGGCGGGGCTCAATGCTGAACATACTGGAGGCGTTGTGCGGCTCCGCAGAGTAGAGCAGCCGGAACATCTTGGCAACCGCCATCATCAGGTAAGCACTCACCTCGGTGGTCAGCGCCTTGCTGTGGCACTGGCCGATTTTGGCATAGAGCACGTTC
The DNA here is from genome assembly GCA_934539245.1 of uncultured Faecalibacterium sp. Lineage (GTDB taxonomy): Bacteria > Bacillota > Clostridia > Oscillospirales > Ruminococcaceae > Faecalibacterium. Next base: position 41,367 of record CAKTCK010000003.1, read on the forward strand.
AGGCTGTTGGAGATGAGTTTTTTGTTCATGGTGGGCAGCACGCTGCCGTGGTAGATGTTGTCCTTCATCTTTTCGGGGTTGGGCAGGTCCTCGGCAGAGAGCATCATGCCGTTGCGCTCGGCGCTGCGTCCCAGCAGATAGTCGCAGGAAACATTATAATAATCTGCAACCCGCACCACGAAATCCAGTCCGCACTCGCGGATGCCTTTTTCGTAGTGGGACAGCAGCGCCTGAGAGACCCCCAGATCCTCTGCCGCCTGCTTTTGGGTGATGCCGCGCTCCTTGCGCAGCAGCTTGATGATACGATTGAACTCCATGGTGTGCTCTCCTCAATATCCGAAGGGATTTTTGGTGATATCCTTGTTTTTGGTTTACAACAGGTTGATTATACACATTGGAAAACGACTTGTAAAGCAAGAAAAATGCCGATATTTTTCGTCTTTTTTCGTCATTATTGTCAAAAGTATTGCCGGGGCCCTACATCTATGCTAAACTATGGGTATTAACACATAGATTTTGTGTCTCCGCTGCGGCAGAAAAACGACAGGCGTGGTGAAAGTCGTTCTTTTCCGAAACAAAAATTTTTCAAATAGGTGGTTCCATCTTTCTAAAGTTTGTGCTATAATCTCTTCTTGGCGACTGTTCTTGACCGGCGCACAAGTCGGCAAAAGACAAGGCAGACGCTATAAAAGGTAATATACCAAGAATAGGAAAGAGGAAACTTCATCATGAAACTCGAGCGCAAAGTCCGTCTGTGCAGCGCTGCCGCTGCTGTCCTGATCGCTGCCATCGCCCTGACCGGCTGCGGCGGTTCCAAGTCCACTGCTTCTTCTGCAGCCGCTTCTTCTGTGGCTGCTTCCACCGCTGCTGTCAACAACAGCTGCGGCGAGGGCGTGACTTGGGCACTGGCTGACGGCACCCTGACCATCAGCGGCACTGGCCGTATGACCAACTTCACCAAGGACGCTCCGGCTCCCTGGGCTGATCAGGCCGACCAGATCACCACCGTTGAGGTAGAGGGCACCGTTACCAGCGTGGGTGCTACCGCCTTCAAGGACTGCACTGCCCTGACCACCGTGAACATCGCCGACGGTGTAGAGTACATCGAGGCCGGCGCTTTCAACGGCTGCACTGCCCTGACCGAGGTCAACATCCCCCTGAGCGTGGGCTACATCAAGACCGGCGCATTCAAGGACTGCAACGCCCTGACCAGCGTGACCATCCGCGACAACTGCCGTCTGGACATGAACGTGTTCCCCGCTACCGTGGAGGTCAACTACGCCGAGGGCTAAACCTCATCCGTAATTTTAAACCAAAAGAGGTGTGATCCATGAAAACCTTCAAGCTTCATCTCATCCGCCACGGCATGACGGCGGGCAATCTGCAAGGCCTGTATATCGGCAGCGGCACCGACCTGCCCCTGTGCGACGAGGGTCGCGCCCAGCTGGCAGACCTGAAGGAACGGTTCGCCTACCCGCAGGTAGACACCGTGTTTTCCTCCCCACTGCTGCGTGCGGTGGAGACCGCCAACATCCTGTTCCCCGGGGCTGCTCACCAGTTTACGGTGCACGATCTGCGGGAGGCCGGTTTTGGCAAGTTTGAGGGCAGACCGGTAAAGGAGCTCGTGCACGACGAGGACTTTAAAAAGTGGATCACCCCGGGCTCCGGCTACCTGCCGGAGGGCGCAGAGCCCACCGAGCAGTTCCATGCCCGCTGCGCCGACAGCCTGCTGAAGCTGTTTGAGTACATGATCCGCATGGACGTTACCGAGGCCGCCTGCGTGACCCACGGCGGCGTGATCATGAGTATGCTCAGCCAGCGCGCCGTACCCACCCGCCGTCCCGAGCAGTGGATGGCAGACCCGGGCTGCGGCTACACCGTGCAGACCGATGTGCAGCTGTGGATGCGGGACAAGCTGGTGGAGGCCATCGACATCGTACCCTTCGGCTACGCCGACACCCTGCAAGGGCAGGCTGAGGCCGAGGAGAACGAGGCCTACGAATAAGAAAAGGGTTACAGTTTCCCGCTGCCCCTTGACAGAACGCGCAGAATCCTTTATTGTTAAAGGGTAGTGTATTGTATCGTATACAGGAGGAACGCTGTCATGTCCCAATCCATCTCCCGCCGGTCATTCCTGAAATGTGCCGGTTCCGGTGCGGTCAGCCTTGCGGCTGCGCTGCTTACCGGAGTTTGTGCTGCGGCGCAGCAGCCGTGTCTTGCGGGCGAGCCTGCCCTGCTGGACGGCAAAGCCGCCGTGGAGTTGCTGGGCTATGCCCCGGCACCGGAGCTGGGCGGCGTGCTGGTGTACCTCTCGGTGGAAAACCTTTCGGCAGCCAGCCTGCCGGTGGATACCAGCTATCTGCAAAGCCGGGGACTGCGTACCCGGGAGCAGCTGTACAGCATGGGCACCGGCGTGACCGCTGCCTGCAACGGTCAGAGCGTGCCCTGCGGCAGCTTTGCCGCCCCGCTGTACAGCGAGAACGCGGCAGATGCTTCGGTGTTCACCCTGAACCTTGCCGCCGGACGCGGTGCGCTGCTGCACTGCTTCTGCGCCGTGCCGGAGGACTGGCAGACCCTTGAGCTGACATGGTACCCGGACTTTGCCGCCGGGCGCAGCGCCATCTTTACGGTGCGCCGCGATGCCGACGAAGCCGATTTAGGCCCCGTCCCCACCACCCCCGCCGAGGTCGGCAGCGTGGTGGATCTGTAACAGCATAGTAAAAGAGCCATTGCACAAAATGCGTGCAATGGCTCTTTTTTTGTTGTAACCTCTCAGCTTAACTCCCTCAGTCAAAACCTGACGGTTTTGCCAGCTCCCTCGGGGAGGGAGCCTCTGGCATGGTGGGAAGGTTTCCTCATTGCGTTTGATACTTTAGCGACAGGGCTAACGGCGTGCGCCCTCTCCGTCTTTGCTTCGCAAATCCACCTCTCCCAAAGGGAGAGGCAAGAGCACTGCCGGAAACTTTCTCTTTGTACCTAATACTTTAGCAACGAGCCTTAGACCTTGGCTCTCCCTTTGGGAGAGCTGGCGCGGGAGCGCCTGAGAGGGCGCTTCTGCCGGAAATCACCCGGCGCCCACCAGCGCCTCGCCGGTGCTGTTTTGCACCAGCAGCTCCTGCCCGGTAAGGCTGGAGAGCAGGGCGATGTAGCTGCGCCCTGCCGGGAGGTTCAGCGGCTTGCCGTTGGAATCGTAGAGGGCAAGGGTACTCTCTGTGCCCTGCGTCCATGTGACCTGCCACAGGTGCCCGCCGTTCAGCCAGACACCGCCGCCCATGGAAAGGTCGTAGTCCAGCGTGCGGCCGTCGTCCCGCAGGGAGGAGCCGCTGTACAGGATAAGCAGGTTATCAAAGGTAGCCTGTGTGCCGGTGTTGGCATCCAGCTGGGGGGTGCCGTCGGCGTGCAGCATGCCGTAGGCGGCAAGGGCGTCATCGTAGACAAAGCCGGTAGCGCCGCCGGACTGGAAATTCACGGTCACGTTTACCGCATCGGCGGCGTTTGCGTCCGGCAGATGGCCGGTGTCCCGCTGGGGCAGCAGAGCGGGCAGAACGCCTGCCGTCTCGCTCTCGCTGCCGGCGGCGTTCTGGTTCACGGCGGCAGAGATGCTCAGGCTGTCCAGCACCGAGGAAACGGCTTTGCCGCTGGTGCGCCACAGGGGCGTGCTGTTCCAGCTGTAACCGGTGCTGACAAAGGCGTTGCACCCCACCTCCTGCGCGTCCACCGCGCGGAGATTGTAGTATTCCAGATACCGTTTGGCGTATGCGCTGCTGCCGCACTGGACGGGCAGCACCTGCTGCCCGCTGAGCAGCCGCCAGTATAAGTCCTGCCCGCGCGTCACCGGCCCTACCACGGGCATAGCGCTGAGGGCGGGGTATACCAGACACAGCTCGGTAGAGCTGCCGCTCTCGGTCAGGGCTTCCAGCACCACCGAGGCGCTGCCGATGCCCCACTGGGTAGTGCTGCCGGTGGTGTTCTCAATGACCACCGCCGCTACCCGCTGCTCCGGGTACAGCAGCTGCTGCCCGGTAAGCGGGTCTGCCGGGGCGGTGCTTTCTGCCGGCGCAGCGGCGGTGTTCCCGCAGCTGCCCAGCAGCACCGCGCACAGCACGGCTGCACCAAGGCGCAGGCTCCATTTGCGTTTCATGGGTCTCTCCCCTTACTGATAGTTAAAGTTTTGCCACTCGTCATCGTCCACGATGGCCAGATAGGTCTTGCCCCGGTTGAAGCAGATCTCGCTGCCATCGGCGGCATAGACCTTGAGCGGATGTTCCGGGGAGGCTTTCTGCCATGTGCCGCGCTGCACTGCGCCCCGGGTAAAGAAATACGCCTCGCCGCCGGACACATAGTCCACCTGTTGTACGCCGCCGGAGTTGCCGGGGTAGTCCGCGATGCCCGCAAAGCAGACCAGCAGGTTGGTAAAGCCAAGCTGTTTGCCGGTCAGCTCGTCCACGGTGTTCTCAAAGGCACCGGCGGCGCGGCTGTACATAGACATTTTATAAAGGTGTTCCCAGCGGTTGTAGCTGAAAGAGGTCTTATAGCTGTCCGAGTGCACGATGTTGATGGTCTTAGCGGCGGCAGCGTCGGACATCTTGTTTTCTGCGCCGGTGCGGTAGTCCGCAAAGCGAAAGAAGGTGCTCTCGTAGGGATATTCCAGCCCGATGCCCGCGTTGGCAGCGGCCTGCCGGATCTCGGCACCGGAGGTGAACTCGGTGTGCTCGTACGCCACGTTGCGGCCGCGGCTGTCGCGGTGCGCCACATGGGGATGGGTGGGGGTGTTAAAGTAGCTCTTGCCGCCGATGTTCAGACCGGAGTAGTTGTATACGTTGATAAACTTGGTGCAGGGGGCGCTTTCGCCGTCGTGGTAGTACAGCGCCTGCCACGGCATGAGCAGCTGCAAAAACTGGTCGCGGCCGGAGCGCAGCGGACCCACCTCCGGGATGACATTGGCATCATAGTACACCGCGCAGAAGCGGGTGATGCCGCCCTCCACCTTGCTCTCAATAAGCAGGTCAGCCGAGCCGATGCCGCGCTGCGGGCGGGCGTTCTGCCGCTGGGTGTTGCTGATGTTGTTCACCATCACGCCGACAATGCGTCCGTTGCTGCGGCGCGGCTCGCCGGTAAGCGGGTCGGCGTTGTAGGCGGGCAGGCTGGTGTCGGCGCTTTCCGCCGGGGCTTCAGACGCCGCCTGTGCTTCCGAGGAAGCGGCTTCGGTGCTTTCAGAGGAAGCGGGAGCACTGCCCTTCCCGAAGGTCTGTTGCAGCCAGTCGGAAAAGCCGTTGCCCACGCAGGCGCTGCCGACGGGCGCATAGCCGGACAGAGCCAGCGAGGCGGCTGCCAGCCCCGAGGCACGGAGAACGGTACGACGCGTGATCTTTTTCATGCAAAAAACCTCCTGCTCAAGAAAGTTCTGCGCAGCCCCGGCGCTGTCGGAACGGTTGCGCACGGTGGATGAAAACGAACGGCCTTTCGGCATTGCTTTGATTGTAATTGTAGCGGTTCTTGCAGCGTTTGTAAAGTGAAAATTAGCGGCAAAGCGGGGGTGAACGCCTTCCGGTAAAACCGGATACACTGCATTTGAACCGGGAAATTTACCGTTACGTCAAGGACTTTCCGGCAGCATTCTTTTTTACATTTTTGGAAAAGAAAAAATAATACATTATAAATGATTAAATCAGAGAGTTTTATTGAAAAATTTGTGAAAGTTGATGGAAAAAGTAGGGTAAAAATAACAATGATTCACAAAAAACGGAAATATTTGCCTTTTCCCTTGACAATAAAATGCAGAGAAGGGTATAATAAGGCAAAGGTATCAGATACCTTGAAACCAAAAAACTCAACTCAATGTACATGAGGAGGCTAACTACAATGATTTCTCGTCGCGACTTTCTGAAGAGCGCTGGCGTTGCTGCGCTGGCTGTTGCTACCACTGGTGTTCTGGCAGGCTGCTCTGTCCCCACCAACCCCGATGCTCCGGCTCCCTCTGAGCCCGAGACCCCCGCTGTGAGCAACACCGTCACTCTGGAGGAGGGTGTTACCCTGACCATCACCGGCACTGTCCGTGATAAGGTTCTGCCCAACGGCACCCTGCAGTATCTGGCTGTCAAGTTCAAGGTGAACAACGAGACCAAGCACAACGTCACCATCTCTGAGAACAACTTCAAGACCAATGTCAACGGCAAGTGGGAGTTCCCCATTGCTGGTGACAAGCTGAGCGACAGCCAGCTGAACTTCCTGGAGACGAAGGTTGATGCTCCTTACATCGACTACTATGAGCAGGCATTCGGCAATCCGTTCGGCGCTGCTGGCACCGATCTGGAGGCAGCTGTCTGCTACATGACTCGTACCACCGAGTCCAAGATGGATCTGATCGTCACCTACGGCGCAAAGGTCTTCAAGTTCAACCTGAGCATCTAATCATGTGCCCTAACTGATGCTGGATGAGGGTAAGCGTATTAGAAATAATACACGGCACGTTGCATCCTTTTAAGGATGCGTGTCCGGCATCCGCACATTGCCCTCGCTGACAAGGCGCGAGGCAAACAATAACCTTGTATAAAAGCCGCTGTGCAGAAATGCACAGCGGCTTTTTTGCTGGGGGACTGAACTCCCTCAGTCAAAACCTGACGGTTTTGCCAGCTCCCTCTGAGAGGGAGCCTTTGGCAGTAAGGGGAAGTTTGCGGTTTTGCCAAAGGCCCCATCCCAGAGGGGGCTGTCGCCGTAGGCGACTGGGGGAGTTTTAGCGTGCTCGCCCTCTCCGTCCCCTCCCGTGAAAAAGGGTTCCAGAAACGCCCGCGAGCGTTTCTGGAACCCTTTCTATTTATTCATGCTGCTTCGTCAAGCTCTGCACCATTTCGTGCAGCTGGGCGCGGACGGCGGCGGGGGCGGTGACCTCTACCTTGCCGCCAAAGCCGCACACCCAGCCGAAAAACTGCTGGCTGACGCAGATGGGCACATCAAAGTGGAAGTGTTCTGCGTCCTCCGGGCAGAACACCGGCTCGCGGCCAAAGCGCTCCCGCATGACCGGCTCAAGGTCGGCAGCGCACCGCAGGGTGACCCGGTACTCGGTGCCGCCGAACATATTGAAGTGCTTGCGCAGGTAGGCGGGCAGATCGAAGGTGCGGAAGAACTCTTTGCCCCGGCGCGGCTCGTCCAGCACCAGCACCCCGGCCATCCGGTCCACCCGGTAGTGGCGCATAGGGGGCGCTTTTTCGTCCTGATAGGCAATGAGGTAATAGCAGCCGTTGTCCCATGCCAGCTGCCACGGGCTTACGGTGCGCACGGTGCTGCTGCCCTTGTAGCGGAACTGCACCAGACACCCCCGGTTAATGGCGGTGTGCAGCGCATCGATGCTGTACAAAAGGGTCTGGCTGTCGGTCTTGGGACGTCCGTCCACATACACCTGACGCTGCAGCTGGGTGCCCTCGTAGTCGGAGCAGAGGGCTTCCAGCTTGTGGATGAGACGCTTGCTGGTGCGCGCCGAGATGACGCTGCTGGACTGTACTGCGTCCACCAGCAGCTTCAGCTCCGAAAGCTCGAATGCACGGCTTGCCATCCAGTACCCGCCGCCGCGCCCGCGCTGCAGCTGGATGTCGTAGCCCAGACTGCGCAGGGTGTCGATATCGCTGTAAATGCTCTTGCGCTCGGCAAGAATGCCCTGATTTTCCAGCAGCTGCACCAGCTGGGGCACGTTCAGGCGGTGGTTCTCGTCGGTGCGCTGCTCAAGGATGCGCAGCAGTGTTACCAGCTTGGATTTCTGTCCTTCCTGCTTGGGCATGGGGCAATACCTCCATCACGGTTTATTCCGGCAGCTTTTTGTCAAAGGCGGCGCGGCGCTGGGTGGAAAGGCGGAACATCTCTTCCAGCTTGTCCCGGTCGTCCGCCACAAGGGCGGCGCGCATTTCCTGCAAAGCAGAATCGAACTGGTCGATCTCGCTGATCAGGTTCTGCTTGTTCCACAAAAACAGCTCTGCCCACATTTTATCGTTGATGCGTGCAATGCGGGTCAGATCCCGGAAGGAGTCGCCGGTGTACTCGCACAGCGAGGTGTTGTCGTTGGCGCACATCAGGCTTACGGCGATGGCGTGGCACAGCTGGCTGACGTAGCCGATCATCCGGTCGTGCTCCTGCACCGTCAGGGTGCAGATGTGCTTGAAGCCCAGCACCTCGGCCAGCTCCTTTGCCCACTGGATGCCCGCCGGGGTGTTCTTCTCGGTGGGGGTGATGATGAAGTTTGCCGGGGCAAAATTCACCTCGGCGGCATGCTCCACGCTGGAAGTCTCGCGGCCGGCCATGGGGTGGCTGGCGATGAACTCCACCCCCGCCGGGCACAGCGCCTGCACCGGCTCCACAAGGCCGGTTTTGACGCCGGAAACATCCGTAAAGATGCACCCGGGCTTGAGCAGATGACCGTAGGTACGGAACCAGTCCAGCAGCGCGGTGGGGTACAGACCAAAAATGATATGGTCGGCCTGCCGGACAAGGTCCTCAAAATCATGGGTCTTGCCGCCGGCGATATAGCCGTGCTCCAGCGCGTACTGCAAGTGTCCCTCGCTGCGGTTGATGCCGTCCACATGGAAGCCGGCGCGGGTCAGCTCCAGCGCGTACTTGCCGCCCAGCAGACCCAGACCCACTACGAGATAACGTTTTGTTTTATCAAGCATCTTCTACCTCCACGCCAAGCGGCGCTGCATCTGCAAAAAAGCCGGGCCAGCTCTTCTGGATGGCTTCGGCATCGTCCACGGTCAGGGGCAGCCCGGCGGCTGCGGCCAGCACCGCAAGGCTCATGACTACCCGGTGGTCGTTGTGGCCGTGCAGGAGGGCGGCAGGGGCGTGCAGACGCCCGGCACAGCCGTGCACCGTGATGGTGCCGCCGTTGCTTTCCAGCACGCCGCCGCAGGCGCGCAGCTCGGCTTCCATGGCTGCGATGCGGTCGCTCTCTTTCAGCCGCAGCCGCTCCGCGTTGCGGATGACGGTGGTGCCCTCGCACAGCAGACCCAGCACCATCAGCACGGGGCCAAGGTCGGGGCAGTCCGCAAGGTCGATGTCCACCCCATGCAGGGGCGCTTTTGCAAAGGTGACGCTGTCGCCTTCGCGGGTAAACACCGCGCCGCACCGGCGCAGGATATCCAGAATAGCGGCATCGCCCTGCAAAGTGTCCGGTGCAAGGCCGGTGATGGTCACCCCGCCGCACACTGCGCCCAGCACCGCCGGAAATGCAGCCTGACTGTAATCGCCCTCCACGTTGTAGTCGCAGGGGCGGTACTGCTGCCCGCCCGGCAGCAGCAGGGTGGTTTCGTCCAGCCAGCGGCTGTGCACCCCAAAAGCGGCCTGCACGGCGCGGGTCATGTCGATGTAGCTGCGGCTCTCCACGGGGGGAATAAGGTGCAGCTGGCTGTCCCCGGGCAGCAGCGGCAGCGCGAACAGCAGCCCGCTGATGAACTGGCTGGACACGTTGCCCGCCAGCCGGTAGTCCCCGGGGGTCAGTGCGCCTTCCACGGTCAGTCCGGCAGGAGATTGCTCAAACCGTAGATTCTGCTCACGATATAACGTTTCGTATACGGATTGCGGGCGCTCCATCAGCCGCCCGCGCCCGGTAAAGGTGACCGGCTGGCCGGTCAGGCTGGCGATGGGGATCAAAAACCGCAGGGTGCTGCCGCTTTCGCAGCAGTCCACCGGGGCGGTCAGGGGCAGAAAATGCCCAAGCCCCTGCACAGTAGCATCGTCCGCGCCGGTGTCCACGGCGGCGCACAGCTGCGCGGCAGCGGACAGGGTGGCAGAGATATCCTTGCTGAATTCCAGATGGGTGATGTGGGAGCGCCCCACAGCCAGCGCGGCGCACAGCACGGCGCGGTGCGCCATGCTTTTGCTGGGCGGCGCGGCGATCACGCCCCCGATGCCGCCGGGGGCAGGTCTGATGGTTACTAGCATAGCGGTGGTATCCTTTTATAATTTCCCCCGGCAGCGCTTCAGCGCCTGAGGGGGTAAACGGTTTACATATCCCGGCCGATGGCCCAAGCCACCTGACGGCACTTGGCCATGGCCTGTGCAAAGGCGTCCGGGGTCAGGCACTGTGCGCCATCGCTCCATGCGTGCTGGGGGTCGTAGTGCACCTCTACCTCCAGACCGTCCGCACCGGCGGCCACAGCGGCGATCATCATGGGTTCCACCAGATTGGACTTGCCGGTGGCGTGGCTGGGGTCCACCACGATGGGCAGATGGGTCTTTTCGTGGATGATGGGCACTGCGGAAAGATCCAGCGTGTTGCGGGTGTATTTTTCAAAGGTGCGGATGCCGCGCTCGCAGAAGATGACCTGCTCGTTGCCGCCGGCCATGATGTACTCGGCGCTCATGATCCACTCCTCGATGGTGTTGCACAGGCCGCGCTTGAGCAGCACCGGCTTGTGCATCTTGCCCACGGCCTTGAGCAGCTGGAAGTTCTGCATATTGCGTGCGCCGATCTGCACCACGTCCACATACTCCTCAAACTCCGGGATGCGGTCCTCGCTCATCAGCTCGGAGACGATGGGCAGGCCGGTGGCTTCGCGTGCCTTTACCATGTCTAAGATGCCCTCGGTCTCCAGACCCTGAAAGGCGTAGGGAGAGGTGCGGGGCTTGTAGGCACCGCCGCGGAACAGCGCTGCGCCGCCCGCCTTGACCCCCTGCGCGATGCGCAGTGCCTGCTCGGCGTTCTCGATGCTGCAGGGACCCGCCATTACGGCGATCTTTTCCTTGCTGCCGATCTTCACGCCGCCGCAGTCGATGACCGAGTCGGCGGGGTGGAACAGGCGGTTTGCGCGCTTATAGGGCGCGGACACACGGGTAACGTTGTCGATCCACGGGTTTGCCAGCACGTCCCGCTCGTCGATCTTGGTGGTATCGCCCACCAGACCGAACACGTTGTAGTCCTTGCCGGTGATCAGGGTCACGTCCAGACCCTGCTTTTCGAATTTATCAACGATCTTTTCCAGCTCCTCTTTTGGAGTGCCTTTTTTGGTGGAGATGATCATGGGAGGTTGTTCCTTTCCTGTTTTTAAGATTGAAGTCTGCTTTGAATGGTATTGTCTATCTGTGCACAGACGGCATTAAAATGGTTGTCCACATCGTTATTTGCAAAACGGAGAACCAGTAACCCATACTGTTCAAGAACCGCACTTCGTTCTGCATCGTAAGCCTTGCCCTGCTCGGTATAGTGTTGGGAACCGTCCAGTTCGATCACAAGCCGTGCCTGTGCACAGTAAAAGTCAACGACAAAGGATTCAATGATCCGTTGCTTGTAGATTTTTACAGGATAATCACGCAGAAACAGATACCAAAGCTTTCGCTCTTGCGCAGTAGATGTGCGGCGCAGAGTGCGTGCAGTGCCAAGCATTTTATAATTTTTGTTGACTGTGGCGTGTTTCATGAACGACTTCCTTTGTGGTAACGGGCACGCCCTCTCAGGCGCTCCCGCGCCAGCTCTCCCAAAGGGAGAGCCAAGGTCTAAGGCTCGTTGCTAAAGCATTAGGAGCAATGAGAAAGTTTCCGGCAGTGCTCTTGGCTCTCCCTTTGGGAGAGCTGTCACCGCAGGTGACTGAGAGGGCGCACGCCGTTGGCTTCGTTGCTGAAGTTTTAGGAGCAATGAGAAAGCTTCTGGTAGTGCTCTTGCTTCTCCCTTTGGGAGAGGTGGCATCGCGCAGCGATGACTGAGAGGGTTCGTCTTTTACATCACGATATGCGCCTTACTGGAGCCGTCGGTGCGCAGCAGCTGCGCCAGCCAGATGCAGGCGTGCAGGTAGCCCTGCGGGCCTTCGCCGATAAAATGTCCCTGACAGCCAAAGGACACCACGTCCGTTTTGCGGAAGGGCTCGCGCTCGTCCGGGGCGTCCAGCATCACCTCTACGGCGGGCACGCTGCACAGCCGCAGCGCGTCCAGAATGGCTACGCTGTAATGGGCGTAGCCGCCGGGGTTCAGCACGATGCCGTCCACCCGCCCCGAGGCGGACTGGATCTCGTCGATGAGATCGCCCTCGTGGTTGGACTGGCAGATATCCGTCTCGATGCCAAGCTGGTCGCAGCCCGCCTGCACATAGTCCATCAGGCCGGTGTAGTCCACCTCACCCGGCACGCCGGGCTCAGACCAGCGGGCCAGATTGATGTTGGGCCCGTTAAGAATCAAAAATTTCATCCAGTGCCTCCTGTGCAGCTGCCAGCGTCTGGGCCAGCGTGCCGGTGTTGGGGACCACCGCGTCTGCGGCGGCAAGGTACAGCGGGCGGCGCTGGGCTTCCATGGTGCGAAGCGCTTCGGCGCTGGAGGAAAGCGGGCGGTCGCCGCCCACAGCCAGCGCTTCCACCGGCCGGTCGATGAACAGCACCACGCCGTTCTGGCGCAGGGCGCGGACATTCTCTGCCCGCTTCACCGCGCCGCCGCCGCAGGAGAGTACAAGCCCCTTTTCCTTGCCGAAGCGGGCGATCTGCGCGGTCTCCTTTGCCCGGAAGCCCTCTTCGCCCTCGGCGGCAAAGATATCCGGGATGCTGCGCCCGTCTGCCTTGACGATCTCCTCGTCCAGATCCACAAGGGGTCTGCCCAGCTGCTTTGCCAGCAGCCGGCCAAGGGTGGATTTGCCGCAGGAGGGCATGCCCACAAGGGCGATGTTCAGGGTCTCGCGGCGCAGCGCGGCGGTGATGCGCCGCACCTCAGCCGGGGCGTCTCCGAACTTGCGGTCCAGGAAGTATTCGGCGGCGTACACCGCCTGTGCCACCAGCATCTCCAGCCCGCCTACAGCCACCGGCACACCGGCTTCCTCGGCGCGGAGAATGAGTTCCGTCTTGTTGGGGTTATAGACCACGTCCACCACGGCTTCCAGCCCGGGCATGGCAGCTACGTCCAAGCTGCACACGCCCACGTTGGGGTACATCCCGGCGGGGGTGGTGTTGAACACCACCTGTGCGCCGCTGTGCACGGCTTCGGCGTAGCTCAGCTCGCCCTTTTCCAGGTCAGGGGTGCGGCTGACCGTCAGCACCTTGGCCGCGCCCTTGTCCAGTGCCACCGCGCGGGTGGTGTTGTGGGTGCCGCCGGTGCCTAAAATGAGCACGGTCTTGCCCGCAAGTTCTACGCCGTGGGCTTCGCACAGGTGGGCAAAGCCCGAATAATCGGTGTTGTAGCCGTAGAGCAGACCGTTTTTATTGACCACCGTGTTCACCGCACCGATGGCGCGGGCGCGGGGGTCGATGAAGGAGCAGTACTCCATCACCAGTTTTTTATAGGGGATAGTCACATTGATGGCCTTGAACTGCCGCCGCTGCAAAAAGGCGCGGGCATCTGCCTCGGTGGGCAGGGGGCACAGCTCGTAGCTGTACCCGCAAAGCAGCTCATGGATGGTCTTGGAGTAGGAGTGTCCCAGCTTGCCGCCGATGAGTCCGTATTCCATCTCAGTCCTCCTTCCGGTAGCCGGTGGGGTCGGTCATCCACCGGGCACCGTACCGGGCGGTGAGCAGATCGCCCACCGCAAGGGCGGCGGCGCAGGTCTGCACAATGGCGGCCCGGGGCACGATGCAGGGGTCGTGCCGTCCCTGAATGGACAGCTGTGCGTCCTTTTTGGCGATATAGTCCACCGTGTCCTGCTGCTTGTAGATGCTGGGGGTGGGCTTGACGGCGGTGCGGAACACCACCGGCATTCCGTTGGCGATGCCGCCGTTGATGCCGGCGTTGTGGTTGGTGGCGGTGACAACCGCGCCCTCTGCCGTCATGCGGAAAGCGTCGTTTGCCTCCGAACCGCGCAGCCCGGCAAAGCCGAAGCCGGTGCCGAACTCGATGCCCTTGACCGCCGGGATGGAAAAGGCCAAGTGGGCGATCTCGCTCTCCACGCTGTCAAAGTAGGGCTCACCGATGCCGGCGGGCAGGCCGAGGATGGCCGTTTCCAGCACGCCGCCCACGCTGTCGCCCTCGGCACCTGCGGCGCGGATGGCGGCCTTCATGGGCTCTTCCACGGCGGCGTCCAGCACCGCAAAGCCCTCGGTCTTGGCGGTAAGCGTCCCCACCTGTGCCGCAAGGGCGGCGGGGTCGTCCAGCGCAAAGGGGGTATCAGTGAGACCTGCACACCGGGCGATGTGGGTGGTGATATCAATGCCCGCCCGCTGCAGTGCGGCCAGCACGATGCTGCCGCCTGCCACAAGGGCGGCAGTCACCCGGCCGGAAAAGTGCCCGCCGCCCCGGGCGTCCTGAAAGCCGTGGTACTTGGCGTAGGCGGTAAAGTCCGCGTGGCCGGGGCGCAGAAGGTCGGCGGTCTTGGCGTAGTCGCCGCTGCGGGTGTTCTGGTTTTCGATCATCAGGGCAATGGCGGTGCCGGTGGTGTGGCCGTTCACCACACCGGACAGCAGCTGCACCGCGTCCGCCTCCACCCGGGGGGTGGAAAGGCCGTCGCCCCGGGCACGGCGCTTGTCCATGCAGGCGGCGAGAAAGCTCTCGTCCACCGGCACACCGGCGGCCATGCCGTCCAGCACCGCGCCCACGGCGCGGCCATGGCTCTCGCCGAAGATGGTCAGCGAAAGGTCGCTGCCAAAGGTGTTTTTCATGGGTCAGTCCTCCATGCCCAGCAGCGGGCGCAGCCCCTCCACAGGGATGGTCTCGGCGCGCCAGCAGCCAAGGCCGGGCACCTTGATGATGGTGATCTGCCCGTCCTGTGCTTTTTTGTCGTGCAGCATCTCGGCCAGCACCTTTTCCTTATCGTAGGCGGTGCGGGTGGGCAACCCTAAGCGGCGGTACACATTGCGCACCCGCTTTTGCAATGCCTTGGATTCGATCATGGGCAGCATCCCCAGCGCCACGCACTCGCCGTGGAACAGGCCGGTGGTGCGGCGTCCCTTGATGCCCTTTACGGCCTCGATGCCGTGGCCGATGGTGTGGCCGAAGTTCAGCGCCTTGCGCATACCCTGCTCGGTCTCGTCCTGCTCCACGATGCTCTTTTTAAAGCGCAGGCTGCGGCAGATGATCTCGCCGATGCGGTCGTCCACGTCCTCCTTTTCAAAGATGGAGAACAGCTCCGGGTCAGCCAAGAGACCAGCCTTGACCGCCTCTGCCAGACCGTTGATGAAGTGGCGGCGGGGCAGGGTGGACAGGGTGTCCGGGTCCACGATGACCAGCTTTGGCTGCCAGAAGGCACCCACGATGTTTTTGGTGTCGCCCAGATCCACGGCGGTCTTGCCGCCGATGGAGGAATCGATCATGGAAAGGGTGGTGGTGGGGCAGTTGATAAAGTCGATGCCGCGCATGTAGATGGAAGCGGCAAACCCGGCAAGGTCGCCCACCACGCCGCCGCCCACGGCTACCACAAGGTCGCCCCGGCCCATGCCGAAGTCCAGCATCTGCCGCAGCACGGTCTCCAGAATTTTAAAGCTCTTGCTGGCCTCGCCCTGCGGCACGGTGATGATGGTGGCATCCTTGCACTGGTCGGCTACCATCTGGGCGTACTGCGCGGGCACACCGCTGTCGGTGACCACCGCCACCCGGCGGTCCAGCCGGGCGAACTGATACAGGTTTTCCAGCGAGCCGCGCTTGACGATGATGTCGTAGCTGCGCTCGCCCAGATTCATGGTCAGCTTGGTTCCGATAAAATCACTCATTTTGTATACACTCCTAACAGCCGCACCGTCCGGCAGGTGCGGTCAAGCTCGCGCAGCAGCGCGGCGGTCTCGCCGGCGGCGGCATCGCCCACCAGCTCTACGTAAAAATAATATTCAAAGGGGACGTGCGGCATGGGGCGGCTCTTGATGGACTCCATATTAAAGCCGCTGGCACCGATGACCTGGATCACCTCTGCCAGCTTGCCGGGCTTGTTGTCCACGGTAAACAGCAGGGAGAACCGGTTGCCCGCCGTGGGCTTTTCGCGGCTGAGCACAATGAACCGGGTGGTGTTGTCGCCGTCGGTATTGATGTTGGGCACCAGAATTTCCAGTCCGTACAGGGCGGCAGTTTCGGCGCTGGCAATGGCGGCCTTTGTCGGGTCTTTGCTTTCTGCCACGAACTTTGCAGCCATGGCGGTGTTCGCCATGGCGGTGGCGGGCAGACGGAACTGCTTTAAAAAGGTCTCGCTCTGGGCGATGGCCTGCTGGTGGCTGTACACGGTGCGCAGCTGGGAAAGCTGGGTGCCCGGCAGCACCAGAAGGTTCTGGGAGATGGGCAGGTCGTATACGTCCACCACCCACAGCTCCGGGTGGTTATAACACAGGTCCAGCACGGCGGAAACGTCCCCCGCGTGGCTGTTTTCAAAGGGCACTACGCCGTGGGCAGCTTCGCCGGAGGCGACAGCCTCAAACACCTCGTCCCATGTGGAATAGCTCACGGCTTCGGCGTGGGGAAACAGCGCCTTGAGAGCAATGTGGGCAAACGCCCCTTCCACTCCCTGATAGGCGGCGCGGTTCTGCCCCAGCGCAGCGGCCTCGTACTGCTTGGCGATGTCCATCATGTGCTGGACATGGTCTTTATAGTAAGGGCGCAGCACGGGCTGCTGAATGCGGGCTGCGGCCTTTTCCAGCACGGCGGCCTCCCGGGCGGCATCGTAGATGGGCAGACCGTGCGCCCGCTTATATTCGGCTACCTGCAAAACGGCAGCCATCCGGCGCTCGAACAGCGCAGCCAGCTGCGCATCCACCGTGTCGATCTCGGCACGGGCTTGTTCCAGTGCGTCCATGGGGTCACATCCTTTTTGGTCGGTTTTTGCGGGGATACCTAGTAAGTATACCATAACCGGGACAGAGAAACAACAAACCGCCCTCCATTTGAGGGTGGAGAAAATTTCAAATCAGCCATGGGTAAAAAGACGAAAATAGAAAACAGAAAAGACGAACTCTCTCAGGCGCTCCCGGAAACTTTCTCATTGCACCTGACACTTTAGTGGCAGAGCTAACGACACGCGCCCTCTCAGTCAAGCCCTGTCGGGCTTGCCAGCTCTCCCAAAGGGAGAGCCAAGAGCACTTCCGGGAACTTTATCATTGCTCCTAAAGCTTCAGCAACGAGCCTTAGCCCTTGGCTCTCCCTTTGGGAGAGCTGGCGCGGGAGCGCCTGAGAGGGCGTATTTTCCCCACGGAGTGCAGTTCAGGCAATCTGTTCCACAAAAAAGCTGCCGCACAAAATGCTGTGCGGCAGCCCGGGTCAATCTGCTGTTTTATTTTTCAAGATATCCTCCCAGCTGCGGGCTTTGCCGTAGTAGCGCCCGTAGGGGTTATCAAGGTCTGCGGCGCGGAGGACGGGCGGCGCGGGCGGCTGGGGTTTGGGGGTGCGGTCAAAGGTGAAACGGGCGGCAGGGCCGCCGATTTTGATGCGGAAGCGCATCTTTAGTGTCCCTCCCCGGCGGTGGAGACTGCCCCGGCGGTCAGGTTTGCCCAAAGGGGCTCGCTGTTTTCCAGCAGGGAAGCCGATTCCTTCAGCCATGCGCCCCGGATGCCGATATAGTAATCTGCCAGCAGCTGCTGGCTGTCGCCGCTGGCGCTCTGCACCGCGTCCGAGGTGTAGCTGCCCAGCTCCATTCCGGTCAGCACCGGGCAGTCCGTCCAGCGGTAGACCATGTTCCACCAGTCGCTGTCGGCGTCGGACTTGGGCAGATGGCCGTCCAGATACCGCAAAGTGCCGGTGGTCTGCTGGAAGCCTGCGGGGTCGTAAAGGATAAAGATGGAGCTGAGGGAGCTCTGGATATCGGTGGAAAGCTTGGTGGTGCCCGCCATGTCCAGATAGGCGTCCGAGTCCTCACTGTTGAAAGCCATGGTGTACTGGTTGATCTTTACCACCACCTTGCCGTCTCCGTTGCAGTCCTCGCCATAGGCGGCAAGCTGCTGTTGCAGGGCGGTGACGGTGGCTTCGGGCAGGTAGTAGGGGCTTACCACCGCCACGTTATAATCCGGGTGGGTGGTCAGGAAATACTGCCCGATAAAGCAGTACGCCACGAACGCACCGGCAATGCCGAAGATGAGCACCCATTTCAGATTGTAGTCCCACCAGTTTGCCCAGCGCTCCTTGCGGCTGTACTGCCGCTCCTTGCGGGGCTTGAGGTCCTTGGGGTCGATGTCACGTTCGTAACGGTAGCTTGCCATAAAATCGTTCTCCTGTGTGATGCGGTCGGGCAGTAGTGTAAAGATATTTCCAAAAGGCTTCCCCCGTCCGGGGGAAGCCTTTAAGTGAAACGGTGATTAAAAGCTGTTACTTCAGTGCAGCCAGGATGCTCTGGCGCACGGCATCGGGCAGCTGCTTCTGCTCGGCCTTGCTCATGCCGGCGGTTTGGATAGGGGGCATGATCTTGATGCGCACGCTGCCCGGGCGGCAGCGGTTGCCGTTGCTCTCAAACAGGGCGCGGGCACCGGTCACAGCCACAGGCACCACCGGGGCACCGGTCTTGACCGCAATGCGGAAGGCACCGGCCTTGAACTCGCCTGCGCCACCCTCTTCGCCCTTGTAGCGGGTGCCCTCGGGGAAGATGACGAAGCTGCGGCCGCCCTCCACGATGGCGGTGGCATCGTTCAGTGCCCGCACCGAGGCGCGCACATCGTCACGCTGCACGAACACGCAGCCCAGCAGCTTCATCCAGCGGTTGAGCAGAAAGATCTTTTCCAGCTCTTCCTTGGCAAGGATGCCGTGGGGCTTTTCCAGCCCGGCCAGCAGCAGGGGGATGTCGTAGTAGCTGCGGTGGTTCGCCACGAACACGCAGGGGCGGTCTTTGGGGATGTTCTCAAGTCCTTCCACCGACAGGGAAACACCGGTCACCTTTAAGATGCCCCGGCTCCAGCGGGGGATATGCTGATTCACAATCTGCTCCACGGTGGCGGTATCTCCGGCGGCTGCGGCGCGCTCGGCGCGGCGCAGGATGCCGTAATGCAGGATCATGTATCCGAACAGATAAATAAACATCGCAATGGTGCGAAGAATGCTCATAGTGGTTTCCTCCTATTGCAAAAAATGCCATTGTCATTGTAGCACACTTTGCGCAAAAAAGGGAGAGATAAATATTTTTTTACAATTAGCCCCGGTTGTATCTTGCAAAGTTGACAAAATACAGGTATATTTATATCTGTAAAGTTAGCACAATGGCACTTTCCAGACAAAACGCCTGCGGTGCCGGTCAAAAACATAAGAGAGGTACCGCAGTTATTATGGGTCTTTTTCCTTCTGCCAACGATTTCAAGGCCGGTAAGGGCGTCGAAAAGGACGCCCCCCGCAAGACTGGCATCGGCCGTTTTTTTGAGCTTGTAGGCCGTGATATGAACGGCATGTTCCTTGCAAACCTGCTGACCTGCATCGGGTTTGCCCCGGCCATCTGCTTAGTGTACATCGGCTTTTTGCAGAACAGCCTGCCGGTGATGCTGGGCAGCGCCGCCGTGGGCGGTCTGCTGGCGGGCCCGGCACTGGCCGGAATGTATGATACCGTCCTGCGCGCGCTGCGCGACGAGGCGGGCTACTGGTGGGTGACCTACCGCAAGGCGTTCAAGCGCAACTTTAAGGCCAGCCTTGTGCCCGGTGTGCTGTACACCGTGGTGGTCACGCTGCAGATCTTCCTCGTCTATTTCTGCTTCAATATGCTGTACCACGGCACCAATGTGGGCATCCCGCTGTGGGTGGCTACGGTGCTCAATCTGGTGCTGTTCCAGATGCTGTTTGCCTATATGTGGCCGCAGGTGGTGCTGCTGGACCAGCCGTTGAGCCTGACCTTAAAAAACAGCATCAACTGCATGATCGCCTTTCTGCCCCATGCACTGGCTGCCGCCATCGTGCAGGTGCTGTTCTGGGGCGTGGTGATCCTGTGTATGCCGCTGGGTCTTTTCCTGATGCTGATCTTCGGTTTCTGGTTCGTCACCGAGGTGTCCTGCCAGATCGTGTACGGCGACATTGACCGGGTGTTCCACATTGAGGAGAACATCCGCAAAATGAAGGACGCCGAGCTGGAGGCCGCCCTGAAAGAGGACTACGCCGACGACGACACCCCGGAGGAATAAGCGCTGACACTGCGGAAAGGAGTGATGTCCCATGGAACAACGGAATAATCTTGTGCTGCAGGGGACAGAGACTTTTTCCCGCGGGCAGCTGGACAACGTTGCGCTGGAAAACGGCGCACTGGTGCTGGACAGCGTAGCCGGGCGCAGCCTTTTGTACGGCAGCTACACCACCCCGGAGTTTGCCATGCCGGCCTTCTGCAACCTGAACGTCAGCTGGAACGCCCACGCACCCCGGGACACCATGGTGGAGGTGCGCTGCCGGGTATATGCGGCAGGGGCGTGGACGGGCTGGATGAGCTTTGGCAAGTGGGCCCCGGATTACCCCCGGTGCAGCGTGTCCAGCCACAGCGAGGACGGCATGATCTTTTTGATGGGCGATACCGTCACGGTAGCCGCCCCGGGCGGCGGCACCGGTGTGCAATTGCAGGTGAACCTTTCCACCAACAACGATAAAGTCACCCCGGCGGTGCGTCTGCTGGCGGCGGCGGTGCGTCCCCTTGCGTGGGAAAAGCACAACGGCCACCCGCTGAACCGGCGGCTCTATCTGCCGGAATACTGCCTTTCCGCCCACGACCCCAGCTTTGGGCGGGAGATGGACCTGCCGCTGGTCATGGCGGCGCTGATGAACCGCTGGGGCGAGGATATCCTGCCGGAGGAAGTGGCCTACGCCATGGAGGACGGCAGCACCCGCAGCACCGGCAACACCGCCTTTGCTGCCGCCGCCGCAGGCTGCTGCGGCTACCCCTGCTGGCAGGCGTGGATGGACCTTGCCGACCTGCGGGAGCAGATCCACGACGGCTGCTCGGTGGCAGTGCAGGTGGAGCGGCGGGTGCGCGGCCAGCGCGACCCGGTGCGGCTGTGGATGGGGCTGCGCGGCTTTGGCCACGATGACGCCGTGATGGCAGATTTTGTGCTGCTGAACGACCCCACCGCCGATACCGACGGCGCAGTGAACTGCACCATGGCGCTGGTGGATTTTATGCGTTACTTTACCGGCAAGGCCATTGCCCTGCGGCCAAAGCAGCGTCAGGCCGAGGCCGACCGTCCCCGGCGGCTGCGCTGCGATCTGCGCGCCGGAACCGAGCCGGGCGTTTACTACTTTGAGCGGCGGGGAGAACCCGCAGATCTGCCGGAAAACTTTTCCGGCTGGATCGCCTGCGCGCCCCACGACGGCGTGGCGCACGCCACCACCGCCCACCGCACCTTTTTGCGCTGTACCCGCACCGAGGACGGCGGGGTACAGTTCCCGCCGGAGCTGCTGGCCGCAGGCGGGCGCTGCAGTGTGTATGCAGTGGACCAGACCGGCACCATGCGGGTGGCAGAGGCACGGCTGCCGAAGCCGAAGCCCGCATCTGCAACGCCAGACCCCCAAGCCAGCGGCCAGACCGGGGACGCCCCGGCACAGCCGTAAGCTTTTTTCAGGGCGATATATGAAACAGGAGGAACACATTATGGCAAAGACGATCATCACTTTGGGCCGTGAGTACTGCACCGGCGGACGCTACATCGCAGAGGACGTGGCAAATGCGCTGGGCATCAAGCTTTACGACAAGGAGCTGATCACCATGGCAGCAAAGAACTCCGGCTTGTCGGAGGAGGCTGTTGCCGCCAGCGAGAAACGGCATACCCACAGCCTGCTGTACAGCCTGTACACCATGGGCAACGAGCTGCCGCTGGGCGATCAGGTGTTCATTCTGCAGAGCCGTATCATCAAGCAGCTGGCCGAGGAAGGCCCCTGCGTGATCCTTGGCCGCTGCGGTGACTACGTCCTGCGGGAGCGCAAGGACGTGCTGCGGGTGTTCGTGTATGCACCCAAGGAGTGGCGCCTGCAGTACGCCAAGACGAACCCCTTGGTAAAAGCCAAGGACGAAAAGGGCATCAAGGAAGAGGTGGAAAAGACCGACCGCAACCGCTCGGCCTACTACAACTACTACACTCAGAACCGCTGGGGCGATGCCCACAACTACGATCTGGCCATCAACGCCGCCCTTGGCCGCGAGACCTGCGTGAAGATGATCTTAGACGCAGCCGCCGCAAAGGAAAAGACGCTGTGACCCCCGGCAAGACCCAATAAACAACAACAGAACGTGGGCAGGGCGCTTCTGCGCCCTGCCCACGTTTCCGGCAAGGAGAAATCGTGAAAACAAATCAATCGCAGACCGCACCCGCCGAGGTGCGGGAAAATATCATGGGCACCATGGAGATCAACCCCCTTTTGCTGAAACTCAGCATCCCGATGATGATCTCCATGCTGGTGCAGGCGCTGTATAACGTGGTGGACTCAGTGTTCGTGTCCCATGTCAGCGAGAGCGCCCTCACCGCCGTATCGCTGGCATTTTCATTGCAGAATGTCATGATTGCCGTGGGCGTGGGCACCGGCGTGGGCGTGAATGCTCTGCTGAGCAAGAGCCTTGGCGAAAAGAACCAGAGCCGCGCCAACACCACCGCAGAAAACGGCATCTTCCTTTCCCTGTGCAGCTTTGCGGTGTTTTTTGTCATCGGTCTTACCTGCATGAAGCCCTACTTCTACGCCCAGACCAGTGACCCCGTCATCGCGCAGCAGGGCATCCGGTATCTCGCGGTGTGCTGCATCTTCAGTCTGGGCATTTTCACCCAGACCATGGGCGAAAAGCTGCTGGCCGCCACCGGCCGCACCCATCTGAGCATGATCAGCCAGCTGGTGGGTGCCGTGGTCAACATCATTCTGGACCCCATCTTCATCTTCGGCTACTGCGGCGAGGCGCTGTCCGGCACCACCGGTGCGGCGGTGGCAACGGTCATCGGCCAGTTCTGCGGCGCAGGCATGACGTTGTACTTCAACACCCGCAAAAACCCGGATATCCAGATCAGCTTCAAGGGCTTCCGCCCCAGTGCCAAGGCCATCGGCCGCATCTACACCGTGGGTCTGCCCAGCATCGCCATGCAGTGCGTGGGCAGCCTGATGACCTTCGGCATGAACCTGATCCTGATGGCCTTCTCGGCTACGGCAGTGGCGGTGTTCGGCGTCTACTTCAAGCTGCAAAGCTTTGTGTTCATGCCCATTTTCGGCCTGAACAACGGCATGGTGCCCATCATCAGCTACAACTACGGTGCCCGCAGACCGGACCGTGTGAAAAAGACCATCAAGCTGGCGGTGTGCTACGCCGAGGGCATCATGCTGGCAGGCTTCTGCATCTTCCAGTTCGCGCCCGGGCTGGTGCTGAGCATCTTTGCCGCCAGCGATGCCATGCTTGCCATCGGCATCCCGGCCATGCGCATCATCTGCCTGCATTTCCTGCTGGCAGGCGTCAGCATCGTGCTCAGCTCGGTGTTTCAGGCGCTGGGCAACGGCGTTTTCAGCCTGATCGTTTCGGTCTGCCGTCAGCTGTTCGTGCTGCTGCCGGCAGCGTGGCTGCTGGCACAGACCGGCAGCGTCAACAATGTCTGGTGGGCCTTCCTCATTGCGGAAGTCGTCAGCATCCTGATGAGTCTGGCCTTCTATGCCCGTATCAACAAGACCACCATCGCACCCCTGTACCACTGACCCGGGTGCGGGCAGCGGCCCTGCAAACGAAAGGAACGTGATCTCTATGGTAAAAAAGCTGAAGTGGAACCTGATTTTCATGAGCCTGCTGTATGTCGGGCTGGGCATTTTTCTGGTCATGAAGCCCGGCACGGCGCTGAACATCGTCTGCTACGCTTTGGGCGGCGTGGTGCTGGCCTGTGCAGCGGTGCAGCTGATCCGCTACTTTGTGGTGGAGCGCGGGGTGTTCCAGAGCCAGCTTACCCTGATCTCCGGCCTTGTCTGCCTTGCGTTGGGCGTTTTTCTGCTGCTGCGCAGCGATATCGTGGTAAGCATCCTGCCCATCGTGTTCGGCCTGTTCGTCATCTTTGACGCCATTGGCCGGGTGCAGAACGCTTTGGATCTGCGCCGCTGCGGCTACGACAGCTGGAAGGGCTTTCTGCTGCTGCCGGTGCTCAGCGTGGTGCTGGGCGTGGTGCTGATCGCAAACCCCTTCGGTGCCATGGAAACGCTGGTGATGGCTATCGGTGTCATCCTGATCGTGGAGGGTGCCATCAACCTGCTCAGCGCCCTGTACACCATCCTTGCGGTGCGCCGCTTTGCCAAGCTGCACCCGGAGACCCAGTCCGTGCTGGAAGCCATCGCCGGTGAGGACCTGAACGGGGACGGCGTTGTTGCCCCGGACGTGACCCGCACTGACGCGGAAGCTACCGCCGTGGAGCTGGACCATGTGGACGAGAGTGCCACCGTGGAACAGGAGGAGCGGGAGTAAGCTCCTGTCAAAACAGAAAGGAAAAAAGGAACAAAATCATGGAAAAGTACGATTTGATCATCGTGGGTGCGGGCCCTGCCGGCATCTTTACCGCTGTGGAGCTGCTGCGCCACGGCAGCAAAAAGAAGATGCTGCTGGTGGAAAAGGGCAAGCCGGTGGAAAAGCGCCACTGCCCCAAGGCAGAGGTAGGCCACTGCGTCAACTGCCGCCCCACCTGCGCCATCACCACCGGCTTTTCCGGTGCGGGCGCGTTTTCGGACGGCAAGCTGAGCCTTTCCTACGAGGTGGGCGGCGACCTGCCCACCCTCATCGGGGAGGAGTTTGCGCAGGAGCTCATCGACTACACCGATAAGATCTATCTGGAGTTCGGCGCAGATCCTCATGTGGAGGGCATCTACACCGGTGAGGACATCAAGGAGATCCGCAAAAACGCCATCCACGCGGGTCTGAAGCTGGTGGACTGCCCCATCCGCCATCTGGGCACCGAGAAGGCGCAGGAGCTGTATCTGGCCATCCAGAACTATCTGGCAGACAACGGCGTGGAGATGCGCTTCAATACCGAGTGCGAGAACATCATTCTGGAAGAGGAAGGCTGCAAGGGCGTGCTGCTGAAGGACGGCGACAGCCTGCTGCCTGTGTATGCGGACGAGGTGGTCATCGGCACCGGACGCCGCGGCGCAGACTGGCTGGAAAAGCTCTGCGCAGAGCACCACATTGCCCACAAGCCCGGCACCGTGGATATTGGTGTGCGCGTGGAGTGCCGCAACGAGGTGATGGAAAAGGTGAACAAGGTGCTGTATGAGTCCAAGCTCATCGGCTACCCGAAACCGTGGAAGAACAAGGTGCGCACCTTCTGCCAGAACCCCGGCGGCTTTGTGGCGCAGGAGAACTACGACAACGACCTTGCGGTGGTCAACGGCCACAGCTTCAAGGAAAAGAAGAGCCCGAACACCAACCTTGCCATTCTGGTGTCCCACAACTTTACCGAGCCCTTCAACCAGCCCATCGCTTACGCGCAAAAGGTGGGCGAGCTGACCAATATGCTGGGCGCAGGCCACATCATGGTGCAGCGCTACGGCGATATTCTGGACGGCAAGCGCACTTGGCAGAAGGAGCTGGCACAGTCCAACGTGAAGCCTACGCTGAAGGACGCCGTGGCGGGTGATATCACCGCCGCCATGCCCTACCGTGCCATGACCAACATCATCGAGTTCATCAAGATGCTGGATATGGTCGTGCCCGGCTTTGCCGCCAACGAGACGCTGCTGTACAGCCCGGAGCTGAAGTTCTACTCCAACAAGGTGAAGATGGACGAGAACCTCGACACCAACATTCAGGGTCTGCACTGTCTGGGCGACTCCTCCGGCTGGACGCGCGGTCTGATGATGGCTTCGGTCATGGGCGTGCTCATGGGCCGTAAGCTGGCTGAAAAAGAAGGCTGCTGAGAAAAAATAAACGCAAGCCCGGAAGGTCTGCAACCTTCCGGGCTTGCGCTGTTGAGGAGCGTTACTTCAGTTTGCTCAGGTAGCGGTAGATGGTGGCTTCCGAGGAGCCCAGCTGGGCGGCGACCTCACTGACAGCGCCTTTCATATAAAAGATGCCCGCGTGGTGCAAAGACTCCACAATGCGGATCTTCTCTTCCATGGTCAGCCGGTCAGGCGGCAGCCCGGCGCTGCCGGTCACCTCGGCAATGGCGTTCTGTACGGCGTCGGGCAGGGAACTGACAAAGTTTTCCACCCCGATGCCGGTAGAGGAGGGCTCGGTATGCGCGCCGCAGAGGGTGAGCAGTTCCTGTGCGATGCGGCTGTACTTGCCGGCATCAAAGTTGACGCAGAGCATGCCGATGAGCTGGCCGTTGTCCTTGATGAACATGGTAGAGGAGCGCAGCCGCCCTTTGGCCTGCGACGCGCCCTGATAGCCCGCCAGATAATCCTGCTTTTCATACATCCGCTCCTGAATGAAGCGCAGCGCCATGTTGGAAAGGGGCGCGCCCTCGGTGCGTCCGCTGATGTGGTTGTTGACGATGGCAACAATGGTGCCGTCCTCGCTGGTAAGGTCGTGCAGCACCACCTCGTAGTCCGGGCCCAGCGCTTCGCCCAGAAAAGATACCACTACGCGATAAGGCTCAAGTCTTGCATCCATCCCGTTCACCTCTTCTATACCGTTGGAAAGCGTGAGAAAAAATTATCACGCGTGTTCTATTGCTATCATAGCAGAAATGACAGAAATTTACAATAAAAAGGTGCGTTGTATCCATCTGATTCGTCAAATTGATGACATTTCTCGGGTGTTTTTGTCGTGCGTGACAATTTATTTTTATGATAAGAAAATATTATTGACAAAATATTCTCACTGCGTTAGGATAGTGTCAGCAAGGGAAGGACAGCCCTTCCCAACAAATGGAAAAGGAGAAAATCGGATGAAGCAAGTGATCGTTACCCCTAATGCTCCCGCCGCCATCGGGCCCTATTCGCAGGGTATCGCTGCGGGGCAGACCGTCTATGTGTCTGGGCAGCTGCCCATTGATCCTGCCACCGGCCTGATCCCGGAAGGCATCGCCGCCCAGACGGCACAGTCCCTCAAGAACATCCAAGCCATTCTGGCACAGCAGGAGATGACGCTGGCCAATGTGGTCAAGACCACGGTGTTTCTGGCGGATATCAACGATTTTGCAGAGATGAACAAGGTGTACGGTGAGTACTTTGAGCAGCCCTACCCCGCGCGCAGCGCGGTACAGGTGGGCAAACTGCCCAAGGGCGCTCCGCTGGAGATCGAGTGCATTGCTGTAAAGTAAGTTCCCCCGCACGGGAAGAAAAGAAACGGTGAACCAAATGGATAAACAGATGTTCGTTCGCATCCTGAACAGTGAGATGGAGCTTGCCACGGGCTGTACGGAGCCCGGCGCAGTCGCTCTCACCGCCGCAGAGGCGGGCGCAGCACTCCGCAAGGCAGGCGGTACGCGAGTAGAGACCGTGACCGTCCGCGCCAGCATCAACATTATCAAAAACGCCATGTCGGCGGGCATTCCGGGCACCTCGTATCAGGGCATGGATTACGCCGCCGCCATTGGTGCCGTAGGCGGCGACCCCGTCCACCTGCTGGAGGTCATGAACTATGTGCCCCGGGAGCAGATGGAAGAAGCCGCAGCCCTTGTCAGGGCAGGCAAGGTCAAGGTAGATGTGGCACAGGTGCCGCAGAAGCTCTACATTGAGGTGCTTGTCACTTCGGACGGCCACACCGGACGCGCGGTGGTGCGGGACCTGCACACCAACGTGGTGCTGGTGGAGCAGGACGGCGTGGCGACGCTGGATAAGCAGCACACAGACCCCGCCGCAGCAGGGGACAGCGATGTGGTGACCCCGGAGCAGATCGCAGAGTTTCTGACCGTCCGCTCCATCTGGGACTACTGCACCGAGGAACTGGACCCCCTGCATGACCCCATCGACATCATCCGCAGCGCCGTACAGGTGAACACGACCATCAGCAACGAGGGTCTTTCCAAGGAGTATGGCCTTGCCATTGGCCGCAATCTGGAGCTGAACTGCCGCAAGGGTCTGATGACCCGCGACCTGACCACCAACGCTATGGTCATCGCTTCTGCCGGTGCGGACGCCCGCATGGCAGGCGCACCGGTCTCGGTGGTGGCAAACTCCGGCAGCGGCAATCAGGGCATCACGGCTACCATGCCTGTTGTGGCTACTGCCCGCTGGCTGGACATCGACGAGGAGAAGATGCTCCGCGCCGTGACCCTTTCCAACCTGATTGCGATCCGCATCAAGGCAAAGTTTGGCCGTCTGAGCAACCTTTGCGGTGCAACGGTTGCCGCCACCGGCGCAGCCTGCGGCATTGCCTACCTGCTGGGCGGCGGCTACCACGAGGTGTGCTGCACCATCCAGAACATGGTGGGCAACATCACCGGCATGGTATGCGACGGCGCAAAGGCCGACTGCGCACTGAAGATCTCCACCTGCGTCAATGCCGCCTGTCAGGCAGCTGCCATGGGTGTGCGCGGCGTGCGGGTGCAGAGCACCGACGGCATCGTGGAGCACAATGTGGAATATACGCTGGACAACTTTGCCACCCTGAGCACCCACGGCACCAGCGACAGCGTGATCCTTGATCTGATGCTGAACAAACACCTCCCGGAGACGGAATAAGTCTCCCCACCCAGCCCCTTTCCGGGGAAAAAGAAAGAGGTACTAAAGTTATGAAAAAGCTATTCAATAGTCTGCCCTTCCGGCTTTTGCTGGGCATTTTTGTTGGTATCATCCTTGGTCAGATATTCAACGAGAGCGTCATGGGCGTTGTGGTGACCCTGCAGTACATCATGGGTCAGCTCATCACCTTCTGTGTGCCGCTGATCATCATCGGCTTCATTGCTCCGTCCATCACAAAGCTGGGCAAAAACGCCTCCCGCCTGCTGGCGGTGGCCATCGTCATCGCGTATGTGTCCTCTGTCTGCGCAGCCTTCATGAGCATGGGCGCCGGCTACGGCCTGATCCCCCACCTGTCCATCGACAACAACGTTGCCGGTCTGCGCGAGCTGCCGGGCGTCGTCTTTGAACTGAACATTCCCCCGATCATGAGCGTTATGAGCGCTCTGGTGCTGAGCGTTCTGGTGGGTCTGGCTGCCACTTGGACCAACAGCAAGCTGACCTGCGATTTCCTTGCCGAGTTCCAGAACATCGTGCTGGACATCGTGAGCAAGGTGATCATCCCCGTGCTGCCCTTCTACATTGCCACCACCTTCTGCGGCCTGAGCTACGAGGGCACCATCACCCATCAGCTGCCCGCCTTCCTGCAGATCATCGTCATCGTTATGGCTGGTCACTACATCTGGCTGGCAGTGCTGTACCTGCTGGCCGGTGCTTACTCCGGCAAGAACCCTTGGGAAGTGCTGCGCCACTACGGCCCCGCTTACCTGACCGCTGTTGGTACCATGTCCAGTGCTGCTACGCTGGGTGTGGCGCTGGAGAGCGCCCGCAAGAGCAAGGTGCTGCGTAAGGACATGGTGAGCTTTGGCATCCCCCTGTTTGCCAACATCCACCTGTGCGGCTCTGTGCTGACCGAGGTGTTCTTCTGCATGACCGTTTCCAAGATCCTGTATGGCAAGCTGCCCAGCGTCGGTACCATGATCCTGTTCTGCCTGCTGCTCGGCATCTTCGCCATCGGCGCGCCCGGCGTGCCCGGCGGCACTGTCATGGCTTCTCTGGGTCTGATCACCGGCGTTTTGATGTTCGACAACGCCGGTACTGCCCTGATGCTGGCCATCTTCGCCCTGCAGGACAGCTTCGGCACCGCCTGCAACGTGACCGGTGACGGCGCTCTGACCCTGATGCTGACCGGCTACGCCGAGAAGCACGGCATCGCCGATACCGGCGACCTCGAAAGCCCGATCCTGTGATAAAAACCTGAGCACTCCTCCTTAATTACAAGAGACTGTGAACAGACAGTCCCAAAATCTCCGAAAAGCCCCGGCGACCGCAACGGCCGCCGGGGCTTTTTGTACTGCAACCCGGTTTGATATCCGGCGTAATGGGATGAAATTTTTGAAACGCCTTTAAAACCATAAAGTAAAATGCTATACTAGAAGGAAATTGGGACGCGCTGAAAATGCGCAGCCCGAAAGGAGCCTTTATGACGCAGCTTTTGATCCGTCTTTTTATACGCCGCCCCAATTCCCCGCAGGACCCCCGCGTCCGCGCCGCCTACGGCAATCTGGCCAGTGTGGTGGGCATGGTGTGCAATATCCTGCTCTGTCTGGGCAAGTTTGTGGTGGGCACCCTGTTCGGCTCCATCGCCATCACTGCCGATGCGCTGAATAACCTTTCGGATGCTTCCTCCAATATCGTCAGTCTGGTGGGCTTCAAGCTGGCCGCCAAGGCACCGGATGCCGAGCATCCCTACGGTCACGCCCGCTTTGAGTATCTGGCGGGGCTGGTGGTCAGCGTGACCATTCTGGGCATCGGGTTTTCTCTGCTGAAGGAATCGGTCACCAAGGTGCTGCACCCCACCCCGGTGCAGTTCGGCTGGCTGACGGTAGCAGTGCTGGTGGTGTCCATTCTGGTCAAGCTGTGGATGAGCAGCTTCAACCGCACCATTGGCCGCATCATCGCTTCGGAGACCCTCATCGCCACTGCCGCCGACAGCCGCAACGATGTGCTGAGCACCGCTGCCGTGCTGGTGGCTGCCATCCTCTGCCGGGTGACCGGCTGGGATGTGCTGGACGGCCTGATGGGCGTGGGCGTGGCGGTGTTCATCCTGATCTCCGGCTGGGGGCTGGTGATGGATACCCTGAGCCCGCTGCTGGGCGAAAGTCCCAGCGAGGATCTGGTGGAGCATATCGAACAGACTGTGATGAGCTATCCCGGCGTGCTGGGCGTACATGACCTGATGGTGCACGACTACGGCCCCGGCCACCAGTTTGCCTCCATCCATGTGGAGCTGCCCGCCGAGCAGGACCCGCTGGAAGCGCACGACTTGATCGACAACATCGAGCGGGACTTTATGAAAAACGACCACCTGATGGTGACCATCCACTACGACCCCATCGTCACCTCGGACGCCGCCGTGGGGGTGCTGCGCAGCCGCCTGACCGAAAAGCTGCGTCAGCTGGACCCGGCGCTCTCGCTGCATGATTTGCGCATCGTGCCGGGAAAGACCCACACCAATGTGCTTTTTGATCTGGTGCTCCCGGCGGGTTATGCCGGGGATAAGGTGGAGCTGCTGACCCAGATGGAGCAGTTCATCAAGGCACAGGACCCCGCCTACAACTGCATTATCAAGCTGGAACAGAGCTACACGGCTGCGGCTCATAAATGAGGGGGAGCCGCCCCGCATAGGCTTTGCGATATAAGGAAAGCAGAGGGAAAGTAGTATGCTGAACGAGACCTACCGCGCCATGCTGAACAACAAAAGCGTCATCCGCGAGACCTTCATGTATGGCAGACAGCGCGCTGCCCAGATCGGCAGCGAGAATGTGTTCGATTATTCACTGGGCAACCCCAGCGTGCCCTGCCCGCCGGAGTTCACCGAAGCCATGCAGACCCTGCTGGCACAGGAAGAGCCGGTAAGCCTGCACGGCTATTGCCCCAGTCAGGGCGACCCGGGCTTTCGCACCGCAGTGGCAGAGCATCTGACCGAGACCTTCGGTCTGCCCTACGCGCAAAAGCACATCTTCCCCACCACCGGCGCGGCGGGTGCGATCGCCCATGCCATCCGGGCGGTGACCCAGCCCGGGGACGAGGTGCTGACCTTTGCGCCTTACTTCCCGGAGTACGGCCCCTATGTGGCAGGCACCGGCGCGGTGCTGCGGGTGGTTCCCCCGCAGGCACCCACCTTCCAGCCCAATCTGGAAGCCTTTGCACAGATGCTGACCGAAAAGGTTACCTGTGTGCTTATCAATACCCCTAACAACCCCACCGGCGTGGTCTACTCTGCCGATACCCTGACCCGCATGGCGGCGATCTTGACCGAAAAAAGCGCCCAGTACGGCCACAATATCTTTCTGGTCAGTGACGAGCCCTACCGGGACATCGTGTTTGACGGCAAGACTGTGCCTTACCCGGCGGCGTTCTATCCCCACACCCTGACCTGCTTCTCCTACTCCAAGAGCCTGAGCCTGCCCGGCGAGCGTCTGGGCTATGTGGCGGTGCGCCCGGGGTGCGAGGGGGAGGACATCCTTGTGGACATGATGAGCCAGATCTCCCGCTTTACCGGCCACAACTGCCCGCCCAGCATCATCCAGCGGGCAGTCAGCCGCTGCCAGAAGGTGACCAGTGACCTTTCGGTCTACCAGACCAACATGGAGCTGCTGTACCAGAAGCTCACCGCGCTGGGCTTTGAAGTGGAACGCCCCGGCGGCACCTTCTATATCTTCCCCAAGGCACTGGAAGAGGACGCCAACGCCTTCTGCCGGAAAGCCCGGGAGTTCGACCTGCTGCTGGTGCCCAGCGACAGCTTTGGGGTAAAGGGCTATGTGCGCCTTGCCTACTGCATCGACACCGAAAAGGTAAAGCGCAGCCTGCCCGCCTTTGAAAAGCTGGCTGCCGCCTACCGCAAATAACCGGAACGCCCCTGCATGGGGCATAAAATACACAACCAATAGAGGAAAGGGAAACCTGCTATGGAAAAGATCAAGATGACGACCCCGCTGGTGGAGATGGACGGCGACGAGATGACCCGCATCCTGTGGAAGATGATCAAGGACGAGCTGATCCTCCCCTTTGTGGATCTCAAGACTGAATACTACGATCTGGGTCTGCCCAACCGCGATGCCACCGCAGATCAGGTGACCATGGATGCCGCCCTCGCCAACAAGAAGTACGGCGTGTCGGTCAAGTGCGCCACCATCACCCCCAACGCTCAGCGCGTGGAGGAGTATAAGCTGCACGAGATGTGGAAGAGCCCCAACGGCACCATCCGCGCCGTGCTGGACGGCACTGTGTTCCGTGCACCCATTATGATCGACAGCATCCATCCGGTGGTCAAGAACTGGAAAAAGCCCATCACCATCGCCCGTCACGCCTACGGCGATGTGTATAAGTGCACCGAGTTCCGCATTCCCGGTGCAGGCAAGGCAGAGCTGGTGTTCACCGGCGCAGACGGCAGCCAGCAGCGTGCCACCGTCTTTGACTTTGAGGGTGCCGGTGTGCTGCAGGGTCAGTACAACAAGGACGATTCCATCCGCAGCTTTGCCCGCAGCTGCTTCAACTACGCACTGGACGTGAAGCAGGATCTGTGGTTTGGCGCAAAGGATACCATCTCCAAGAAGTACGACCACACCTTCAAGGATATCTTCCAGGAGACCTACGACGCCGAGTACAAGGAAAAGTTCGAAGCTGCCGGCATCACTTATTTTTACAGCCTGATCGACGATATCGTGGCGCGCGTCATCCGCAGCGAGGGCGGTTTTGTCTGGGCGTGCAAGAACTACGACGGCGATGTGATGAGCGATATGGTCTCCACCGCTTTTGGTTCGCTGGCCATGATGACCAGTGTGCTGGTCAGCCCGGACGGCAAGTACGAGTACGAAGCCGCCCACGGCACCGTCACCCGCCATTACTATAAGTATCTGAAGGGCGAAAAGACCTCCACCAACCCCATGGCCACCATCTTTGCATGGTCGGGCGCATTCAAGAAGCGCGGCGAGCTGGACAACCTGCCGGAGCTGGTGCACTTTGGCGAGGCACTGGAGGCTGCAAGCCTGCAGACCCTGAACGAGGGCATCATGACCAAGGACCTGTGCGGTCTGGCAGAGGGCATCACCCCCACCGCCGTGGACAGCGAGGGCTTTATCAAGGCCATCCGCACCCGTCTGGAAGCTAAGCTGGCATAAAACGATTTTCAATATAACATAAAAACCGGAACGATCCACCCGAAAAAGGGAAGATCGTTCCGGTTTATGTTTTAGGCAGGATGTGCGGCAAACTGGAATTTTACTACCTCGATACTGTCGCTTTAATTGCGCCCAGACAGTGGATTCTTACGACACGGTTGTCATCGGTTTCTGATATTCTCTGTAACTGCTCTACAAATGGTCGGACGAACTCCGGTCTCCGTTTACCGAGAACGCGGAATATTTCCGGTGCTTCCATTCTGACCTTGTCATTCTCATCGTGCAGAAGCTTTTCAAACACCGACATATGATTCTCGTAAATGTCAGGAGTGTTTGTAGCTATGTTTTCTGAAGCCCAGATAAAACTTAAGCGCACATTGGCTTCGTTATCCGATGCAAAACGGAACAAGTCTGTCCAATACGGCTGAATCACACAACAATTACCGCGACCGATTCTTCCGAGAGCATTAACCGCACGTTCCCGTAAAAGCGACTCTTCACTATCACAGAAAAAAACAATCGCCGGAACTGCATCCTGCACTTTCAGAGGATATTCAAGCCCCATCTCTCCAAGCAGCCATAGCGCCTTTGCCTGTATCTTTACGGAGTCATGTGCAAGGAGAGACGAAACATACGGAATGTTATCTTCCCATTTGTCCTTGTCCTTCGTCAGTATACCAAGCTTTTTATAAAGTTCCGATTCCTCCAATCAATCACCTCCACAAATTCCGATTTGTTGATTACAAATGCAGTGCATCCAGCACGTCATTTACGATGTTCAGCGATACCTGCCCCGGCGCACTGGCCTGCCCGGGGTTGGCAAAGGTCATGGCGGAGCCAAAGGCCTCCCCGGACAGACGGCTCACTGCGCCTAGCGCTCCCATGCTCATGGTAATGACCGGTGTTTCCGGGTGAAGGTCGGCCATCTCAGCGGTGGCAGCCAGCAGCTCCAGTACATCGGTGCGGCACTGGGGCATCACGGCCAGCTTGGGCAGGTCGGCTCCGGCCTGCTGCATCTGCACCATGCGGCAGACGAGCTCTGCCCGGGGCGGGGTTTTGACAAAATCGTGGCTGGAGCACACTACCGCTACCCCGGCGGAATGCGCCTGCTCCACCAGCTGGGGCAGATCTGCCCCAGCGGTGAAGAACTCGATGTCCAGCAGGTCGGCGCAGTCGGTGTCGAGGATCAGGCGCAGAAAGGCAAGGTATTCGGGATGGGAGAGCGCCTGCTCACCGCCCTCTGCCTTGGTGCGGAAGGTCACCAGCAGAAGCTTGTCCCGCAGGGCGACCCGTAGCTTCTGTATGCAGCGGGCGATGGCAGCGGGGGACTGAAAGTTTTCGAACCAATCCACCCGCCATTCCACGCAATCGGCTTGCAATGTTGAAAACTGCGCGGCCTTTTCCAGAATAGCAGCTTCGGTGCGCCCCACAATGGGCAGAATGACCTTGGGACGG
Organism: uncultured Faecalibacterium sp.; assembly: GCA_934539245.1. Taxonomy (GTDB): domain Bacteria; phylum Bacillota; class Clostridia; order Oscillospirales; family Ruminococcaceae; genus Faecalibacterium. The sequence continues at coordinate 76,383 of CAKTCK010000003.1, forward strand.
CCCTCCCCGATGCGGCAGCCGCGGATGTTGACACAGGACATGGTGCTTCTCCTTTATATAATAAGTATAGCTATCTTATACAGGATGCTGGGATGACACCATAATACGTTCTGCCCGCCGCCTTGTCAAGAAAAGGCAGTTATTATACACGAAAATTAACTTTCACAGTCCGATCCGGGGCAAAAAGCCTTCACTCTTTTGGGCGAGCGCGCTGCGGGAATACCCCCTCAGTCTTTGCTTCGCAAATCCAGCTCCCCCAAGGGGACGCCTTTGGGCACTGCCGGAAACTTTGCCGCCACCACCAAAAGCCGTCCCCTTGGGGAAGGTGGCATCGCCGCAGGCGATGACGAAAGGGGTACTTCCAGACAAGTCACTTCCCGCTTTAGCTGCAAACTTTCCCGTCGCGCCAGAGGCTCCCTCTCCGAGGGAGCTGGCAAAGCCGTAGGCTTTGACTGAGGGAGTTAAACCTCCCCGCAAAGAATTTGGAAAAAACTTGTCAAAAAGTGTTGACAATCGTCGGGGTGTGTGGTATTATACTTGAGCGCCAAGCGCTGAGACAAAAGAATGACTTCTGAAAGCTCAGCAGGAAGCCCTTGAAAAGAACCAATGAACGTTCAAATGTTCCGGTTAGCACCGAGAAACTGCTGAACGATTTAAGTTCGCAAAACTTCAATAGCTTCTCAAAAAAGTGCTTGACAAAAAACCGCTTCTGTGGTAAAATAATCAAGTCGTCAGCCGCTAAGGCTGAGGCGCACAGGACCTTGAAAATTGAACAATATCGAAAGAACTTGTAACGGAACCTATATTCGTGTTGGAAAAACACGG
>CAKTCK010000004.1 GCA_934539245.1 uncultured Faecalibacterium sp.
AAGGCTATGTTCATCGTCGATCCTCACAAGGAGCGCATCGCTGTTGCTGAGGCCCGCAAGCTGAACATCCCCATCGTGGCTATCGTTGATACCAACTGCAACCCCGACGAGATCGATTACGTGATCCCCGGCAACGACGACGCTATCCGCGCTGTCAAGCTGATCGCTGGCGCTATGGCTGACGCTGTTCTGGAAGGCAAGCAGGGCAACCAGGAGGCTCCCGCTGAGGAAGCTGCCAACGCCTGATTTTTGGCTGTACAGAACAAACCCGTGAAATAACGTGTAAGGGAGACTACAAAAATGGCTATTTCTGCAAAGGACGTTATGGAACTGCGCAAGCAGACCGACTGCGGCATGATGGAGTGCAAGAAGGCTCTGACCGAGGCTGACGGCAACTTCGAGAAGGCAATCGAGATCCTGCGCGAGCGTGGTCTGGCTACCGCCGCCAAGAAGGCAAGCCGCGTTGCTGCCGAGGGCATGGTCTACGCTGACTACTGCCCCGAGTGCAAGGTCGGTGTTGTCATCGAGGTCAACGCTGAGACCGACTTCGTTGCCAAGAACGACAAGTTCGTTGACTTCGTCAAGGAGGCCACCAAGGTCATCATGAAGCAGAACCCCGCTGATGTCGAGGCTCTGATGGCTTGCAAGACCGAGGCTGGCGAGACCGTTGACGAGGCTCTGAAGAACCTGATCCTGGTCATCAAGGAGAACATCAAGGTTCGCCGCTTCACCCGTTACGAGGGCGTTTGCTCTGCATACGTCCACGGCGGCGGCACCCACGGCATTCTGGTCAACTTCGAGACCACCAACGACATCGACGCTAAGGACGAGTTCGTTGCTTACGGCAAGGACATCGCTATGCAGGTCGCTGCTGCTAACCCCGGCTACGTCGACGAGGCTTCTGTCCCCGCCGAGGTCGTGGCTAAGGAGAAGGAGATCATGCTGGCTCAGATGGCTCAGGATCCCAAGACCGCTAACAAGCCTGAGGCTGTGAAGGAGAAGATGATCGAGGGCAAGATCAAGAAGTTCTTCAAGGAGAACTGCCTGGTCGATCAGGAGTTCGTCAAGGACGGCGACCTGACCGTTGCTCAGTACACCGCTAAGGTCGCTAAGGATCTGGGCGGCGAGATCAAGATCGTCAAGTTCGTCCGCTTTGTCAAGGGCGAGGGTCTGGAGAAGCGTGCTGACGACTTCGCATCTGAAGTTGCAAGCATGGTGAAGTAATCTAAACTTCCAAAGACAAAATGGGAGCCGCAGTACCTGTAATAGGGTGCTGCGGCTCCTTTTTGTTCGTGAAAATGCAAATACCGGGCAACCCACAGGCTGCCCGGTATTGCTGTAAAAAGCTTTTTGCTTATGCCTCTTCCAAAACCTCTTCGGGATCCTCGATGGCGTCCTCGATCGTCTCCTCTACATCCATCGCTTCTTCAGCGTCCGGGGCGGCAAACAATTCCTGAATCTGATCTCGCAGCCAGAGCAGACGGTTGTCCAGTGCCTTGTCCCGTGCCAGCAGCGGTGCAATGATCTCGGGCTTGTCGGTGATCAGGTCATCCACACCCAGCTGCAGCAGCTTTTCGGCGTCCTGCTGGCGGTTGATGGTCCATGCGGAGATGGTCTTGCCGCGCAGATGGATCTGCTGCACCATACCGGCGGTGATAAAGGTGGACTCCACGCTGAAAAAGTCTGCGGCAGGCAGGTCGTAGTAGGTGCCCACGCCCAGCGCCAGAATATACCCTGTGGTAATGTCCGGGTCCAGTTCCTTCACCTTGCACAGGGTCTCGTAGCTCTGGGAGGTGACCACGCAGTCTGCACCGTAGTTGTATGCGTGGATCAGCCGCACCGTTTCGGCTTCCAATGTCGGCGTAAAGCTGCTGGGCTTGATCTCAATGTTCAGCTCAGCCTTGCCCTTGCACAGTGCCAGAACCTCTTCCAGCGTGGGAATATAGGAGCCCGTGAACTGCCGATGGAACCAGCGTCCGGCATCCAGCTGCTGCACCTGCGCATAGGGTAGGTCGTAGATGTTGGCATTGCAGCCGGTGCACCGGCGCAGGCTGGTATCGTGGGTCACCACCGCTACGCCGTCAGCGGTCATCTGCACGTCCAGCTCAATGCGGGGGCTGCCGTGTTCCAGCGCCGTCTCAAAGGCAGCCATGGTGTTTTCCGGCGCACGGGAGGAGTACCCCCTGTGGTAGGTGATCATCGGGTCGGAAAGCCCCAGCACGCTTTGCAGCGGCTGCGTTTGCGGGAACAGCAGATACACTGCTGCTACGCCGCAGGTGACCAGCGCGGCGCGGGCCATCATCCCGGCCAGTACCGTTTGCTCGCGGTGCGGGGCAGGGAGTGCAGCGGAAACGGTCGGCAGTGCTGTATCGGGCTGGCGGGTCGTTTCGTACAGTACCTCTGTAAGGGTACTCTGCGCCGCCGTCATAGCGCAGTCCATGAGCAGGCAAAGGAACGGCAGCTCGATCAGAAGTGCCGCACGGGAAAGCGCCAGCAGAGCAGCAGTGCTGGCAAAGCCGACACCAAGGATGACACAATAGAACAGTAAAGCCCCGCACAGAAGCATCAGCCCGGTGCGCACGGCGGCGGTCAGCATCCAGCGCAGTGCCAGTGCAAGTAGCTGCCCGGCACGGCTGCGCAAAACCCGCAGGCTCTCCGCGAACGCACAGCCAAAGCTTTTACGCTCCAGCAGAAACTTTGGCAGCACCACAAGTCCATCCAGCAGCAGCGCCAGTATGCAAAGCACCGCCAGAGCAAATAGAAAACGGTTGGCAGTGCGCGCTTTCAGCAGCCCCCAGAGGTATTCCGGCACGGCAAACTGGGTCAGATGGTTTGCCGCAAGAAAAAAGTTCGTCAGCGGGATCAGGGCAGCGCCATACAGCAGCAGCGGGAGATTCTGCGGCAAAAACACCCGCACAAGGCTGCAAAAGGCATCCCGGAACACCGCTGCCGCCCGCAGCGGCTCGCCGTGCCGCACCCGCGTCAATAGTTGCAACATCGTGGCGACCTCGTACAGGCTCCAGAAGGCTGCCAGTACCGCCAGCACGGCGATGCAGCCGATGATGGCAGGGGAGGCAAAGATGCGGGAAGCGGTCTTGTTATTAAGGTAGCGGATGGGCGCGAACCGCAGCGTCAGCGCCCAGATCAGCTGCAACACCGGTACGAACAAGAAGTTTGTCAATACCTTATAAAACAACAGAAAAAGCAGAAACACCCGCCCCTTTGGCGAAAGCAGGGAACGGGCGGCATCATGCAGGGAGCGGTAGGTCTGCTCCTGCTGCCGGAGCTTGGCGGAGAATCGCTTCAAGATAGCTTCAACCTCTTTTTCACATTGCCGGGCTTTTCGCGTGCGCTGCATAGGTACAGTTTGGCAGACTGCCCGGCAATTATGATTTTTAATATTTTAATATAGTGTAACATAAACGCAACCGAAAGAAAACGCAGCAGGCGGGTGCAGTTTCGCCAAAAAAACCGGAAAAATTTCTACATCCGCAAAAAGGACGCGTCGGAGCCTTTGTCCAGATAAAACGCACGAAACGATGAATCGTTAAAAATTTGGCTTTCCATAAGCGATGGATGTTGAATCGCATGGATTTTTATAGAATCCCTTGCATTTTTTTGCCAGCTTCTGTATAATAAATATAATTTTGAAAGCTCACACAGACAACCAGGAGGTCTAATTATGGCTTCAAAGATCAATAAGGGAGAAATCCTCGCCAAGTTCTTCGATGACGGGGAATACACTGCGCTGTTTGCTGATGGTGCAGTGAGCGCTGCCTGCGGCTATGCTGCGGGTCAGCAGGCTTACGCTGTTTATCAGAACGGCGAGGCTGTCACCGTAAAGGATGTTGAAAAGAACATCAAGGTTCTGGAAATGGCTGCACAGACCGGCTGCCCGGTGGTCACTTTCTATAACTCGGTTGGTGCAAAGCTGGCCGAGGGTCTGGACGTGCTGACCGCCAGCGCAAAGCTGAATGCACAGATCGCAAAGGTCTCCGGCGTTGTTCCGCAGGTGGCCGTTGTTCTGGGTGTCTGCGGCGGCACCAGCGCTCTGAGCGCTGCCAACGCAGACGTCTGCATCATGGCCGAGGGTGCAGAGCTGTTCTTCACCGCTCCGTTCACCTCCGCTGCCAAGGGCGATAAGGTCGCCGATGCTGGCAGCGCTGCTGCTGCCGCCAAGGCAGGCGTAGCCTCCATCGTGGCTGCCGATGCCGCAGAGGCTGCTGAAAAGGCTGCTCACATCGTGGGTCTGCTGCCCGCCAACAACCTGACCGGCCCGGCGATCTTCGAGTTCGAGCAGCCCACCGCTGTTCTGGCTGCCGGTGCCGAGCCCGCAAAGGCTGCTGCCGCTGTGATCGATAAGGACAGCGCCGTGGAGCTGTACGCAGGCTTTGGTAAGTCTGTCTACACTGCATTTGCAACCATCGGTGGCAACGCCGTGGGCGTTGTGGCAACCGGCAAGCAGCTGTGCCACAACTGCGTAGCCAAGGCTTCCCGCTTTGTGCGCCTGTGCGATGCCTTCAGCGTGCCTGTGGTCACCATCGTGGACACCGAGGGCTTTGTGCCCAGCGTTACCGATGACGTGGCCGGCGGCATCCGCGAGGCTGCTCGTCTGGCCGCTACCTACGCCGATGCTACCACCGCAAAGGTGGCAGTGCTGGCCGGTAAGGCTGTGGGTCCTGTGTACACCACTCTGGCTACTGCCGACCTGCGCATCGCTGTGACCGGCTGCACCGTCAGCGCGCTGGAGCCCAGCGCCGCTGTCAGCGTGCTGTACAAGGACGAGATCGATGCTTCCGACAACATTATTGCCGCCACCAAGGCAAAGACTGCTGCCTACACCGCTGAGGTGTGCAGTGCTGCCAGCGCAGTGGCTGCAGGTGCTGCCGATATGAGTTGCGATGCCGCCAATGTGCGCGCCAGCGTTGTGGCTGCACTGGAGCTGCTGAGCACCAAGCGCGCTGCCCGCCTGCCCAAGAAGCACGGCAATATGGCCCTGTAAGCGTCCGAATGTAAGTTAATTGAGTTCGATTTTGAATTGGAGGATCCTTCCATGAAGTACTACAATATTACTGTCAATGGTGTTGCTTACAGCGTTTCCGTTGAGGAAACCGCCGCAGGCGCTGCTCCCGTTGCTGCTGCTCCCGTTGCAGCACCCGCCGCACCCAAGGCCGCTCCCGCTCCTGCAGCTGCTCCCAAGGCAGCCGCCGGTGCAGCCGGTGCTGTTACCGTTAAGGCTCCCATGCCCGGCAACATTCTGGATGTCAAGGTCGCTGCCGGTGCTTCTGTCAAGGCCGGTGATGTGCTGGTCATCCTCGAGGCCATGAAGATGGAGAACGAGATCGTTGCTCCGCAGGATGGCACCGTGGCTTCCATCAACGTGAACAAGGGCGATACCGTCAACTCCGGTGACGTTCTGGTTTCCATGAACTAAGGAAGAGGTGACAACCATGGCAAAAAAGCCGATCAAGGTGACCGAGGTCGTCCTGCGTGATGCGCACCAGTCTTTGCTGGCTACCCGTATGACCATGGACGAGATGCGCCCCATCCTGCCCGAAATGGACAAGATCAACTACTTCTCCGTGGAGTGCTGGGGCGGCGCTACGTTCGACAGCTGCATCCGCTTCCTGGATGAGGATCCTTGGGAGCGTCTGCGCATCCTGCGCAAGGAGCTGCCGCACCAGAAGCTGCAGATGCTGTTCCGCGGTCAGAATATGCTGGGCTACCGTCCTTATGCAGATGACGCTGTGGAGTACTTTGTACAGAAATCTGTTGCCAACGGCATTGACGTCATCCGTATCTTCGACGCACTGAACGACCCCCGCAACCTGCAGACTGCCATCAAGTCTGCCAACAAAGAGGGCGCTCATGTGCAGGGCTGCATCAGCTACACCCTGAGCCCTGTGCACAACAACGAGTACTTTGCCTCCTACGCCAAGACGCTGGAGGAGATGGGCGCAAACTCCATCTGCATTAAGGACATGGCAGGTCTGCTCACTCCCTATACCTGCTATGATCTGGTCAAGAAGCTGAAGGAGACCGTCAGCATCCCTGTGGATATCCACAGCCACTACACTGCAGGTCTGGCTTCCATGTCCATCCTCAAGGGCATCGAAGCAGGTGCTGATATCATCGATACCGCCATGAGCCCCCTGAGCCTTGGCACCAGCCACATGCCCACCGAGAGTCTGGTGGCTGCCCTGCAGGGCACCGACTACGACACCGGTCTGGATCTGAAGCAGCTGAATGTCGTGCGTGCTTACTTTGCAAAGCTGCGCGAGAAGTACATCGCCAACGGCCAGATCAGCCCCAAGAGCTTGGGCGTGGACGCCAACACTCTGCTGTATCAGGTGCCGGGCGGCATGTTCTCCAACATGCTCAAGCAGCTGAAGGATGCCGGTAAGGAAGATAAGCTGGACGAAGTGTTGGCCGAGATTCCCCGCGTCCGTGAGGATGCAGGTTATCCGCCGCTGGTCACCCCCACCAGCCAGATCGTTGGCACGCAGGCTGTGTTCAACGTCATCATGGGCGAGCGCTACAAGATGGTCACCAAGGAGTTCAAGGGTCTGGTTCACGGCGACTATGGCAAGACTCCCGCTCCCATCAAGCCCGAGTTCACCAAGAAGATCCTTGGCGATGAGCAGCCCATTACCTGCCGCTTTGCCGATACGCTGGCTCCCGAGATGGACAAGCTGAAGGCCGAAGCTGCCAAGTGGGCAACGCAGGAAGAGGACGTGCTGACCTACGCCATGTTCCCGCAGGTCGCACCCAAGTTCTTTGATAAGCGCAATGCCAAAAAGCAGGGCGTGGACGGCGATCATGTGGACTACACCAACCAGTCCCATCCTGTCTGATCAATAAACAGATCCCTTTCAGGGCTGCTGCACAAAAAAGCTGTGCGGCAGCCCTTTTTGCGTATCAGGCAAAGGCGCATAATAAGCTGCGCCGGACAATGCCGGAAAAACTTCTGCATACACATTGACTTGCTGCCCAATACCTTTTATAATGGTTGATATATCCGTACAATACAACAAATGATGTGGAGGAAAATGCTATGCGAAGCATCCCGGAACAGCGCATTGCTGAGTTTCAGGAGCAGGATTATCAACTGTATTTTGGCATTTCTAAGCTGGAATTTGACCGGATGCTCAAGGCTTTGCAGGAGGCTTACCGTCAGGAGCACAAGCGCAAGACCCGCTTTACCAAAATTTCTATGATGGACAAGCTCATCCTGACCTTGATCTATCGCTATGAGTACCGTACGATGGAAAGCATTGCCAAGGAATACGAGGTCTCTCTGGATACCATTGCCGACAACATCCATTGGGTGGAGCGCACGCTGCTCAACGCAGATATCCTGCAAACCAGCGTGACCTGCGTTTATAAGACGAATTGATACGAGCGCCCTGAGATGATTCTGTTTGTGAATCATTTCAGGACGCTTTTTCTATAATAATTATGGATCTGCCGCAGCCATGTTGTTTTGGCTGTTATCAGGTGTGCGGCGGCAGAAAACGGCAATTGCGTTTTTTGCGCGAATGCAGTCTGCACCTTGAATTTTTTAGAAAAGAATAGTAAAATGATGCTATATGTATCGTAACATGGGCTTGTGTGCCCAAAGCGGATACCTATACAGAAAAACCGAAGTTAAACCGCAAAAGAATAGGAGCTAGTATGATCTTAAGCATGACCGGTTTCGGCAGGGGGACTGCCGTGCTCAATGGCCGCGAGATCACTGTGGAGCTGCGCAGCGTGAACTCCCGCTATTTCGAGTATTCCTCCCGCATCCCGCGCACCTGCAGTTCTCTGGACAGCCGCCTGAAAAAACAGCTCAACCAGCGGATCTCCCGCGGCAAGGTAGAGCTTAGCATGACCGTGCAGAACGTGGACGCAGCAGATACCGTGGTCGCCGTCAACATGGAGCTTGCCCGCAGCTATCAGCAGGCTATGCGGGACTTGTCCGAGCAGCTGGGGGTCAAAAATGATGTGTCCACCGCCGTTCTGACCCGCTTCCCGGATGTGCTGACCACCCGCCACGCCGATGTGGACGAGGAGCAGCTGTGGCAGGATGTGTCTGCCGTTACCGCGCAGGCGCTGGATCGTTTTGTGGAGATGCGTGCCGCCGAGGGCGCCAAGATGAAGGCAGACGTGGAAAGCCGCCTTGTGTTTCTGGAACAGTGCGTCGGCAAGGTGGAAACTTTGAGTGCAGGCCGGGTAGAAAACTACACCAACCGCCTGTATGAAAAACTCAAGGTCATCTTGCAGGATCGGGACATTGATGACGCCCGTGTGCTGACCGAAGCCGCCATCTTTGGCGATAAAACCGCCGTGGACGAGGAGACTGTCCGTCTGCGCAGCCACATCGCACAGTACCGCGATATCTTACAGCTGGACGAGCCCGTTGGCCGCAAGCTGGATTTCCTGACGCAGGAGCTGAACCGTGAGACCAATACCATCGGTTCCAAGTGTCAGGATTTGGATATCACCCGTATCGTGGTGGATATGAAAGCGGAAATCGAAAAGATCCGCGAGCAGATTCAGAATCTGGAATAATATGTTGTGGAGGAGCCTATGAAACTCATCAACATCGGCTTTGGCAATATGGTCAGTGCGGGGCGCGTGGTGGCAGTCGTCAGCCCGGACTCTGCACCGGTCAAGCGTCTGGTGAAGGAAGCACGCGAGCGCGGGATGCTGATCGATGCCTCTTACGGCCGCAGCACCCGGGCAGTGCTCATCATGGACTCCGATCATGTCGTGCTGTCCGCCCTTCAGCCCGAAACGGTGGCAAGCCGTGCCGCCGGGCAGGAGGGCAGAGCATCAATGGAGGAAGAAGCATCTCATGGCGAATGATAAATTTCTGTTTGTAGTTTCTGGCGCAGCCGGTACCGGCAAGGACAGCGTGGTCAAGGCACTGCGCGAGGCACACCCCGAGATCGAAAAGACCGTCTCTGCCACCACCCGCGCCCCGCGCCCCGGCGAGCAGGAGGGCGTGGATTACTACTACCGCACCCGTGAGCAGTTCCAGCAGCTGCTGGAAAACGATCAGGTGGTGGAGCACAACTTCTATAACGGCAACTACTACGGCACTCTGAAGTCAGAGGTAGAAAAGCGGCTGGAGGCCGGTAAGGTGGTCGTGCTGGTCATTGACGTGCACGGCGCTGCCAATATCCGCCGGATGTTCCCGGGCGCTACCACCGTGTTCCTGCTGCCGCCCTCTGTGGAGGAGCTGGAGCACCGTCTGCGCGGCCGCGGCACCGAGACCGAGGAAAGCATTCAGGAGCGTCTTGCCACCGCCCGGCAGGAGCTGGCCGAGCAGGATAAGTTTACCGTAAAGCTGGTCAACAATCAGATCGAGCCCTGCGCCGCAGAGCTGTATCAGGTCATCTGCCAGCGCGCCGGGCTGCAAGACTAAAAAATCAAGCGTTGAAGGAGTTGGACGAATGCCCAAAACGGTAGGTGTTGCCGTCAGCAATGCGACCTTCCATTTTGATAAGCTGTATACCTACGCCGTTCTGCCGGAGCACCAGAATGCAGTGCGTCTGGGCAGCATGGTGCTGGTACCCTTTGGCAAGGGTAGCCGTGCCCGCATGGGTGTGGTGCTGGCCTGCGATGCCGAGCCGGAGCACTCTAAACTGAAATATCTGTTCGACGTAGCCCCGACCTCGGCCTGCCTGACCCCGGAGCTGCTGCGGCTGGTGCATTTTTTAAAGGAGCGCACCTTTTGTACCTATTACGAGGCCGTCAAGGCGGTCATTCCGTATGGTGCACAGTACAAGCCTGCCGTGGCGGCAGATGGTGTGACCCCAGTGCTGCAAAAGCAGCTTACCCGTCACACGGAAAACGCCTATAAGCTGGTGGGCACGCTGCCGCAAAAGCCAAAACCTACGGCAAAACAGCTGGCAGCGGTGGCATTACTGAGCGGCGGTCCTCGCACCCTGAACGAACTGGAGGATAAGGGCATCAGCCGCGCCGTGCTGGATAACCTGTGCACCAAAGGCGTGCTGGAATGCAGCAAGGTGAATAAGTCCATCGACCTCTACGCCTCCATTCCGCTGCGCAACGATCCCATCACCCTCACGGAGCAGCAGCAGGCCGCTTACGATACGCTGTTGCCCAAATTAGAAGATGCCGCACCCCATTCGGCGCTGCTGTATGGTGTGACCGGCAGCGGTAAGACGCTGGTGTTTTTAAAGCTGATTTCCCGCTGTCTGGAGCTTGGCCGCAAGGCGCTGGTGCTGGTGCCGGAGATCAGCCTGACCCCGCAGATGATCCTGCGGTTAAAAGGGCAGTTCGGCCGCCGGGTGGCGGTGCAGCACTCCGCGCTCAACCACACCGAGCGTCTGCTGCAATGGCAGATGATCCAGGATGGCGGTGCAGATATCGTGGTGGGCACCCGCAGCGCAGTGTTTTCGCCGCTGGAAAATATCGGCCTTATCATCATTGACGAGGAGCAGGAGCACACTTACCGGTCGGAATCTGCCCCGCGCTACTCTGCCCACGAGGTTGCCCGCCAGCGTGCCGCCGAAAACGGCGCACTGCTGCTTCTGGCCAGCGCCACCCCCAGCACCGAGAGCTTTTACGCTGCGCAGAATGGCCGCACCCAGCTGGTGCGCCTGACCAAGCGCTACGGCGGCAACCCGCTGCCCAGTGTGCAGATCGTGGATATGCGGGCAGAACTGGTTGCGGGTAATCCCCGCGAGATTAGCCTTGCGCTAGAGGATGCCATCCGCCGCAATCTGGAGGCGGAAAAGCAGACCATTCTTCTGCTCAACCGCCGTGGCTACCAGACTATCGCTCAGTGCGAGGACTGCCGCGAGGTGCTCAAGTGCCCCAAGTGCAGCGTGCCCATGGTGTACCACAAATCTGCCCGCAAGGTGCTGTGCCACTACTGCGGCTCCCAGCAGGAGCCGCCGCCCACCCTTTGCCCGGTCTGCGGCGGCAAGCTGCAATACCGGGGCTTCGGCACCCAAAAAGCCGAGGAGGAACTGGCAAAGCTTTTCCCGGAGGCGCGGGTGCTGCGTATGGATCAGGACTCCACCGCCGCCAAGGATGCCCACGAAAAGCTGCTTGCCAAATTTGCAGCGCATGAATATGACATCATGGTGGGCACCCAGATGGTGGCGAAAGGGCTGGACTTCGAGGATGTGACCCTTGTGGGTGTGCTGGGCATTGATTCGCTGCTGTTTGCGCAGGGCTTCCGTGCATACGAGAATGTGTTCAGCCTGATCACGCAGGTGGTGGGACGCAGCGGCCGTGCAAAAGAGCCCGGCTTTGCCATCATCCAGACCACCGACCCGGACAACCCGGTGCTCACCCTTGCCGCCGCACAGGATTACGATGCTTTCTACGAGCAGGAAATCTCCTACCGCAAGCTGGGGCTGTACCCGCCCTTCTGCGGGCTGTGCGTCATCGGCTTTGCAGGTGCAAAGGAGAACGAGGTGGCGCGCGCCGCTGCTCGGTTCTCGGCGCTTTTAGGACAGCAGGCGGCCAAGCAGCCGGATCTGCCCCTACGCATTCTGGGTCCTACACCCGGCAGCATTGAAAAGATCAACGACACCTATCGCTATAAGCTTACCGTCAAGTGCCGCAACGACCGCCGCTTCCGCGACCTTGTGCGTGCAGCACTGGCACTGTATGAAAAAGAAAAACTGCCGTCCAAGGCATCGGTCGTGGTAGACCTGCACTCGGACGGAGACATCTGATAAAACTGGAGGTACCATTATGGCTATCCGTAACATTGTTAAAGAAGGCGACCCCATCCTGAACAAGGTCTGCCGCCCCGTGACCAATTTTGACGACCGTCTGGCCACCCTGCTGGACGATATGCGCGAGACCATGATCGCTGCCGACGGCGTAGGTCTGGCCGGCCCGCAGGTGGGCATGATGCGCCGCCTGTTCGTGGTGTGGGACACCACCGATGCCCCGGAGGAGATCCCCGAGGATTACGAGTACAAGTTCATCGATTTCGTCAACCCCGAGATCCTCGCCGTTTCTGAGGAAGAAGAGACTGCCTACGAGGGCTGCCTGTCCTTCCCGGGACACAACGGCGCTGTGACCCGCCCCGTTGCCGTCAAGGTGCGTGCGCAGGACCGCAACGGCGAATGGTTCGAGCTGGAGGCTGACGGTCTGCTGGGCCGCTGCATCCAGCACGAGAACGACCATCTGGACGGCATCACCATCATGGAATCCAGCGAGTACTTCTACGAGGATACCGAGGAAGGCAAAAAGGCCGCCCGCGAAGCGAAAGGAAACAACTGATGCGCATTTTGTTCATGGGCACGCCGGATATTGCTGCCGAGTGCCTGAAAGCTCTGTATGCCGCCGGGCATGACATCTGTGCCGTGTACACCCGGCGGGATAAGCCGGTCGGCCGCAAGCAGGTGCTCACCGCACCGCCGGTCAAAGAGGTTGCACTGGCGCACGGTACACCCGTATTCCAGCCACGCACCCTGCGGGACGGCAGCGAGGACGAAAATATACGCGCCCTTGCCCCGGAACTGATCGTGGTGGTGGCCTATGGCTGCATCCTGCCGAAGTCCGTGCTGGAAATGCCCCGCTACGGCTGCATCAACCTGCATGTTTCGCTGCTGCCGAAATATCGCGGCAGCGCTCCGGTGCAGTGGTCGGTGCTAAACGGTGATGCTGAGACCGGCGTTTCCATCATGCAGATGGACGAGGGTCTGGATACCGGTGATGTGCTGTACTGCAAAAAGATCACCATCGACCCCGAGGAGACCAGCGGCGAACTGTTTGACCGCGTTACCGCTGTGGGTGCCGAAGCTCTGTGCGAGACGATTCCCCAGATTGCAGCAGGCATCCTGACGGCTGTGCCGCAGGAGCACGAAAACGCCACCCTTGCCCCTATGCTGAACAAGGAGATGGCAGAGTTCCGCCTTACCGATTCTGCCGCCCATATCCACAACTGGGTGCGCGGCATGAATCCTTGGCCGGGTGCGTGGTTCATCACCTCCGGCGGCAAAAAGCTCAAGGTGATGTCCTGCCGTGTGGCTGCCGCCAACGGCGAAGCCCCGGGCACGGTGCTGGCCACAAAGCCCCTGACCGTAGCCTGCGGCGAGGGTGCTATCCAGCTGCTGGAAGTCGTGCCGGAGGGTAAAAAGCCCATGGACGGCACCGCCTTTGCAGCGGGTCTGCGCCTGAAAACGGGGGATAGCCTCTGATGGCCGCAAATCCTCGTGCGGCAGCAGTTGCCGCACTGATACGGCAGGAGCAAGACGGCTTTTCCAATCTGGTGCTGGACGCAGAGCTCAAGCGCCAGAAGCTGGAAGGCCGGGATAAGGCCTTTGCAAGCGCTATCTTCTACACGGTGCTGGAGCATCGCGGCACACTGGACTATATTCTGGAGCAGTTTCTGCCCAAGGGTCTGGCGAAGTTGGACGCCCCCGTGCGGGAAATTTTACGCGCTGCACTGGCGCAGGCACGCTATATGCAGGTGCCTGTCTCCGCAGCGGTGAACGAGGCAGTCAAGCTGACCCGCACCTTTAAAAAATCCAGCGCCTCCGGCCTTGTCAACGCCGTGCTGCGCAAGGCCTGCGGCTATGATCTGGACGCTGCCGTCTTTACAGACGAGATCCAGCGCCTGATGGTTTTAGGCTCTGCCGGGCGGGATGTGGCGGAATTCCTCCACAAAAACTACCCGGATGAAGCACTGGGCATCCTGACCTATCAGGCCGATGGCGGTTTGACCAGTCTGCGTGCAAATCCCCTCAAGGCCAGCGCTGCACAGCTGTGCGCACTGCTTATAGAGCAGGGCGTGGCAGAGGTGCGGCAGGGCATCGTGCCCGGCAGCGTGCTGGCGCGATTTGCGGGCAGCCCGGCAGACAACGAGCTGTTCTGGCAGGGCTACTACCATGTAGAGGGGCAGGCCAGCCAGCTGGCAGCCCTTTGCGTGGGGGCAGCCCCCGGCGAGACGGTACTGGACCTGTGCGCTGCCCCCGGCGGCAAGACCATTTTGCTGGCCGAGCAGATGCAGGGCACAGGAGAACTGTACAGCTGCGATGCGGCAGAGAACCGTGTGGGGCTGATCCGCACCGCAGTGGACCGCATGGGCTTTACCGGGGTGCATACCCTGTGCAACGATGCCACCAAGCCGAACCCTGCACTGCCCATGGCAGACCGCATCCTGACGGATGTGCCTTGCAGCGGCTTGGGCATTCTGGCAAAAAAGCCGGATCTGCGCTATAAAAAGCTGGAAGCTGTCCGGCAGGCAGAACTGCTTGCCACGCAGGCGGCAATTCTGGATACCGCTGCGGCACTGCTCAAGGCGGGCGGGCGGCTGGTCTATTCCACCTGCACCATCGACCCGGCAGAAAATCAGCAGCAGATCGCAGCCTTTTTGCAGCGCCACCCGGAATTTGTGGTCTGCGCACCGGAGGTGCCGCTGCCTGCCGGAATGACGGCAGGGGAGCACGGCTGCCTTTCGGTGCCCACCCGTACCGGCATGGACGGCTTTTTCCTGTGTGTGCTGCAAAAAGCCGTCGCAACGCAATAAGCACGACCTTTGCGGGTCGTATCCTCTTATAGGAGAACAGAATGGAACAAAAACGCTGTATTTCTTCCCTGACGCTGGCAGAATTGACTGCTGAACTGAAGGCGCTGGGACAGCCGGGTTTCCGGGCAAAGCAGATCTTCCACTGGGTACACCAGAAACTGGTCACCGAGTTTTCTGCCATGACCGACCAGCCCAAGACCCTGCTGGCAAAGCTGGAAGAAACCTTTTATATCGCTGCACCGCAGATCGAGCGCCGTCAGGAGGCCAAGGACGGTACTGTGAAGTATCTGCTGCGCATGGCGGATGGCAACTGCATTGAGACCGTTGTTATGCGTTACCACTACGGCAATACCGTGTGCGTGTCCACACAGGTGGGCTGCCGTATGGGCTGCCGGTTCTGCGCTTCCACGCAGGCGGGGCGGGTGCGTAACCTTGAAGCAGGCGAGATCTGCTCCGAGATCTACACCGCCCAGAAGGATATCGGCGAGCGCATCTCCCATATCGTGCTCATGGGTATCGGTGAGCCGCTGGACAACTTTGACGAAGTGATGCGCTTTTTGGAGAATATCACCTCGCCCGAGGG
This sequence comes from uncultured Faecalibacterium sp., assembly GCA_934539245.1. GTDB lineage: Bacteria > Bacillota > Clostridia > Oscillospirales > Ruminococcaceae > Faecalibacterium. The sequence continues at coordinate 15,093 of CAKTCK010000004.1, forward strand.
CGTCAATATCGGGATGCGCAATATCAGCCTTTCCACCTGCGGCCTTGTGCCTAAGATCGACCAGCTGGCGGAGAAAAAGCTGCAGCTCACCCTTTCCATCTCGCTGCACGCACCTACCAACCAGATCCGCAGCAGCATGATGCCGGTCAACGATGCCTACCCGGTGGAGCAGCTGATCCAGACCGTGCGCCGGTATCAGGAGACCACTGGACGCCGGGTCAGCTTTGAATATTCCATGGTGCGCGGTGTCAATGATTCTGATGTCTGCGCAAAGCAGCTGGCAGATCTGATCCGGGGCATGGGTGCTCATGTAAATCTGATCCCCATCAACCCGGTGGACGGCAGCCCGTATTCCGCTACGGATGCAGCCAATGTGCGCCGGTTCCAGCAAAAGCTTGAAAGTCTTGGCGTAAACGCCACGGTGCGCCGCCGCCTTGGCAGCGAGATCAGCGCCGCCTGCGGCCAGCTGCGCCGCGACGAAATGAACGGCAAGGCATAAATAGAGGGAGAAACCTATGAAACTTGCAGGAAAAACGGATGTAGGACGCGTCCGGCAGGACAATCAGGATGATTACCGTGCCGGGGAACTGCCCGGTGATGCAGCATGGGCGCTGGTATGCGATGGCATGGGCGGCGCACGCGGCGGGCGGGAAGCCTCGCAGTGCGCGTGCAGCGTCATCGAGCGCTGCTTTCAGGAGCAGTACAGCCAGTGCATCCCCGGCGAAGAGGAGACCTTTTTAAAGAAGGCGCTGCTCAGCGCTAACCGCTATGTGTTCCAGAAGGCATTGCGGGAGGAGTCTCTAGCTGGTATGGGTACCACCGCTGTCTGTGCTCTGGTGCGCGGCGGAAAGGCCTATCTGAGCCACGCGGGCGATTCCCGCGCCTACCTCTACCGGGACGGTAAACTGGCGCAGCTGACCCACGACCACTCCTATGTGCAGGAACTGGTGGACTGCGGCACTATTACGCAGGAGCAGGCAGAGCATCACCCGCAGAAAAACATCATCACCCGGGCGCTGGGCGTGGATTACCGGCTGGAGCCGGAGTTTACCACCGTGGCGCTGCAGGCAGGGGACGTTCTGTTGCTGTGCACGGACGGCCTGACCAATGCCGTGCCCACGGAGCAGTTGGAGCAGTTGCTCCGCAGCAGATCTTTTTACGACCTGCCGGATGTTCTGATTCGCACCGCCAATGAAAACGGCGGACCGGACAACATCACCGCCCTGCTGGTGGGGGTAGAGCCGATGGAGGTGCGCCATGGATAACCTGATCGGTAAAAGACTGGACGGCCTGTACGAGGTGCAGGAGCTGATCGGCTCCGGCGGCATGGCCAACGTGTATAAGGCGGTCATGCGGGGACAGAACGGCCCCGTGCCCGCCGGGACTGTGGTGGCTGTCAAGGTACTGCGGCAGGAGTATATGCACGATCCGGATCTTGTGCGCCGCTTTAAAAACGAATCCAAAGCTATCTCTCTGCTGAACCACCCCAATATCGTCAAGGTGTACGATGTTTCGGTCAACGACCATCTGCAGTATATCGTTATGGAATATGTGGACGGCATGACCCTGCGGGAGTACCTCAACGAGCGGGGCGGCAAGCTTTCCAGCCGGGAGACCGTGCACTTCATCTCCCAGATCCTCAAGGCGCTGGAACACGCCCACGCCAACGGCATCGTGCACCGGGATATCAAGCCACAGAACATTATGCTGCTGGATAACGGCCAGCTGCGCATGATGGACTTCGGCATCGCCCGTATTTCCCGGGCAGATAACCAGATGCTGGCCGGCAAGGCGATGGGCAGTGTGCATTATATCAGCCCGGAGCAGGCAAAAGGCGACGAGACCGACCGCACCAGCGATATCTACTCGGTAGGCGTCATGATGTATGAGATGCTCTCCGGTCATCTGCCCTTTGATGCAGACGACGTGGTGGAGGTTGCCATCAAGCAGATTTCGGACGAGCCCCGCTCGCTGCACGAGCTGGCACCGGAGGTGCCCTATGCGCTGGTGGAGATCACCGAAAAGGCCATGGCTAAACTCCCCCAGAACCGCTATCCTTCGGCACGGGCGATGCTGGAAGCACTGGACACCTATGTGCAGAACCCCTCCGTGCTGTTTGAATATCAGTATATTACAGAAGAAGCACCCGAAAAGGTGGTGAAACGTACCATGAACCAGAACCGCGCGATCCGTCAGAATGAACAGCCCGCCCCTCGCAAAAACGGCAAAGGCGAGCCGGGCAAAAAACGCCGCACCGTCTTTTTGCCGGCCTTGTTCGGCATTACCATTGCCTTTGCACTGGCCTGCATGGCACTGTGCTGGATGATCCTGAACGACTCCTCCAACCTGATGAACAACAAAGCCGATGTCACCCTTGGAGATTATATCGGCATGACTAAGGATCAGGCCATGGCCACGGACCAGATCGCATCCGGCCAGATCTCCCCGGAGTGGGAAGAAGAGTATAACAGCAACTATGCGGCCGGTTATATCTATAAGCAGTCGCCGGTGTCCGGCCGCACCGTCCGCGAGGGTCAGAGCGTAACGCTGACCGTCAGTCTGGGTACCCAGTATGTCACGGTACCGGATCTGACCAACTATGTGCAGACCGATGCCGAGCAGCAGCTCAAGGCACTGGGCGTTTCGGTGCTGGTTACGCAGGCTGTGGATACCACTGTGGCCTCCGGTGCGGTCATCCGCACCGACCCTGCCGCCGGTACGCAGGTAGCGGCAGGCTCCACGGTCATCCTCTATATCAGCCGTCCGCAGGTAGCTACCACCACCAAGGTGCCCTCACTTACCGGCATGAGTGTGGATGATGCCCGCACCCTGCTGGTGCAGAACCATCTGGGTCTTGGCAGCCAGAGCGAAGAATACAGCGACCAGCCCGCAGGCACGGTGCTTAGCCAGAACCCTGCAGCAGGTACCACCGCGAAGCTGAACAGCCGCGTAAACGTTGTGGTCAGCGCAGGCGCTGCACCGGCGCAGGAACCGGAGCAGCCGGGCAGTGACGGCACTTCCGGCACTACTGGTGAAGGCTCTACCGGCGGCGAGAGCACCGGCGGCAGCGGCGAGCCGAGTTCCAGCGGTTCCACCGGCGGCGGTATTCTGGACTGGTGGTCCTCGCTGCTGAGCTGACGGAGGATGTGCATGAACGGTTATATCGTAAAAGGCATCGGCGGCTTTTACTATGTAAAAACGCCGGATGGTATCGTGGAGTGCAAGCCCCGCGGCATCTTTCGCAAGCAGAAGATCACCCCTGTGGCAGGGGATGAGGTGACGCTGGAAACCGAAAACGACGCAGCGGTCATTGCGCAGATCGCCCCCCGCAAAAACGTTTTTGTGCGCCCGCCGGTGGCAAATCTGGATGTGCTGTTCCTTGTGGCCAGCACCACCCAGCCTACCCCCAGCACGCTGGTTCTGGATAAGCTTTCCGCCATTGCGGTGGATAAGGGCGTACAGCCAGTGGTGGTGTGCACCAAAAGCGACCTTGCCGAGGCAGATTTTCTGGCAAATGCCTATGCAAAATCCACCCTACCGTTTATCCGTATCGACTACGAAAGCGGTGCAGGGCTGGACGAAGTAAAACAGTGGATCAACGGCAGATTGTGCGCTTTTTGCGGCAACTCCGGTGTGGGGAAATCCACCCTGCTGAACGCGCTGCTGCCGGACGCTGCCCGCGAGACCAGCGCCATCAGCCAGAAGCTGGGGCGCGGCCGCCACACCACCCGCGAGGTGACCATCTTTGAAGCCTACGGCGGACGCATCGCCGACACTCCGGGCTTTGCCAGCTTGGAGGCGAACCGTGCAGGGTTTATCCCCAAGGAGAATCTGGAGCACGCCTTTCCGGAGTTCGGCCCTTATCTGGGTCAGTGCCAGTTTACCGGCTGCTCCCACCGCAGTGAAAAAGGCTGCGCTGTGCGGGCGGCGCTGGCAGAGGGTAAGCTTTCCCAGACCCGGTACGATAGCTATTGCGCCATGTACGACGAGGTAAAGGATGTCAAGGATTGGCAGCGCCCGAAAGTATAATACGGAAGGAAGAATGAGATGTCCCGTTGTGTGATCCTTTCTGCCTGCCCGGTGCAGCCGGAGCTCAAACGCCTGCTGCGCAGCGATGATTTTATCATCGCCTGCGATGCAGGCTACCGCAACTGCGAACGGCTGGACTGTAAGCCGGATATCATTGTGGGCGATTTTGATTCTGCGCCCTGTCCGCAGCAGGATACGGACGATATCGTGGTACTGCCCCACGTCAAGGACGACACCGATACAGAGTATGCCGCAAAGCTTGCTGCACAAAAGGGCTTTGACGAGGTGCTTTTGCTGGGCGCACTGGGCGGCAAGCGGGTAGAGCACACCCTTGCAAACCTGTGCACCGGCCTTGGGCTGGAGCAGCGCGGCATCCGCGCCGCCCTGCAGGACGAGCGCTCCCGCATCACCTTTGTGCTGCCGGGCGAGAGCCGCCGCTATCCCAAGGAAGAGTTCTTCTACTTCTCGGCCTTCCCCATGGAGGGGCGCGCCGAGGGTGTGTATGAAAAAGGCTCCTTCTATGAACTGGAGGATGCCGTGCTCACAGCAGGCTACCCGCTGGGTGTGAGTAACGAGTACGCCGAAGGCTCAAGCTGCATCACCGTCAGCACCCGGCAGGGTGCGCTTGTGGTGGTGGAGACCATCGCGGATTGAACCACTCCCGGAACATTTTTGCCCGTCAGACGCTATAATGGGGTAAACATGAGCGAAAGGCGGGGTGGAGATGCAGGTAGTGGTCATTCGCAGCCCGAAAGCGCTGTGCGGCATTCTGCGCAAGCTGTTCGGCATCCGCAAAGAGAACTGAATCCATAAAAGGCCGGTGTGTGGCAAAGCTGCTGCACACCGGCCTTTTGCTGTCGGCATACCGCTGCCTTTCGCCGCATACACTCTTACGGAAACGGACAGGGAAAGGAGCACACTGCACATGGAACTGAAGATATTCCGGGACACGCTGCCGCAGGGCGGGGCGGGCTGTACCGTAAAAGCAGAACTTCCGCTGGAGACCGAGATCCGCATCTCGGATGATCTGCCACCGGTGGGCAAGCTGGTCAAATGCTTTATACGCCCAGTGGTGCTGCAACGACAGCTACAGCCAGGCAGGCTTACCTTAGAGGGCTATCTGCGATGCACAGTGTTTTACCAGAGCGAAGCGGAAAAAGGCTTGTGCCAGACCGAGCAAAAGCTGCCCTTCACCCGGCAGCTGGAACTGCCGGAACTTGCCTTTACGGCATGGACAGCCGTGGTGGAAGGGCAGACAGAATACCTTAACACCCGCGTGGCAGACCCGCGCCGCATCGAGGTGCGGGGTGCTTACGGGCTGGTGGTCACGGTGCACACCCAGTTCAAGACCGAGGTAATCACGGCACTGGCAGATGGCGGCATCGAGCAGCAGCTGCGCACACTGCAAGGCGTGCGCAGTGTAGCCGTGCTGGATAAGCTGGTGACCTTGGAGGGCGAGCTGGTCTTTGCAAAGCCCCCGGCGGCTGTGCTGGACATTACCGGCAACGCCTGTGTAGGAGAGGTAAAGCTGCTTGCCGGTAAAGCTGTGGTCAAGGGAGAGCTGCGGGTGCAGTGTGCGTGGCGGGCAGAAGGGGACACTGCCCTGCAAAGTCAGGCGGCGGCACTGCCTTTCCAGCAGGTGATAGATTTAGAGGGCATCACCGAGGACTGCCGCTGCCTGTGCGTGGCAGAGCCGGTGGGCTTTACCCTGTCGCAGGCAGAAAGCGCTGCCGCCCAGCTGACAGCGAATGTCATGCTGCATCTGCGGGCATGGCGCAGCTATCAGCTGCAGGTGGCAGTGGATGCTTTTTCCACCCGGTTTGAAACAGAACTCACACCGCAGCCGCTCGTCACAGAGCAGTTGCTCTGCACCCTGAACGATACCGCCACCGCCACAGGCTCCGGCCCGCTGCCGGATGCAGGGGCGCAGCTGCGGGCCTGTTTTGTGCACTACGGCCCCCAGCAGACCATCCAAAAAGGGGAGGGCTGGGTGCTTGCCGCCAAAGCAGTGGTGACGGCCCTTGCAGAGAATACCCTCGGCGAGCTGGAAAGCTACGAGAAAACCTTGGAGGTCCATATTCCTCTGCCCATTACGCCGCCGGAGGGGACGGCGCTTGTGCCGGAATGCTGGCTGAGCACCGAGAACGTGCAATGCACCTGTGCGGGCAGTACACTGGAGGCTACCATCACCGTGCGGGCAGAGGGCGCGATTTTAGGCTGTACTACAAGCCCGGTCATCGGCAGCATCACCCTTGGAGACCCGCTGCCCGATACCGACCCTGAGATCGCTTTGCGCATCTACTACGCACAGGCGGGGGAGGAAGTGTTCGCGGTTGCCCGGCGGTTCCATGTAGCCCCGGCACAGATCCTTGCGGCGAACCAGCTGGAAGAGGAACTTTCCAGTCTGCCGCAGGCACAGCGGCTGCTGATCCCGGTCATCTGAGTGTAAGGCTGTAAATAATCGGAAAAAACGCGCTCCTTTCCCGGACGGTACGAGTTGCCGCGCCGGGAAGGGAGTGTTTTTTGCTCGTACTGCGCGGAAAAGCAATGCAAAGAGTTACTAAAAAAACAGGAAAGAAAATACATAAAATAAGACGTATTATCGATATAACGTTAGGTGAATATACGACGAGTATCTTTCAACGGTGATTGTAAATCAACGTGCAGACTGCGCTGATATCGATTTCAATCCTAAATGGCGTCTCAGGAATACGATTTGTATTTTACACTTTGCAGACTATCCATGGATGTGGTATACTGAAGTACAGTTTATAGAATCAGAATGTTTTCTGCCCGGGTCGACCTGTGCTCTGTAAATCGCATTGGGCACAGCAGGCAGAAAACAAAATCATATCGCGGGAGAGTGGAATATTTGGAACTGGAACAGGCAAAAAAGCGTGTGGAAGAACTGCGCGCAATGATTGAGAAAAACAACCGGCTTTACTACGATCAGGATGCACCGGAACTGGAAGATTTTGAATACGATGCCCTGACGCGGGAACTGAAGGAACTGGAAGCGCAGTTTCCCCAGCTGATCACAGCAGCATCGCCAACCCAGAAGGTGGGCGGCACTGCCAGCAGCAAGCTGCCCAAGGTGACCCATGCCGTCAAGATGGAAAGTCTGCTGGATGCGTTTTCCTTCGACGAGTTGCGGGACTTTGACCGCCGCGTCCGCGAGGCCGGAGTAGAGCCGGAGTATGTTGTGGAGATCAAGATCGATGGTCTTTCCTGCAGCTTGGAGTATGAGAATGGGCAGCTTGTCCGTGCCTCTACCCGTGGTGACGGCGTGGTGGGCGAGGATGTTACCGCAAACGTGCGTGCCATCCGCAGCATCCCAAAGACCCTTAAAGACGCACCGGAGTTTCTGGAGGTGCGCGGCGAGGTGTATATGCCCCACGAGGCTTTTCAGTACCTGTGCGCCGAGCAGGAATTGCAGGGCGCTGCACCCTTCAAAAACCCCCGCAACGCAGCAGCCGGTTCTCTGCGGCAGAAGGATGCCCGCATCACCGGCAGCCGTGGGCTTTCCATCTTTGTGTTCAATGTGCAGCAGATCCGGGGTAAGACCTTGACGAAACATTCCGAAAGTCTGGATTACCTCAAGAGCCTTGGCCTGCCGGTATCGCCGCGCTACCATGTGGTGCATGATATCGAGGATGCTATTGCCGAGATCGAGAACATCGGCCAGAACCGTGCCAAGCTGGATTTTGACATGGACGGTGCCGTTATCAAGGTGAACGATTTTACGCAGCGAGATTTGATGGGTTCCACCAACAAATTCCCGCGCTGGGCCATTGCCTTTAAATACCCGCCGGAGGTTAAGGAGACCACTCTGCGCAGTATCGAGGTGGCAGTGGGGCGCACAGGCGTGCTTACCCCCACCGCCTGCTTTGACCTGGTGTTTCTGGCAGGTACTACGGTAGCCCGCGCCACCCTCCACAACGAGGACTTTATCCGGCAGTTCGGGCTGTGCATCGGGGATACCATTCAGGTACGCAAGGCGGGTGATATCATCCCGGAGGTCATCGGGGTCACCCATCACGCAGAGGGAGCTGAGCCCTACACCATGCCCGCGGTCTGTCCCTCCTGTGGTGCGCCGGTGGTTCATCTGGAGGACGAGGCTGCTTTGCGCTGCGTGAACCCGGAGTGCCCGGCACAGGCGCTGCGCAATATCATCCATTTTGCCTCCCGGGATGCCATGGATATCGAGGGCCTGGGCGAGGCAGTGGCCACCCAGTTGGTGGAAAAGGAGCTGGTGCATTCCGCAGCAGATATCTACACGTTGACCCGGGAACAGCTGCTGGAGCTGGACAAATTCAAGGAGAAAAGCGCGGACAACTTGTTACAGGCCATTACTGCCTCCAAGCAGAACAATCTGGATAAGCTTTTGTTCGGTTTTGGCATCCGCAATATCGGCGATAAGGCGGCGGCGCTGCTGGCAGAGCATTTCGGCACGCTGCAAGCCATCCGGGAAGCCACCGCAGAGCAGATCAGCCAGATCGACGGTTTTGGCGGCGTGATGGCGCAGAGCGTAGTGGAATTCTTTGCCAAGGAAGGCACCACCGACCTTGTGCACCGCTTAGCAGATGCCGGGGTCAATATGCAGTGGAAGGGCGAGCCAAAGGGGGATAAGCTGGCGGGCAAAACGCTGGTGGTCACCGGTACGCTGGAGACCCTCTCCCGCAACGAAGCCGAAGCATTGATCGTGAAAAACGGCGGCAAGGCCAGCGGCTCTGTCTCCAAAAAAACAGCCTATGTGGTGGCCGGTGCGGCGGCGGGTTCCAAGCTGACCAAAGCGCAGGCGCTGGGCGTGCCTGTGCTGACCGAGCAGGAATTTCTTGCCATGCTGCAAGATGCCCCAGTAGAACCGAAAACGACTTAAAGCGGCTTTTCTGAATGTCGAAATACAGATAATTTTAATTTCAAAAGCTTCTGCAACGCTGTTGCAGGGGCTTTTTTATTTGCCAATTCCATGGTTCTAAGAACGCGCAAAGCGCATACAATGCTAGCACAAAGCTTTCGTGGAAGGAGGAACCAAAGTGGACGAGTATTACCGGGCAGTCAAGGCTCTTCCCGCTTGGCTTGCAGCGCCGCTGGCACAGCTGCCGGCACAAACGGCGGCGCGCGTACAGGAGCTGCGGCTGCGCACAGGCTGTGCGGTCACACTTACCGTGCAGGGGCGGCAATGCCCTGCTTCAGCTCTTCCGGGCTGTCCACCGGCATTGACTGCAATGCAGCTGGATGCGCTGCAAATAGAAGAGATCTTTCACACCCTTTGCAACGGCTCGGTACACACCCACGAAAAGGAACTTGCCGAGGGCTACCTGACCACTGCTGCCGGTAACCGTGTGGGCGTAGCGGGGCAGTTCGTGCAGCGGGAAGGGCAGAGCATTGCGCTGCAAAAGGTCACCTCGCTCAACCTGCGAATCGCACGCAGCTGCGCCATCTGCCTGCCGCCCGAGTTGGACAAGCTGCTGGAGCGGCACTTTACCGGGCTGCTGATAGTGGGAGAACCCGGCAGCGGCAAGACCACCCTGCTGCGCACCATTGCCCGGACGCTGGCCGAGCGGCAGCGTCTGGTGGCGGTAGTGGACGAGCGAGGCGAGCTTTTCCCGCCGGAGCAGTCTCTGCCGCCGTTGGAGCGCATTGGCGGGGTGGATAAAGCCCACGCCGTCCAGATGGCGCTGCGCACGCTGGCACCGCAGGTGATCTTGCTGGACGAGCTGGGCAGTCTGGAGGAAACGATGGCGTTGGAACAGGGCTTTTTCAGCGGGGTGGATTTTATTGCCAGTCTCCACGCGCCGGATGCCGCACAGGCACAGTGCCGCCCGCAGGTGCAGGCTTTGCTGCAACGCGGGATGCTGCGGCAGCTGGTCGTCCTTGCTGGGCGGGAGAATCCGGGCTGCATCCGGGAGGTGCGCGCCGTATGAGCAGCCTTCTGCGCGGGTTTGGTCTGCTTTTGCTCCCGCTGTGCGGCTGGCTGGTTGGGGATGCAGTACAAGCCAAAACCACCCTGCATCTTACTGCGTTGCAACATACCATCGAGCTGCTGCAACGCATCCGGCAAGAGGTTCAGTATCGCCGGGCAGACCTGCAAAGCCTTTACCGGCAGCTTTGCCGCGAGGGTTTTGTGCCGCAAATTCCCGGCGGAACATTCCAGCAGCTGCCTGCGCCGGAGCGGCTCTCCGCTGCGGAACGCGCCTGCTTTGCAGAGTGCTTTGGCGGCATTGGCCGCGCAGAAGCCGCACAGGAATGCGAACGGCTGGGCTACTATACGGCGCGGTTCGAGGATTATTTACAGCAGGCGCGCCGCACAGCGCAGCAGCAGACCGGTCTGCCGCACCGTCTTGGGCTGGCAGGCGGCATGATGCTGGCACTGCTCTTTTTGTAAAAGTTGTACGGAACAAAGGAGAAACGGATGGATATCGAGCTTGTGTTCAAAATTGCAGCTATCGGCATCATCGTAGCAGTGCTCAATCAGTTGCTCATCCGCTCTGGGCGGGAGGATCAGGCCATGATGACCACGCTGGCAGGGCTTGTGGTGGTGCTCTCCATTCTAGTCAAGCAGATCAGCGCCCTGTTTGCCACCATCCGCTCTCTGTTTGCGCTATGAGCGCGGCGGTTCCGGTGCTGACGGCGCTGCTGCTGGCGGCCTTTGCCGGTATTCTATTACAACGGTATTCCCCGGCGTTTGCACTGCTGCTTTCGCTGGGTGCTGCGGTGTGGCTGCTGCTACGTCTGGCACAGCCGCTGCGCGGGGTACTGCAAGCATTGGTACAGCTGGGGCAGCGAACCAATGCGCAGGCCTTTTCCTGCCTTTTGCGCAGCGCGGGGATTTTGCTGCTGGCAGATTATGTCCGCACCCTCTGCGAGGAAGCCGGAGCGGATACCCTTGCATGGTGCGCCGGGCTGGCGGGGCGGTGTCTTGTACTGGCGGCGGTATGGCCGCTGCTGGAACAGATATTCCAGACGATTTGGGGGCTGGTGGGATGAAAAAATGCGGCCTTGTCATTTGCGTGGCAGCGCTGGGCTTTCTGTGCAGCAAAACCACCCTGAAAGCTGCGGCAGCAGAGGCAACGCCGTGGCAGACCTATCTCGCTAAAGCACCAGTACAGGCTGAGCAATTTGCGGCAGACCCGTTGGGTACCCTGCTGCGTTTGTTTGCTGCCGAGCCGGTGCAATTGCTGCGGGATACGCTGCAACAATATGCTGATATTCTGTTGTTTTTATCGTTGGCAACCGGGCTTGCATTTCTCTTGCAGGACACTGCCGACAGGGTACTGCTGGAACTGGCGGCTGCCGGCGGCTGCGGCGTTTTATTGTGGCAGGAGTTGGACGAGCTTGCCGCTGCCCTGTGCACCCGGATGTCCGGGTGGAAAAGCTATCTGCTGGGCTTTTTGCCGGTATACAGCGGCGTACTGGCGGCTGGAGGCGAATGGAACGCCGGAGCGGCTGCAAATGGCTTTCTGCTCACAGTGCTGTGCTTTATTGCACAGGCGGTCACTCTCTGGCTGCAACCGCTGCTGCGCAGCTACCTTGCCATCAGCATGGCCTGTGGCATCAGCTCCCGCAAAAGCCTGTCCGAGGGCTGCACCCTGACCGGGCGGTTGCTGCGGCAGGCCATCGGCTGGGCGGGCAAAGCGTTCGCCGCCCTGATGAGCCTGCAGCGCGTAGTCACGGTGCGGTTGGATCGCTCTGCTTCTCGTCTGGGGCAGCTGCTGACCGGCAGCGTGCCCATTGTAGGGCAGGCACTGAGCAGCGCGGCAGACGCGGTGCTGGCCGGGATGCAGCTGCTCAAAAGCACCCTTGGCATTGCCGCATTGCTCAGCATCGGGGCAGAATTTGTTCCCCTGTATCTCGGGCTGATGGTACATCTGTTTTTTCTGTCCTGCTGCGGCTGGCTTGCCGGGATCGGCGGGCTGGAGCATTGCCATAAGCTGCTGCAATGCTTTGCCGAAGCCGTACGCTGCATGGCGGCAGTCACGGCCTTGTTTTTCATGTTGTTTGTGGTGGGCATCGCGCTGCTGATGCTGACAGGGGGTGGTTAGATGCAGGCATTTCAGCGGGCTGTGGCAGTGTTCTGCATGGCATGCATCGGGGCGGAGCTGGTCAGCCTTTTTGGCGGGCAAAGCTGGGCGGGCCGGTGCATAAAAGCCGTAGCCGGACTATATATTTTAGCAGTCCTTCTTGCGCAGCTGCCGCACCTGCCGGGCAAGGTCTTGACCTCTTTTTCTGGGAATACAGTCCCGGCGGCCACATCCACTGCGCAGCCGGATGCACTGGAAACGGAGGTCCTGACCGAGACTAAAGCCCAGCTGGAAGAGTATTGCACCGCACAGTGCCGTCAGCAGTTCGGTCTGGACATCCGCGTTGCGGTCACGCTGGAAAAAGCCGGGCAGCAGGTCGTGGTAAAAAAGGCTGTTGCAGCCTTCCCGGCGGGCTGTACCGCTGCACAAAAACAGGCAGTGCTCAGCTTTTTGCAGCAGACGCTGGGTGCTTTCACGGCAGCGGAGGAGAGCGCACCATGAAAAAGAACGAATTGCTTTCCGCTTTACGCTCTCTGCAAAGCAGCAAAAACCGCACCTCGCTGGCGGTGGTGGTCGGTGTGCTGGCAATGCTGCTGCTTTTGCTGTCGGAGCTTTTACCCAGTGGAAACACGCAGAAAGCGGCTGAATCTACCGCCCAAACAGCCGCCGTCAGCCAGTACCAGACCCAACTGGAGCAGCAACTGGAAGGACTGATCAGCCAGCTACAAGGGGCAGGCCGCACCACGGTCATGGTGACCCTGACCACCGGAGAGGAGACTATCTATGCAGTAGATACCCAGACCGGGGATCTGCAACAGCAGGAGACCCATGTTCTCTTACAAGACGGCTCTGCGCTGGCTGAGACTACCTATCTGCCGCAGGTCTGTGGGGTCGCCGTGCTGTGTGAGGGCGGGGGAGATGTCCGTGTTGCAGCCCGCATCACCGAGCTGCTGCATTCGCTGCTGGATCTGCCCACGAACCGCATCTGTGTAGAGCAGCGCAAGCGCTAAGTTGCTGCTTTGATCGAGTACCGAAACTGTTTGCCCAAAAACAAAGGAGGAAGCGTTTTATGAGAGCACTTTCCAGAAACACCCGCAGGGTCACCGCACTGACACTGGCGGCAGCGCTGGTCATTGCCGTCTACTTAAACTGGCAGTATGCCCGGGCGGACATCACCCCGCAGACAGAGGACGACACCCTTATGGTCTCGGCAGAGCCGGTGGACGCAGCAGAGGAGACCGCCATTACGGATGCACTGCCCACAGAAGCAGAGGCCGCCTCCGGTGTCAACAAAAACTATGGCGAAGCACAGCTTGTCAGCGTTGCAAACGACAGTGGTACCCGCTTTTTTGAACAGGCTCGACTCAAGCGGGAAAAGGCACACGATGAAGCGATGGACACCCTGCAAAAGAGCCTGAAGTCCTCCTCCCTGACAGCGGAGGAGAAAAAGGAGTACACCGCACAAATGGCGGCAGGGCTTGAGGATCTGAACGCAGAAAATGAGATCGAGACGCTGGTGCGTGCTAAGGGCTTTGCGGACTGTTTGTGCTTTTTACAGGCAGGGCGGGCAGATCTGACCGTGATGACGGCAGGTGAACCGCTCACAGCGGCACAGGTGGCGCAGATTCGGGATGTGGTGATGAACAAAAGCAGTGTGACTGCCCAGAATATCACGGTGGTAGAGGTGAAGTAAGAGTTCTTTATTTATGCCGACACCCCGGCGGCGCAGGTGTAGCTGTTCTTGCAGGCAGAAAGCCGTCTGCGCTGCCGGGATGCCATTCCGTGCTGATTTCCATCTTTCTTTTCCAAACAAGTATTGAAATTGCCCCCGCATTGATGGTATAATAACTCTATCAAAATGAATGCTGCGCGCCTTTATGCATCGCACAAGGGCGCGTTTGAACACAAAAGGCAGGTACGGCAGACCGGTTTCAAGGCTTTGGAACCGCCGCCGGAGCAGCCTTTGGATGGAGGACAGCACAATGGATTTACAGAACATGGATCTTCAGGGCGGCAGCCTTCAGATTTCGACCGAGGTTGTGGGCAAGATCGCCCGCTGCGCCGCACTGGAAGTGGACGGCGTTGCCGAGGTATCCTGCGGCGTGCAGAACAAAAAGCTGAAAAGCTTGCTGGAATCCGCCAGCATCCAGCCGCCTGTGGCGGTAGAGATGCGGGACGGCACGGCCAACATCACTCTGCACCTGATGATGCAGTTTGGCGCACGGATTCCCTCTGTGGCTGAAAAGGTACAGGAGAACGTGAAGTCTGCCGTACAGAACATGACCAATGTGACGGTTAGCCGCGTGGATCTGGTCATTGCAGGCCTTGCCGAGGCGCAGTAACAAATTCAGCGAAAAATCATATCAGAAAACAATCCTCCTCCCGGTACGCCCGGCGGGGAGGGTTTGTATTGCGAAAGGAACATTATGGAAAATATTCTGCCCCGTAGAGAAGCCCGCGAGAACGCCTTTTTGCTGGCATTTTCGCAGACCTTTGGTGACATTCCTCTGGCTGAGGCACTGTCCAACCACGCCGAGAACGATGAGGAGCATCCTGTGGATGCCTTCAGCCGTCTGCTGCTGAACGCCTACTACGATCATTCCGCAGAGGTGGATGACGAGATCCGTGCCCATCTGCGTAACTGGACCATGGAGCGTCTGCCCCGCGTCAGCCTGACCGTGCTGCGTCTGGCTGTGGCCGAGATGCTGTTTGGCGGTGAGAACAAGCCCGGCGTTGCCATCAATGAGGCTGTGGAGCTGACCAAGAAGTACGGCGCGGGCGAGGACTACCAGTTTGTGAATGGCCTGCTGGGTGCTGTGGCACGCGACCACGGCTTGAGTGATGAAGCCGTCGCGGAGTCGGCTGAACAGTGAGCCGTTATACGCTCGGGGTCGATACAAGCAACTATGCAACCTCTCTGGCAGTTTTTGATACAGCCGGGGAGGTTGTTTGTGCAAAAAAGCGCTTTTTGCCGGTAAAGGCCGGTCAGCTTGGCCTGCGGCAGAGCGATGCGCTGTTCCATCATACGGCGGCTCTGCCGGAGATGCTGCAGGAGCTGGCGCAGGAATTCGACCTGACAAAAATAGATGCCGTAGGCGTTTCGCAAAAGCCGCGCCCGGTGGAGGGCAGCTACATGCCCTGTTTTCTGGCCGGTGTCAGTGCCGCGACCGCCTTTGCGGCGGCGCGGGGCATTCCGCTGATCTGTACCACCCATCAGCAGGGACACGCTGCGGCGGCGCTGTATGCCGCAAAGGGCGAGGCATTGTTTTCCCAGAAGGTGCTTTTGTTCCATATTTCCGGTGGCACCACGGATCTTTTGCTGTGCGATCAGGTGCGCACCATCACCACCCTTGGCACCAGTACCGATCTGTACGCCGGTCAGGCGGTAGACCGCGTAGGCGTGCGGCTGGGCTTTGGCTTTCCCGCTGGGGCCGAGGTCTCGAACCTTGCCTCGCAGTGCACGGAAGAAATTCGCCCCAAATCCAGCGTAAAGGGGCTGCAATGCAGCCTTTCCGGGCTGGAAAACCAGTGCAACGCTCTGCTTGCTGCCGGAAAAGCACCGGAATATGTCTGCAAGTACTGCCTGCTCTGCGTAGCGGATACCGTTGTCCGCATGACAAAAGCCGCGCAGAAGGAATACCCCGGTCTGCCGGTGGTCTGCGCCGGAGGTGTGATGAGCAGCGATATTATCCGCACATGGGTGCAGCAACGTCTGCCGCAGGTCTATTTTGTGCCGGGGCAGTATTCCAGCGATAACGCCATCGGCGTGTCCATCCTTGCTGCGCGGGAGGCCGGTCTATGGCTGATGTGATCTCGGTATCAGAACTGAACCATTATGTCAAAACGCTGCTGGATGTCAACGACGGCCTGTTTGATCTTGCCTTGCGCGGCGAGATTGCAAACTTTGTGCAGAACGCCCGCAGCGGGCACTGCTACTTTTCTCTGCGGGACGAGACTTGCAGCGTAAAGGCGGTGATGTTTCGCACCGATGCCCGCCGTCTGGCATTTCGCCCGGAGGAAGGAATGCGGGTCGTAGTGCGCTGCCGTGCAACCCTTTACGAACGGGACGGCGCGTTTCAGGTCTATGTGAATGAAATGTTCCCGGATGGTCTGGGCGCGGCACAGCTTGCACTGGAGCAGCTGAAGGCCCGGCTGGAAAAGGAAGGTCTGTTCGACCCCGCGCACAAAAAGCCGCTGCCTGCATACCCCAAATGCATTGGTGTCGTCACCAGCAAAACCGGGGCGGCATTGCAGGATATCCGCAACGTGATCAGCCGCCGCTGGCCGTCCGTCCGGGTGCTGCTGTGCCCGGTCACTGTGCAGGGCTTTGAAGCCGCCCGGCAGATCGCCGCTGCCATCCGCACACTGGATCAGAGCGGGCGGGTGGACGAGATCATCGTGGCCCGGGGCGGCGGCAGCAGGGAGGATCTGTGGGTGTTCAACGCCGAGGAGATCGCCCGGGCGGCATTTCGCTGCAAAACACCGCTGATCAGTGCCATCGGTCACGAGATCGACTACACTCTTCTGGACTTTGTGGCCGACCAGCGTGCACCCACGCCGTCCGCTGCCGCAGAGCTTGCAGTGCCGGATCGGGAGGAGCAGCGGCGCATTTTTGAAAATATTGAAGAAAATATTCACAAAAATATACAAAAACGCCTTGCGTTGTGCTATAATGGTCTGGAGCAATACAACTTTTTGTTGGAGCAGAACGCGCCAGGCAAAATCTTACAGCAGTATTCAAGCCGTCTGCAACAGATGCAGCAGGCCATTCAGATGCAGCAAAAAGCGCGTATGAATGGCAAAAATATGCAGCTTCAACACGCGGCTGCACTGGTGGCATCGCTGGATCCATACCGTGTGCTGGCTCGTGGCTATGCCCTTGTGACTGATACAAAAGGGAAGGTCTGCACCGTGGAGCAGCTGCAGCCGGAGCAGACCATCTGCGTACGCAGTCGGCAATATCAGGCACGATGCCGTGTGGAAACGGTGGAGGAGATCAATGAGAGCACCCAAAAGCTTTGAAGAAGGAATGGATCGGTTGAACGCGATCCTTGCACAGATGCAGCAAGAGGATACCTCGCTGGCAGATTCCGTCAAGCTGTATGCGGAAGCTGCCTCCCTGATGCAGTACTGCCATGCGACGTTGGAAAAAACATCGCTGCAGATCGAGGAGATCAGTGCAAAGATTGCCGAGACCGTAAAAGCCCCGCAGGAGCAGGAGGAAGAATAATGGAATACAAGGCGCAATATCAGGAATATCTGCTGCAGGCCACGGCTGCGCTGGATGCTGCCAGCGCCCGTTTTCTGCCTGAGGAATCGGAGGTGTGCAGAGCTGCTCGTTACAGCTTGCTGGGCGGCGGAAAGCGTATCCGCGCAATTCTGACACTTAGCGTCTGCGATATGCTGGGCGGCGAAATGCAGGCTGCCGCACAGTTCGCGGCAGCTGTGGAGATGCTGCATTGCTACTCGCTGATCCACGATGATCTGCCCTGCATGGACAATGATGATCTGCGCAGGGGACGCCCCTCCTGCCACAAGGTCTTCAGCGAGTCCACGGCGATGCTTGCCGGTGATGTGCTGCTGACCGAGGCCTTTGAGGTGATTGCAAATGCACCCGCTGCGCCGCAGATCTGCGTGGCAGCCGCTCGTGCACTGGGCGCAGGCGCAGGCAGTCGTGGCATGGTCTACGGACAGGAGCTGGATCTGAAGTATGAAGCGCTGGCGGCCACTGAAGAGCAGCTGCGCCTCATCCACCGCAACAAGACCGGTGCGCTGATCAACGCTGCCGTCCAGATGGGCGCTGCCGCAGCCGGTGCAACGCCACAGCAGTGCGAGATCCTAGCTGCCTACGCATACGGGCTGGGGCTGGTGTTCCAGATCGTAGATGACGTGCTGGATGTTACCAGCACCCCGGAGCAGCTGGGCAAGCCCATTGGCAGCGACAGTGAAAACGGCAAGACCACCTTTGTTACTTTGTACGGGGCAGACGGTGCAATGGCGCTGGCACAAAAGCTGAATGAGCAGATTTGCAATGATCTGCAACAGCATTTTGGTGCAAAGGCAGATTTTTTGCAGCAGTTGGCACAACAGCTTCTGATGCGCAAAAACTAAAGGAAAAGGAACACAGATATGCAGTATATTCAAAATCTTTTGTCAGTTAATCAGATCTTGACCGCATCGCTCCTCAGCTGGTTCATTGCGCAGGTACTAAAGACCATTATCAACTTTGTTCTGCTGGGCAAGTTCCAGCTAGAGCGGATGTGGGGCGATGGCGGTATGCCTAGCGCACACAGCGCAACCGTCTGCGCCATGGCTATTGTTACCGGACGCTGCGCCGGGGTTTCCTCGCCCATTTTTGCGGTGGCGTGTGTGGTAGCTATTATCACCATGCACGATGCCATGGGCGTCCGGCACGAGACCGGTGAACAGGCAAAGGTGCTGAACCAGATGATTGCCCAGTGGATCGATGTGAGCGAGAAAAACGCTCCCTTTTTGCAGAATATGCACCTGAAGGAAATGGTTGGTCATACGCCGCTGCAGGTCGTGGCAGGCGTGCTGCTTGGCTCGCTGGTGGGCTTTTTGTTCCCGGTTATGTAAAAGCGGCAGAGAATCCCAAAGTACAAACGCGTAAAGGACGTGTGAATATGGAATCGTTGTTGCTGGACAAAATCGATCAGCCCAGCGATCTTAAAAAGCTGAACCCACAGCAGGTGGAAGAGCTTTGTGCGGAGATACGGCATTTTATGCTGGAGAATATCTCTAAGACCGGTGGGCATCTGGCCTCTAATCTTGGCACCGTGGAGCTGACTGTGGCGTTGCACCGTGTACTGGAAACGCCCAAGGATAAGATCGTATTCGATGTAGGGCATCAGTGCTACACCCACAAGCTGCTCACCGGACGCAGGAAGCAGTTTGACCATTTGCGGCAGCTGGATGGTATTTCCGGCTTCCCGAACCCCCATGAAAGTGTGCATGATGCCTTTATTGCTGGACATGGCAATACGGCGCTTTCGCTGGCAATCGGTATGGCATGGGCAAAAAAAATCAAGCGTGAGCCCGGGCTTGTGGTGGCAGTGATTGGCGATGGAGCCTTTACCGGCGGTATGGTGTACGAGGGCATGAACAACATCGGCGGACTGGATAATCTGCTTGTGATCCTGAACGATAACAAGATGTCCATCTCCAAAAATGTAGGTGCGCTGGCGCGGTATCTGACCCATCTGCGCACGACTACGGCCTATTATGATGCCAAGGATAACGTGCGTAGTTTTCTGGACGGCGTACCATTGATCGGCACACCAATGAAGAAGTCGCTGGTCAGTGCCAAAGCACTGGTACGCCGCGCCATGTACCACTCTACCATGTTTGAGGATATGGGCTTTGAGTACATCGGTCCGGTAGATGGCCATAATGTGGAGGAGCTGGAGCGTACCCTTCGCTCAATCTACAAGCGGTCTGGCCCGTATTTTTTGCATGTTGTGACCAAAAAGGGTAAGGGGTATCAGCCGGCAGAGATGAACCCGGGCAACTATCACGGTGTATCTGCCTTTGACCCGGACGGAATGCCGGACCCGGAGGTTGCACCGAAGGAGTCCTTCTCCACTGTTTTTGGCAAACTGCTGGTGCAGGAGGGAACGCAAAACCCGAAGCTCTGCGCGATCACCGCTGCTATGAAGTACGGCACAGGGCTGCAATTCTTTGCCCATCGTCACCCGCAGCGCTTCTTTGATGTGGGTATGGCAGAGCAACATGCTGTCACCTTTGCAGCCGGCCTTGCCAGTCAGGGAATGCTGCCGGTGGTGTGCATCTACTCCACCTTCCTGCAGCGCTCCTATGACCAGATCATCCATGATGTCAACCTTTTAAAGGAAAACGTAGTCTTTGCCATCGACCGCGCAGGCTTTGTTCCCGCAGACGGCGAGACCCATCAGGGCATCTATGATGCTGCTTTCCTCAGCCAGATGGGCATCCCTGTCTATGCGCCTTCCAACTACGAGGAGCTGCAATACTGGCTGCACTATTTGCTACAGGATACGATTTCTGGTCCTCGGGCTATCCGTTATCCCCGCGGCGGCGAGAGTGCAAAGCTGGCGCAGTATCCCTGCACAAAGCAGGAATACGACTTTTTGCACAAGACGCCCGGGGCAGAGATCCTTCTGGTTAGCTATGCAGACGAGCTGGAGGATCTTCTGGATGCTGCCGACAAATTGAACGCTGCATCGCAGAATACAGATGTTCTGAAGCTTGTAAAGCTGTATCCCTTTACAGATAAACTTATCGATGCTGTGTCGGAATATAAAATCGTACTGTTTGCAGAGGAGTGTGTTGCAGCCGGTGGCATTGGTGAACATCTGGCTTGTGCTTTGCAGCAAAAGGGCTGGAGCGGTCGCTTTTTGCACTGCGCTGTTCACACGGCCTGTCTGCCGCACGCGACTGTTCCGCAGATCAAGCAGTGCACTGGCCTGGATGCTGCGGATCTTGCGCATGCAGTCCGGGCTGCCCTTACGAAAGGAGAAAACGAGCTGTGAAAATTCGGTTGGATCAATATCTTGTGCAGAACGGCCTTGTGCAGAGCCGGGAGCGCGCCAAAGCTCTGATCATGGCCGGTGTGGTTTTTGTCAACCAGCAAAAGGTGGACAAGGCCGGCGAGATGATTAAGGAGGATGCTGTGGTCGAGGTTCGCGGCCACGATATCGGTTACGTCAGCCGCGGCGGCTTGAAGCTGGAAAAGGCTATGAAGTGCTTCCCGCTCACCCCTAACGGCAAGGTCTGCATGGACATCGGTGCGTCCACCGGTGGCTTTACCGACTGTATGCTGCAAAATGGTGCAGTGAAGGTGTACGCCGTAGATGTTGGCTACGGTCAGCTGGCATGGAGCCTGCGGACAGACGAGCGCGTTGTAAACATGGAGCGCACGAACATCCGCTATGTCACGCCGGAAGATCTGGCAGAGCCCATCGAATTTTTCAGTGTGGATGTTTCCTTTATTTCTCTGCATCACATTTTCCCGGTGGCGCAGCGCATCACCACCCCGGACGCTATGGGCGTCTGTCTGGTAAAGCCGCAGTTCGAGGCAGGCCGCGAGAAGGTTGGCAAAAACGGTGTGGTGCGCGACCCCGCCGTGCATCGTGAGGTGCTGCACAACGCCATGTCTTATGCTGCGGAAAACGGCTTCGTGGTGCGCGGGCTGGATTACAGCCCCGTCAAGGGGCCGGAGGGCAATATCGAGTACCTGATGTTTGTACAGAAGAGTGATCAGCCCGCAGTGCTGGACGACGAAGCCGCCGCACAGGTGGTGGCAGCAAGTCACACCACGCTGGATCGTTAAGACCCAGCCTTCAGCAAAGGAGAAGCCGGTATGACGATCTACATTTCGCCCAACCCGGGCAAGACCTCCGCCAGCGAGATCGCGCTGCGTGCGGCGCAGATCCTGCTGACCCACGGCGCAGCCGTGCTGATGAGCGATGCTCTGCGAGAAAACAGCACGGCAGGGGTCATTTATCTGCCGCTGGAGCAGTGTCTGGAGCGCGCTGACGTGATCCTGACCATCGGCGGGGACGGCACCATCCTGCACGAAGCAAATCTCTCGCTCCGGTACGCAAAGCCCATCCTCGGCATCAATCTGGGACGCTGCGGCTTTCTGGCTACTTGCGAGATCGGTGAAATGGAAACAAAGCTGTCCGCCGTGGCGCGGGGCGAGTTCCAGCTGGACAACCGGATGCTTTTATATGCCCGGGTGCTTGGTCAGGACGGCTGGGAGGGACACGCCCTCAACGATGTCGTTGTGACCAAAGGGCGCTTGCAGCAGGCCATCGACTTTAGCATTTACTGCGATGATATTCTGGTAGAGCACTACCGGGGAGACGGCGTCATTGTGGCGACCCCCACCGGCTCTACGGCCTACTCGCTGGCAGCCGGCGGCCCGATTCTGGACTCTCAGACCAAGGGCGTCGTGGTGACTCCCATCTGCCCCCACAGTCTGGCCAGTCCGGCCGTGGTGTTTGCGCAGGAGCGCAAGCTGAATGTCTGCGTAGGGCAGGTGGCAGATGATGAAGTGTTTATCAGCTGTGACGGCGGTATCGGTTACCCCCTCAAGGCAGGTGCCACCGCCGAGATCCGCCTGTCCGATCAGAACGTTAAGCTTATCACTTTTGGGCGGGCAGACCAGTTTCAGGCCATTGATCAGAAACTGCGCAAAAGACAATAACACGGGAGGCGATTTTTAAGATGGCACGCAGCCGCAAAGAAGATACAAAAACAAAAGCGGAACGCTTGCAGACGATCCTGCGTCTTGTGCAGGAGCATCCCATCAGCCGACAGGAGGTACTGCTGGAGCACCTGCGGAACGAAGGCTTTGAGGTAACGCAGGCCACCGTTTCCCGCGATATCCGGGAGTTGTGCCTTGTAAAGGCAGCCACCACCGAGGGCTACCGCTATGTTTCCAGCCGAAACGAAAGCTTCAACCCCAAGACCCAAGGGCGCTTTGAGACCATCTTCCATGAGTCTGTTCTTGGGGTAGATTATGCCGGGCATGTTGTTTTAGTAAAATGCTATTCCGGCATGGCCAATGCTGCCTGCGAGGTTTTTGACGCCTTGCAGTGGAAAAACGTTGTCGGCACCCTTTCCGGTGATGACACCTTCTTAATTGTTGCGCGCTCGGAGCGCGATGCCAAGACCATTTGTTCGGAGCTGACCCGTTATGTGGGGCAGAGATGACGGTAGGAGAACGAAGCCATGCTGAGCAGCCTGCAAATTGAAAATGTTGCCGTGATCCAGAAGGCAGAGGTGCACTTTGAGCCGGGACTGAATGTGCTGACCGGTGAGACCGGTGCGGGCAAATCCATTCTGATCGATTCTATCAATGCGATCCTTGGCAACCGCACCTCTAAGGACTTGGTGCGCACCGGGGCTGCAAAGGCGGTGATCCGCGCCGCCTTTGAGCAGGTGCCGTCTGCTGTGCTGGACAAACTGGAGCAGTCCGGCTACGAGCGCTCCGAAGCACTGCTGCTCAGCCGCGAGATCACTGCCGAGGGTAAAAGCAGCTGCCGCATCAACGGAATGCCGGCTACGGCAGCCGTTCTGCGGGAGCTGTGCGGTGGTCTGATCAGCATCAATGGTCAGCACGATTCCGTAGGATTGCTCAATCCGGCGCATCATCTGGGCATTCTGGATGATTATGCGCAGAACCGCACTGTTTTTCAGGAGTACTATACCCTGTACCGGAAGCTGGTGCAGGTCAAGCGGGAACTGGATGCCCTGATTACCGATGAGGCTGAAAAACAGCGCAAGATCGACCTGTTGCAATATCAGGTGCAGGAAATTGAGGATGCCGGACTAACGGCCGGTGAGGAGCAGACGCTGGAAAACCGCCGGAAGGTGCTGTCCAATGCATCTGCCATCCGGGATCGTCTGGCACAAAGCTATGCGCTGCTTTCCGGCAGTGATGACGCCGCAGGTGCGGTGGATCTGCTGGGCGAAGCCTCCAATGCGGTGGATGCCGCTGCGCAGTTAGACCCTGCGCTTACCGCCGCCGCCGGGCAGCTGCTCGATTTATATTATAACGCCAAGGATGTGGCCGCAGACCTGATTGGGCGGCTGGATGCCTACGACACCAATGATGCAGAGCTGGACGAGGTAGAACAGCGGCTGGATCTCCTGTACCGGCTGAAGCGAAAGTACGGCAGCACGGTGGAGGATGTGATCACTTTCGGGCAGAAAGCCCGGGAAGAGCTGGACAATATCCAGCATTCCCAGCAGCGCTATGATACCTTGCAGGCAGAAAAGCTGCGTCTTTACGCAAAAGCGCGGGAAAAGGCAGAGGTGCTGACCCAGACCCGGCTGAAAGCCTTTGAGGAATTGAACACCCGCATTTCCGGCACGCTGGACTTTTTGAATATGCCGGGTGTGCGTATGACCTTACGGCATACCCGCGGCCCGCTGGCCAGCCATGGACAGGACAGCATTGAATTCTACATCTCAACAAACCCCGGTGAAGCGCCAAAGCCGCTGGCTAAGATCGCATCCGGCGGCGAGCTGAGCCGCATCACCCTTGCCATCAAGAATGCAATGGCCGATAAGGACGCTGTGCCTACCGTGATCTATGATGAGATCGACAGCGGTGTGTCCGGCAAGGCTGCAGGACGCATCGGCGAGGTACTGCGTCAGAGCGCGCAGGGACATCAGATCTTGTGCATCACCCATACGGCGCAGATCGCAGCATTAGCCGATTGTCATCTGCTCATCCAGAAAAACGTATCCAACGAGCGCACCTATACCGAGATTCATCCGCTGGACGAAAACGGCCGCGTAGAGGCCTTGGCACGCCTGATTTCCGGTGACCACGTCACCGAGCTTTCCCGCGCCAATGCACGGGAGATGCTGCAGGAGCACAAGCACGGCGGCTGATTTAGCAGAACGCGCTTTTGCAAAAAGACAGCTCTTGACAAGGCGGCGGTCTTGTGATAGAGTAAATATGTTAATGGCGATGAAGGGAACAAGTACCCTGAAGGGTTCTGTCCAGAGAAGTCCCGGTTGGTGCAAGGGATCACAGAACAGCAGGGGAAATACCTCCCGGAGCTGCAGGCTGAATGCGTAAAGCTAGTAGGCTGTGCCGCGTGCGAGCGTTAAAGACGCAGGAGTGTCACTCTACTCTGGGGTGTGCACTCGTAAGGCCGCTTCCGTGAGGAAACGGCAAACAGAGGTGGTACCGCGAAGTTATCTCGCCCTCTGCCAAATTCATTTTGGCAGAGGGCGTTTTGTTTCCTCTGCCCCAAAACAGGAGGTTTTTTCCATGACGCTGTATGAAGAACTGAAGGCCCGCGGTCTGGTAGCGCAGATCACCGATGAGGAGATCATCGACCTGATCAACAATGGCAAGGCTACCTTTTACATCGGCTTTGACTGCACTGCCGACAGTCTGACCGCCGGCCATTTTCTGGCGCTGACCCTGATGAAGCGCCTGCAGCTGGCAGGCAACAAGCCTATCGCCCTGATCGGCGGCGGCACTACCATGATCGGTGACCCATCCGGCCGCACCGATATGCGCAAGATGCTGACCAAGGACGATATTGCTCACAATGCCGCCTGCTTCAAAAAGCAGATGGAGAAGTTCATTGATTTCTCCGAGGGCAAGGCTCTGATGGTGAATAACGCCGACTGGCTGCTGGATCTGAACTACGTTGAGCTGCTGCGCGAGGTAGGCGCGTGCTTCTCTGTGAACAATATGCTGCGCGCCGAGTGCTACAAGCAGCGTATGGAGAAGGGCCTGTCCTTCCTAGAGTTCAACTACATGATCATGCAGAGCTACGACTTCTACTACATGTTCCAGCACTACGGCTGCAATATGCAGTTCGGCGGCGACGACCAGTGGAGCAATATGCTGGGCGGCACTGAGCTGATCCGCCGCAAGCTGGGCAAGGATGCCTACGCTATGACTGTGACCCTGCTGACCGACTCTCAGGGCAAGAAGATGGGCAAGACTGCCGGCAACGCTGTCTGGCTGGACCCCAACAAGACCAGCCCCTTCGAGTTCTACCAGTACTGGCGCAACGTGGGCGATGCCGATGTGATGAAGTGCATCCGTATGCTCACCTTCCTGCCGCTGGAGC
This sequence comes from uncultured Faecalibacterium sp., assembly GCA_934539245.1. Lineage (GTDB taxonomy): Bacteria > Bacillota > Clostridia > Oscillospirales > Ruminococcaceae > Faecalibacterium. The sequence continues at coordinate 40,753 of CAKTCK010000004.1, forward strand.
AGATCGAAGAGATGAGCACCTGGCAGGATCAGCGCCTGAACGAGGCCAAGGAGATTCTTGCTTACGAGATGACCAGCATGGTGCATGGCAAGGAAGAGGCCGAAAAGGCTCAGAACGCTGCCCGTGCACTGTTCAGCGGCAACGCAATGGACACCGAACATATGCCCAGCACCCAGCTGACCGAGGCTGACCTGACGGATGGCGCTATCGGCATCCTGACCTTGATGGTCAAGGCCGGCTTGGCTGCTTCCAACGGCGAGGCTCGCCGTCTGGTGGTGCAGGGCGGTGTGCTGGCAGACGGCGAAAAGGTCGCTGCTCCCACCGTCAGCTTTACCGCAGAGCAGCTTGCCAAGGGTATCGTCATCAAGAAGGGCAAAAAGATCTACCATAAGGTCACGCTGTAAAAAAGCATTTCTACGAAAAAGACCGTTGCGCAAACTGCTGCGCAACGGTCTTTTTGCAGAGAAATTGTTCTGAATCACTTCGACATGTAACAGCCGCTGCCCCTCCGGTCCCAGTTGATTGCTGTTACAGCTCGTATGCCTTTTTCAGTGCCTCATAGGCTGCGTCCTCGTTTTCCGCGTGGACGAGCAAAGAGATATCCAGATCGCTGGTGGTGATCAGCAGCACTTCGATACCGGCCATAGCCAGCGCATTCAGCGCCCGCGCAGCCACACCGCAGCTGGTGACCATATCCTCGCCGAACAGATTCAGCTTGGAATAGCCCACGCTGATCAGGGGAGAAGCCTTGGCGTCCTTATCCAGATTTGCCGTCGAAATCGCTTTCATCACCTGCGGCAGATCGCTGCTGGATGCGGTAAAGCTGAAATCTATAGTGGTGCCGTGGGGAGCGCTCTGGCTGATCATATCCACTACCACGCCGGTCTCTGCAAAGATATCCAGATAGCGGGACAGACTGTTGCCCCGGAACTCCACGTCCTGCACACTGATCATCATCAGGTCAGTCTCGATATTGATCTTCGATACTCCGTACATAAAAAGTCCTCCGTTCTGCCCGGGTTGCCGGACAACGCTCAATCATTTCACATTTTTATGTAAGTGCTAAAAAGGATGCGCTGATATTATTTTGCGCGATTTTTTGTATCCTGTCAAGGCTGAAATCAGAATAATTTGCCCGTACACCATGCGCTGCCGCCAATTCCTGCGTGTAATCGCTTAAAAAATAGGTGCGCACGTTGGATTTTCCGGCATCGTAATGGGTCACGATGGGGTGCAGCTGCGGTGTAAGCACTTCACACTGCACCGAGCCGTTCGGCTGGGTGGTCTTTTGCAGCTGCAAGGTCAGGATGGCACCTACCAGCTGATCCGGGCGGCTTTGGGTACTGAGAAAGTTCCCCAGCGAGAAGGCTACAAAGCTTCGCCGCCCGTCCGCTGCGGTCAGCCACTGGGCATCCTGCAATACATGGGGGTGGGTGCCCACTATGACATCTGCGCCCCAGTCTGCCAGATTCTGCGCCAGTGTGCGCTGGCTGTCCACGATGGCGTGGCTGTCCTCTACGCCCCAGTGAACCCCAACCACCACAAAATCTGCCTGCTGGCGCGCCAAGCGCACCTGCCGCTCGATCACATCGGTCTGGCTGGTGTAGATGACATTGGCCGTCATATTCTTGTTCTGGCGGATGCCGTTGGTGTGCTCGGTGTAGGAGAGATACGCGATGGTCACACCGTTGATGGTTTGCAGCGGGATACGGTCGTAGTCCTCTTCGCCGCGCCACAGACCGGTGGTGACAACATCCTCCGGCATAGACTCCCAGAATTGCAGCGTAGCCGCAATGCCGGAGGCACCCTTATCGTAGGTATGGTTGTTGGACAGGCTGAACACCCGCACCCCGGCGCGGTACAGCGCCCGTGCACAGTCGCCGGGGGTGGAAAAACTGGGGTAGGTGGAAGGTGCAAGGGTGTCGCTGCAAAGGGTCTCTTGATTGATCCAGTTCACATCCTGCTCGGCATAAAAAGGTGCGATGTGCTCATAACAGTAATCAAAGCTGTACGTTCCATCTTCGCCTGCCCGGCGGGCTGCCTGTTTATAGATAGGGGCATGGATCAGGTCATCTCCTGTTGCAGAAAACCGGATCGTTTCCACCACAGGCTGCGGTTCGGGCTCCGGCTCCGGGGTCGCAACGGATGAAGCAGGGGATAGCGCATCCTCCGGCGGCGCGATGCCGCCCACCGGTACATCTTCTCCCGGCAGCTTTGTCCAGATCCCCAGACACAGTGCGATCACGCTCACAGTCAGAACCGACAGTACCACCGCCCGGAGCGTTTGCTTTCGGGCGCGCTTACGGGCAGCCGGACGACGCCGCTTTAAAGGCTCCTGCTTCATCGTTCACCTCTTCTCCCGGCGTATACCGGGCAATTCGCTTTTTCAGAGTGCGGCGATCAAATCGCCCATATCGTACAGACCCGGCTCCTTCTTTGCCAGATAGACCGCAGCATTCACTGCGCCGTTGGCAAAGATGCTGCGGGAGTAGGCGGTGTGCCGCAGGGTGATTACCTCGTCCGGGCCGCAGAACAGTACCTCGTGGTCGCCCACGATGCTGCCGCCGCGCACAGCGCTGATGCCGATCTCCTTCGGGTCGCGCTTCTGGCGCACGGAAGAGCGGTCGTACACATAATGGTACGCGCCGTCATTCTGCTCGTTGATGGCATCAGCCAGCATCAGCGCCGTTCCGCTGGGAGCATCCAGCTTGTTGTGGTGATGCTGCTCTACGATCTCGATATCATAGTTGATGCCCAGCACGGCAGAGGCGCGCTTGCACAGCTCGGCCAGCACGTTGATGCCCATGGACATATTGGCGCTCTTGAACACCGGAACGCTGCGGGACAGCTGCACTACCTTCAGCTGCAACTCCTCCGAAAGGCCGGTGGTGCACACTACGATGGGCAGCTTATGGGTCTGGCAGTAGGGCAGCGCCTTTTCCACTGCAGCAGGGGAGCTGAAGTCGATGATCACATCGCCTTTGCCGTTCAGCTTTTCCAGACTGTCGTAGACCGGGATGCCGTTCTGTTCGCCGTCCTGCATATCGATACCGGCCACCACGCGGCAGTCCTCCCGCTGTGCGATCATATCGCACAGCACATGGCCCATACGGCCGCCAATGCCCTGAATCACGATCTCTGTCATTGTTATTTCCTCGTTTCTATAATATGGCAATATGGCAGAATGCCCGGAAGCTGAAGAGTCCCGGGCATTCTGTATGCTTTTTTATTCCTTGATCAGACCGGCAGCCTGCAAAGCCTGCTCGATCTTTGCCTTGTGGGCATCGCTGGGCTCTACCAGCGGCAGACGGCACTCGCCTGCGTTCCAGCCCAGCACGTTCATGGCATACTTGACCGGAATGGGGTTCACCTCGCAGAACAGAGCCTCCTCCAGCGGCAGCATTTCCAGCTGCAAAGCGCAGGCCTTGGCGGTGTCGCCGTCAAAGAAAGCCTGACAGCAGTTATGCACCAGCTCCGGCGCAACATTGGACACCACGCTGATGACGCCCTTGCCGCCCAATGCCAGCAGAGGAACCACCTGATCATCGTTGCCGGAGTAGATGTTCAGCGCATCACCGCACAGTGCGGCCACCTTGGCCACCTGAGAAATGTTGCCGGAGGCCTCCTTGATGCCATTGATGAGCGGGTGCTTGCTCAGCTCCAGAGCAGTCTCGGGTGCAATGTTCAGACCCGTGCGGGAGGGTACATTGTACAGGATGACCGGGATGCCGCCAGCCTCAGCCATGGCGGTAAAGTGCGCCACCAGACCGGCCTGCGAGGTCTTGTTGTAGTAGGGGGTGACCATCAGCAGGGCATCGGCACCGCAGGCGGCAGACTTTGCTGCCAGTGCGCAGCCGTGATCGGTATCGTTCGAACCGGCACCGGCAATGACCGGTACGCGGTGATTGACCGTATCCACGGTGAACTTGATGGCGGCCAGCTGCTCCTCATCGGTCATAGTAGAGCATTCGCCGGTGGTGCCGCAGATGATGATGGCATCAGTGTGGCGGGCGATCTGATCCTCGATAATGCGGCCCAGCTCGTCAAAGTTGATGCTTCCGTCCTCGTACATCGGGGTGATGATGGCAACACCCGCACCGGTAAAGACAGGCTTCTTCATAGTAAAAAACTCCTTTGCTGCGTGTATCGCGCAAAAATTCAGGCATTAGTCCATATAGCCCTTCGCTGCCAGCAGCTCGGCCAGCAGCACAGCACCGCCGGCAGCACCACGCAGGGTGTTGTGGCTCATGCAGGCAAACTTGTAGTCAAACAGGGTATCCTCCCGCAGACGGCCGATGCACACAGCCATGCCGTTCTCGGTGTTGCGATCCAGCTTGGGCTGCGGACGATCCGGCTCAGTAAAGTAGTGCAGGAACTGTTTGGGGGCGCTGGGCAGCTCCAGCTCCTGTGCGGGGCCGCGGAAGTTTGCCCAAGCTTCCAGCATCTGCTCCTTGGTGGGCTTTTTATCAAAGCTTACGAACACGGCTGCGGTGTGGCCGTCCGAGACAGGCACGCGGAAGCACTGTGCAGTGATGACCGGCTTTTCAGCGTTGACGATCTGGTCACCCTCAATGTGGCCCCACAGCTTCAGCGGCTCGCGCTCGCTCTTTTCCTCCTCGCCGCCGATGTAGGGGATCACGTTGTCCACGATCTCAGGCATCCGGTCAAAGGTCTTGCCTGCGCCGGAAATAGCCTGATAGGTGCACACCAGCGCCTTGCTCACGCCAAAGTCCTTCATCAGGGGATGCAGGGCAGGCACATAGCTCTGCAGGCTGCAATTGGACTTGACAGCGATGAAGCCGCGCTTGGTGCCCAGACGCTTGCGCTGGGCGGGGATGATCTCAATGTGGTCGGCGTTGATTTCGGGCACCACCATAGGAACATCCGGGGTGAAACGATGGGCACTGTTGTTGGAGACCACCGGGCACTCAGCCTTGGCGTATGCTTCCTCCAGTGCTTTGATCTCGTCCTTGGGCATGTTGACAGCGCAGAAAACAAAATCCACCTGCGAAGCCACTTCCTCCACCTTGGAAGCGTCCAGAACGGTCATCTTCTTTACACTCTCCGGCATGGGAGTAGCCATGGCCCAGCGGGAGCCTACTGCATCCTCATAGCTCTTGCCCGCACTGCGGCCGGATGCGGCCAGTACGGTCAGCTTGAACCAGGGATGATTCTCCAGCAGAGTCACAAAACGCTGACCCACCATGCCAGTTGCGCCTACGATACCCACTTTATACTGTCTTTCCATTTCCAGCACCTTTCCTTTCAAAAAAACCAAACAGCAAATCTTAGCATTGCGAAGAACACGGCTTGCAAACCGGACAGCGATGCAATATAATAGATACTGTTTATACAGATTCTATGATATCATTGATACGTTGTCCGTGTCAATCATCGGAAAGGCAAATGCACACTATGTTAAAAAAAGATTTTTGGTATGATTTACCCAAAGAGCTCATCGCACAGGAGCCCGCAGCCCCGCGGGATGCTGCGCGGCTGATGGTTCTGAGCCAAAAGGACGACAGCATCCGGCACAAGGTGTTCCGTGACCTGCCGGAATTTCTGGAGCCGGGGGATCTTTTGGTGGTGAACAATTCCAAGGTTCTGCCCGCCCGCATCGTAGGCGTCAAGCAGCCTACCGGTGCCGTGTGCGAACTGCTGCTGCTGCGGCAGGTGAAGGGCGACCAGTGGGAGTGCTTGGCAAAGCCCGGCAAGCGGATGCAGCCCGGCACGAAGGTGAGCTTTGGCGACGGCAGTCTGACTGCCGTGGTGGACGAGACCATGGAGGACGGCAACAAGTACGTTACATTCTATTATGATACCGAAACACTTTATGAAAAACTGGATGAATTTGGCAAGATGCCGCTGCCGCCCTACATCACAAAGCAGCTGGAGGATCAGAGCCAGTACCAGACTGTCTACGCCAAGGAGCTGGGCAGCGCGGCTGCTCCCACCGCCGGGCTGCACTTTACCCCGGAGCTGATGGACACTCTCCGCGCCATGGGCGTCGGCATTGCCGAGGTCACCCTGCACGTTGGTCTGGGCACCTTCCGCCCTGTGCAGGAGGACGAGATCACCGACCACAAGATGCACAGTGAGTGGTACTCCATCAGCGAGGAGACCGCCCGGCGCATCCGTGAGACCAAGGCCGCTGGCCACCGGGTCATCGCCGTGGGCACCACCAGCTGCCGCACACTGGAGGCTGCCGCTGCCAAGTACGGCGAGATCAAGGCTTGCAGCGGCAACACCTCCATCTTCCTGTATCCGGGGGTGAAGTTCAACTGCATCGACGGTCTGATCACCAACTTCCATCTGCCGGAGAGCACCCTGATCATGCTGGTGTCCGCTCTGTACGGCTACGAAAAGACTATGCACGCCTATGAGGTAGCTGTGGCAGAGAAGTACCGATTTTTCTCCTTTGGCGATGCTATGCTCATTTTATAATCCATTTGCAATTGCGGCATAATGCTGCCGTGATCATTCTGATAACTTGCAGGCTCACGGCCTGCATCGAGGTTGCACGGCTGTTTTCCGTGCGCAGAAAGGAAAAGACCATGCCTTCTTTGACGACCTACACCCTGCTCAAGCAGGAACACAACGCCCGGCGGGGCGAGTTCAAGACCGTGCACGGCACGGTACAGACCCCTGCCTTCCAGAACGTTGCCACCGCCGGTGCCATCAAAGGCGGCCTGTCGGCGCAGGATCTGAAGGATATCGGCGCGCAGGTCATGCTGTGCAATACCTACCACCTGCATCTGCGTCCCGGCGATAAGCTGGTGGCAGATATGGGCGGCCTGCACAAGTTTACCCGCTGGAACGGGCCTATTCTGACCGACAGCGGCGGATTTCAGGTGTTCAGTCTGGCAAAGCTGCGCAAGATCACCGAGGAGGGCGTGACATTCGCCTCTCATCTGGACGGTCACCGCATCTTTATGGGGCCGGAAGAGAGTATGCAGATTCAGGCAAACCTGGGCTCTACCATCGCCATGGCCTTTGATGAGTGCGTGGAGAACCCCGCCCAACACGATTACTCCAAGGACAGCTGCGAGCGCACCACCCGCTGGCTGAAGCGTTGCAAGGCCGAGATGGCACGGCTGAAGCACGAGGGCATCTCAGTCAACCCGGATCAGCTTCTGTTCGGCATCAATCAGGGCTGCACCTATGCAGACCTGCGTGTGGAGCACATGAAGCAGATCGCAGAGTTGGAGTTAGACGGCTACGCCATCGGTGGTCTGGCTGTGGGCGAGCCCACCGAAGTGATGTATGAGATGATCAGTCAGGTGGAACCGCACATGCCCAAAGACAAGATCCGTTATCTGATGGGCGTTGGTACTCCCGGAAACATCATCGAGGCCGTAGCCCGCGGTGTAGACCTGTTTGACTGCGTTATGCCCAGCCGCAACGCCCGCCACGGCCACCTGAATACATGGAGCGGCATCATTAACATCAAAAATGCCAAGTATGAGCGGGACGAGCGTCCCATCGACCCCGCCTGCGGCTGCCCGGTGTGCCGCAACTACTCCCGCGCCTACATCCGGCATCTGCTCAAGGCAGACGAGATGCTGGGTATGCGCCTGACCGTGATGCACAATCTGTGGTTCTACAACCATCTGATGGAGCGTATCCGGGACGAGCTGGACGCCGGTACCTTTACCGCTTTCCACGACAGATACGTGAAGCTTCTGGATACCCGAATTTAAACTTTAGCCTTGCAACAAGACCGATAAGCGGTTATAATAGCATTATCTGAATTTTTGAGAGGAGATTTTGCCCCATGCAATTTCTGACTACCACGTCCGAAGGCTATATCAGCCTGTTCTTCACGCTGGCACTGATGCTGGTCCTGCTGTACTTCATGATCTACCGTCCCCAGAAGAAGCAGGAAAAGAAGGATGCCGCTATGCGCAGCAGTCTGGAGATCGGCGATCAGGTCACCACCATCGGCGGTGTCATTGGCCGCGTTGTCGCAATCAAGGACGACACCTTTGTTCTGGAGACCGGCGCTGACCGTGTGAAGATCCGCTTCACCAAGTCTGCTATCTCTTCGGTCGAAAAGCTGAACATGGACAAGGCTCCTGCCGATAAGAAGTAAGCGTTTACACTGTGCATACATGAACCGCCTCCCTGCATAGACTATGTGCAGGGAGGCGGTTTTGTTATGTCTGAGTCTCGTGGTTTCCCGGCGGAGCTTCTTTCGTTTCTGGTTTTTGGGGTGCTGGGGGTGGCCGTAACAGCGGCAGCGCTGGCTGGTTTTGCGCAGCTGATGTCCGGGAAGGACTGCTCCGGCAGTGTCGTGCCGATACTTGCTACAACAGCTGTGTGCATGGGCAGTCTGTTGTGTGCACTGGCGGCAGCGTTCCGCAAAAAGGCGCGCGGTCTGCTGACAGGACTGCTCCAAAGTACATTTCTGGCGGTGCCGCTGGCGCTTTCTGCTGTATGGAACGGCACCGCCACTGAGCTTGCTGTGGTGTGCTGCATTCTGGCGGTGCTGCTCTGCGGCTGCATTGGCGGGCTGCTTGGCGTCACCCTACGCAGCCGCAGGCACACGCTTCGTTGATCGCTCCGGCAAATCGAATAAATCAGAGGAGAAAACAGCGTATGTGGATCTACGAACAAGAAAAACCGGAAGAGAACTTATCTTTACTGCCGCAGACGGTCAGCCTGCCAGTGCAGAAAGCAGAGTCCGCTCTGCTGACTGTACCGGAAACTGCACCGGAACCGGCAGAGCAATTGCCGCAAAAAGAACCCTGCATCCCGCCAAAGCGGCACGCCACCCGGGATTGCTGGCTGCTAGCTGCGGCCTTTCTGCTGGGGTGTACGGCGGCCGGTGTATTGCAGGCCGTATGCGATGCCCAGCAGGCAGAACTGCTGCGGTATTATCTGGAAGCGTGGCAAGGGCTGTTTGCACCGGGCAGTATGCAGGGGGCAGTACAGCTTTTCGGCATGGAATATCTGGCTCTCGGCCTTGTGGTCAGCCTGTTTCTAGTATTGGGGCTGTCTGCCCTTGGGCCGGTGATGATCTTTGGCAGTATGATGTTGTACGGTTTGGGCAGCGGGTTGCTTATGGTACAGCTTTGCGCCACAGGCGGGTGGAAAACGGTGCTTCTGACGCTGCTGTGGACAGGCCTGCCGGCGGCAGCAGCAAGCGGCTGTCTGTGTTTTTTCGGAGCTTGTGCTTTGCAGGTCAGCAGCCGTATCCATGCTTATTCTTTTCGTAAGCATCCCGGCGGACAAGCCCGCCCCGGAGTGCAGGCATTGCTGGGGCAATATCTTCTGACCATGGTAGTGCTGCTGCCGCTGTGCGGTGCAGCGGCAGGGCTTTCGTATTTGGGCAGCTGCCTGTAAACAGCATCCTTTTCTTGCGGGTTTTGGCACAGTGTGTTACAATAACAAAAGACCATAATAAATGAGGGACAGACATGAAACTAAAATCCGTCTATGTATGCTCCAATTGCGGAGAGACAAGCCCCCGCTGGATGGGGCGCTGCCCCAGCTGCGGCAGCTGGAATACCATGAACGAGGATGTTGTGGCCGAAGCCCCCAAGGCGGGGACTCCTGCCGCCCGGCAGGCTGCTGCGGCTCGTCAGGAGGGTGTGACAACCCTGACCGCCCGGCGGCTATCGGAGATTAGCACGACTGAAGAAAAAAGCCGTATTTTGACCGGCATCTCAGAGCTGGACCGTGTATTGGGCGGCGGTATCGTGCTGGGCGGCGTGGTGCTTTTGAGCGGTGAGCCGGGCGTTGGTAAATCCACGATGCTGTTACAGCTGTGCGGTGCCATCTCTAACCAGCACAGCGTACTGTATATCACTGGTGAGGAGTCTGTCCGGCAGGTCAAGCTGCGCGCTGCGCGGCTGAAGGTACCGCAGGACAACATCTTTCTGGCGGCAGAAAACGATGTGGACGAGATCTGCGGGCTGATTGAAAAGGAAAAGCCGGACCTTGTGGTCATCGACTCTATCCAGACCATGCGCTGCATGGACATCTCATCCTCGTCCGGTACGGTCAGTCAGGTGAAGGAAAGCGCTGCCCGGCTGCTGGCGGTAGCCAAAAAGCAGGAGATCCCCATGTTCATCGTGGGTCATGTGAACAAGGATGGCGCGATCGCAGGCCCCAAGGTCATGGAGCATATCGTGGATACGGTGCTCTACTTTGAGGGCGACAAGATGCTGCCGTACCGCATTCTGCGGGCAGCCAAAAACCGCTACGGCTCCACCAATGAGCTGGGAATGTTCGATATGACCGGCACAGGACTTGCCGAGATCGAAAACCCCTCCCAGATGCTGCTGGAAGGGCGTCCGCTGGGTGTTTCGGGTAACTGTGTAGCCTGTACTATGGAGGGCAGCCGTCCTATCCTGAGCGAGATACAGGCGCTCGCCACCAAGACGAATTTCCCAGCACCCCGCCGCGCTTGCAGCGGATACGACTATAACCGCATGAATCTTTTGATCGCTGTGCTGGAAAAGCGGGCCGGGTACTTCTTTGGCAATCTGGATGTCTATGTCAATATCGTAGGCGGCATTGCACTGCGGGATACCGCCTGCGACCTTGCCGTCTGCCTGAGCATGGTCTCTTCGCTGCTGGACCGCCCGGTCAGCGATAAGCTTATCGCTATCGGAGAGGTAGGTCTGGGCGGGGAAGTGCGCAGTGTGCCCAATCTGGAGCAGCGTCTGCACGAGGCAGAGCGTATCGGCTTTGAGCGGGCAGTCATCCCCAAGCACAGCCTTGCACACCTGAATGCCGCAGATTATCCCGGCATGAAGCTGGTCGGTGCGGCGTATATTGCAGATGCCATCAATGCGCTGAAAAATGACCGCCTGTGATGAAACGAGGAGCCTATGTCGATCTATCTGGACGAAAGAAACCCCGGCAAGCACGCACCCTTTGAGGATGCTGCCCCGGATATTGTAGAATATGTGCGGTACCTTGAGGTGATCGCCGGTAAAAGCGCCAATACGGCCTTCAGTTATTACTGCGACCTGCGTTCCTTCAGCCGCTTTATGAAGCGCCGTCGCGGACTTGTGGCAACTGATACAGAATTTAAAGAGATCGACCCCAAAGGACTGGATACGGCCTTCTGGGGCAGCATAACAAAAGAGGATATCTACGAGTATCTGTACTTTTTAAACCGGGAGTGCGGCAACAAAAAATCCTCTACCGCCCGGCGGCTGGCCAGTCTGCACGGCTTTTATGATTATCTGGTCAATCAGGTCAACCGCTTAACCGAGGATCCTACGGCGGCTATCCGCCCGCCCAAGCAGGATAAAGTATTGCCCAAGTACCTGACGGCAGAGCAGTCCATCTCGCTTTTGGAGAGCACCCAGACCCAGAGCGATTTCCCGGAGCGGGATTATTGCATGGTAGTGCTGTTCCTCAACTGCGGTATGCGTCTTGCCGAACTGGTAGGCATGGATCTAGGAGACATTGATTTGGAGCAGCGGCAGATCCGCCTGTTCGGCAAAGGCCATAAAGAACGCATGGTCTACCTGAATGATGCCTGCGTGGAGGCGTTGCAGCTGTATCTGCACAAGCGCAACACCATGGAAGGGCTTTCACCCAAGGAAAAAGCCGTGTTCATTACGCGGATGCGCAAGGAGCGTATTTCAAACCGCAGGGTAGAGCAGCTGATCTCCGGCGCAATGAAAGCTGCCGGACTGAAGGGTTTTTCCACCCATAAGCTGCGCCACACAGCCGCAACTCTTATGTATCAGACCGGCAATGTCGATATCCTTACCCTCAAGCAGCTTCTGGGCCATAGCAGCGTTGGAACAACACAAATTTATACGCACCTGCAAGAATTTCAGGTTCGCTCTGCCATTGAAGAAAACCCACTGGGCAAGGTGCTGCCTATAAAAGCTGCAAAAGCAAGCTTGGATACAACAGAAGCGACAGGGGAGACATCCACCGAAAACGCCCCGGCGGGAGAGGATGTTTCTGAGCCGTCCGATCCTATGGCTGCCTTTGAGGGCGTTGCACAGGATGGCTTCCGGGCAGATATTTCGGCAATGTCCAACGAAGAAACCGACGATTCATCGAACGATACTTAATTTACATAATCTGATTCAGAAAAGTGCCCGAAAACACGCAAAGACCCATGACATGATCCGATTCGACCGGATGCTGCCATGGGTCTTTATAATTTACAATACGAGCAATCCATGCAGGAACATCTATAGAAACGTTCTGGTAGAAACGCGCAAAGTAGTGTCTACGCAAAAGCAAATGAACAACCATAGCCGCAAACTGTAAATTATAAAACGCAGCATGAAATGTTATAAAGCATGCACATAGATGCTTGCTGGAAAAAATGAATTACAAACGAACCGATGCAGCAGCGCATAGCACAGGAACAATCTGTAAACGTGAGACAAATAAAACAATAACATATGATAAAAAGTGCAGAATGCGCAGAACGGCTAAACCAAACCTAAAAATGAGCCAGCCGAGGCTGAAACGCCAAAAATCCGGGAAATGGGCATTTTTCACTTCCCTAAGTTTCGCATAACGTGCATTATACGAAACAGCAATAATTAAAAAAGAGAAGCTGCCCTTCTCTCTTTCTGCCAGATTTCCGGTAGCTTCTATGAATGCTTTCCAGTTTGCATACACCCGCTTCTACATCACTTCTGCCGGTGGTGGTTGTTCTGGGGTGCGTTACAGGTCATGTTATAAAAACAGTATCGTTTCTTCTGCTTTGGTGATGCGATACTCATTTCACCGGCAACGGTTCTGTGTCGAAGTATGTACAAATGGCTTCGTAATAAATGCGTGCCACAGCTTTGCAGCCCTCCTCGCTGCCAAAGCGCTCCACATCCTCGGTGTTTGTCACAAAGCACTGCTCTGCCAACACTGCCGGACAATCCACATCCTCCAGCAGCGTAAAGCTGCGTTCAAGCCGCACCTGTGTGTAGGTGTTTTCCACCAGCTGCTTCTGGTCGTTTTCTAGATAATAAATGTAACGCACTCCCCCACGCCCGCGCAGCTTTGCGCCGATGCGCTGCATTCCACCAGCCAGCAGCCGGGCAAAATAAAAGCTTTCCTGATGCCATGTACGTCCGGGCACTGCCGGATAGCATTCAAAGCCGGAGACCGTAGAACCGTTGGCTGCGGAATTGCCGTGGATGGACAGCAGCAGTTGCGGGCTTTGGGCACTGGCGGCGGCTGCACGCTGGGCAGGCGTCGCAGTAGTGTCAAAGCTTTCCCGGGTTTGCAACGGAATGTAATTTGAATCCTGCTCTAACCACTGAAGCAGCGCAGCAGCCGTGGCTGCGGTGACCTGTTTTTCTTCAACTACTCCCCTTGCGCCCGGGTCGCTGCCGCCATGCCCGGCGTCTATTGCTACCCGGTACGGCGGGTCGCCCACCACGGGGCGAAAATCATCCTCTGCGGCCGAGACTGCGGGTTCTGCGGGCGCGTTCAGTTCCAGTGCGGCCTTCCATAGAAACAGGCCAAAGCAGAGCATCAGCAACGCAAAAACAAACAGCAGCCCGTGCAAAAGCCGGTGCTGCGTTTTGCGGCGGCGTGTTTTACGTTTGCTATGTTTACTTGCAGGTCTGAGATGACTGGTTGGCATAAAGCTTTACTTCCTGTTCGTTTTACATTCACAATATGAGTATACTCGCCTTTTCCCTGCGTTGCAACAAAAAAAGACTGCCAATTTTTCAAAAGGCAGTCTTGGCTTTGTTTATTTCAGTTCTACAACCGTCACGCCGCTTTCGCCCTCGCCGTAACGGCCAAGACGAAAGCTTTTTACCATACGGTTGCCGCGCAGATGCTTATGGATAGCAGTGCGCAGTGCGCCGGTGCCGTTGCCGTGGATCAGATAAACCACCGTCTGCCCGTTCAGGATAGCGCGGTCAATAAAGGAATCCACCTCCGACAACGCCTCGTCCACCGTAAGTCCCAGCAGGTTGCACTCCATTTTTGCGGTGCGCTGTACACGTTCTACCCTGCCGTTGGGACGGTTGGTATCGCCGGTCAGGCGGGAGTACCGCTGCTGCGCCTTGGTCTTGGGCGCGGCAGGCTCTTTCACCAGCTTTTCCGGCTGCTTCAGTCCCTTGAGAGGCACCTTGGTCTTGATGATACCGGCACGCACCAGCACATCGCCGTTTTTGTCCGGCAATGCCAGAACGGTGGCCAGCTGGTTCAGCTCTGCAATGCAGACCTCCTGCCCTACCTTTACCTCCTTCAGCGGCACAAACTCCTTAACAGGGTTATGCACCACCTCCGTACCGGCAAACAGCTTTTCGGTCTCCTTTTTGGCAATTTCGCGGGCGCGCTGCGCTTTCTGCTGGGCGCTCATGCGCTCGTCCTTTTGCAACTGGCGCAGCTCGTCGGTCAGCGCGTAGGCCTGTGTTTCCACCTGCTGTGCCAGTGTACGCGCCTTGGCACGGGCGGCTTCCAATTCATTCTCGCCCTGCTGGATCAACTCATCCCGTTTTTTGCGGGCGGCTTCCAACTGATGAGAAGCTTCGTTGCGCAGCTGTTCCACTTCGTTCTGGCTTTCCTTCAGTTGCAGTTTCAGATCATCCAGCTGACCCAGAACCGCGTCCAGACGTTTATCCTCGGCAGACAAATGCTGCTGGGCAGCCTCAATGACGCGGCTGGGGATGCCAAGCTTTTCGCTGATCAGAAAAGCGTTGGATTTGCCCGGTACGCCCACGCTCAGCTTATAGGTGGGACGCAGGGTCTCCAGATCAAACTCGCAGCTGGCGTTGACCACACCCTTAGTCTCCAGTGCAAAAACCTTCAATTCCGCATAGTGAGTGGTTGCCATCAGCAGCACACCACGGCGGCGCAGCTCCTCAATGATGGCAACTGCCAGCGCGGCACCCTCGGCGGGATCGGTACCGGCACCCAGCTCGTCCAGCAGCACAAGGGTGTGCGGCATAGCCAGTTCCAGAATACCGGTGATTTTTTTCATGTGGCCGGAGAAGGTGGAAAGGCTCTGCTCAATGCTCTGTTCGTCGCCGATATCTACCAAAAATTCATCGAACACGCAGATCTCGCTGCGCTCGTCTGCCGGGATCAGAAAACCGCACTGTGCCATAGCGCACAGCAGACCGGCGGTTTTCAGAGTGACCGTTTTACCGCCGGTGTTCGGGCCGGTAATGATAAGCGAATCATATTCCCCGCCCAGTGCAATATCCACAGGAACACACTTTTGCGGATCGATCAGCGGATGGCGGGCGCGAATCAGGTTGAAGGAAGAATCTGTGCGCACAGCGGGCTTGAAGGCCTTCAGCTCCAGTGCAAGCCGCGCTTTCGCCAGCAGGATGTCGATTTCCAGCATGGCCTTGTAGCTGTACTGGAACTGCGGCTCAATGGCGGCCACCTGTGCAGTAAAGGCCACCAGAATGCGCTCGATCTCCTGCGCTTCCTGTGCGCGGTATTGCAGAATGCGGGCATTGGCTTCCACCACTGCCTGCGGCTCCACGAACACCGTAGCACCCGTAGAGGATACATCGTGGATGATACCGCTCACTTCGCCGCGGTATTCGCTCTTGACCGGCACAACATACCGGCCGTTGCGCATGGAAACCACGCTTTCCTGCAAGTATTTAGAGGTATCCATATTGCGCACCATGCTTTCCAGCCGGTCGCGGATGCTGTTTTCGGTGGCGCGGATCTTCTTGCGCAGCTCTGCCAGCGTGCGGGAGGCGGTATCCGCCATGGCGTCCGGTGCCAGAATGGCACTTGAGATCTGCTGCTCAAGGCCCGGTTCTGGTGCCAGCGCGTAAAACAGATCATCGGTCGGCAGCGCGTCATGTTCAGAGGAGCCGTACCAGCTGGTCAGGTGCTGAAAATTGCGCAGCGCACCAGCCACCATCAGCAGCTCGCCCATGGAAAGCACGCCGCCCTTTACAGCGCGGGCGGCAAGCTGGCTGACCCCCTCCACTCCGCCAAAGCGCGGCGAGCCGTTTTTGATCAGCAGAGTGTTGATGGCATCTGTTTGCTCCAGTGCATAGCGCACCTCATCCGGGTCGCACTGCGGCTCAATAGCCAGCAGCATGGCGCGGGCTTCCTTGCATATGCAGCCTTCTGCTGCACGGGCAATGATCTTATCCAGTTCTAATGTTTTTAAGTAGCTTGTTTCCATACTTTTCCTTTTTGGTCAGGGCAGCACACTTTTCAAAAAGGCATAGCTCTTCAGCGGCTTATCCAGATGCGTCAGGGCATAGTTTTCAGCCACTGCGGAAAGCTTCGCCAGACTGCCCACAGAGATCTTGAATGCAAATATTTTTTTGTCCTCTACCAAGCAGATGTGGCGCAGTGCAAACAGCGCAGCCTTGTCCAGATTGCAGTTCTTGCCCGCCTTTGCCGCACAAGATGCACAGAGCAGATGCCCTTCCTGTGCGTCCAGATAAAAGGCATCTCCTTCATCGTAGGTGCCGCAGTCCCGGCAGCAGACCAGCTGCGGCATAAAGCCGCACTCGCTCATGGTGCGCAGCTCAAATACTGCCTTGATCACCCGCAGGTCGGTGCGGTGCTCGCTGATCATATACAGGCTGTTCAGCACCAGACGCAGCTCCCGGGCTGCTTCCTCTCCGGTAGGCGAAAGCGCAGCAGCAAGTTCTGTCAGATACATGGCAAGGCTTACCCCTTCAATGGAAGAAGAAACGCCATGGAAGATATTCTGTACCTCGGCTTCCCGCACGGTATACATATTGCGTCCGGGCACCAGCGTAAACTCCGAATAGCAGAACAGCCCGCAGGCGCTGAACAGCTTGCTTTTCAGCCGCAGACTGTTTGCAGCCATTGCTGTAATGACACCCAGTTTTGGGGTGAGGATCGTCAGAATGCGATCTGCTTCTCTATAACGGGTCTCCTTCAGTACCAGACCCATGGTCACAAATGGTTCCATCATCCGTTTCTCCTGCCGGATGCTCGGCGGGCAGCTGCACCAGTTGTTTGTAATCGAGATAACGAAGAATATTCCCCGTGCAGGCAAAGGCCTGCCAGCTTGCAGCAGCATCCATTTTCAGCACTCCTTCCCTTTCCTGTACACAGGCTGCTTTTGTTATAGTGTCAGCCTGATTCTAGCACAGCATACAAGGGAAAACTGTCCTGCTTTGGCAGCGCTCAGCGGTTGGATGGATTCTGCTTAAAGCCGAAGTTGTTCAGCAAAAATTCGTTATCCCGCCAGTCGGATTTTACCTTGACCCAGCACTGCAGATTGACCCGGCAGCCCAGGAACTCCTCGCAGTCGGCGCGGGCAGCACTGGCGATCTTTTTAAGCATAGCACCGCCCTTGCCGATGACCATGCCCTTGTGGCTCTCCCGCTCGCAATAGATGTTCACATCAATGTCGATCAGGTCTGTGCCCGGGCGCTCCTTGAAGCGCTCCACCACCACTGCAATGCCGTGCGGGATCTCATCCCGCATAAAGAGCAGTGCCTTTTCGCGGATGACCTCGGCCACCAGCTCCTTTTCCGGCATATCGGTATAAGCGTCGTCATCAAAGTAATGGGGGCCTTCCACTGCATAGCGGCTCAAGGCATCGAACAGTTCCTCACTGCCCTCCTTGTTGCGCACACTGATAGTGTAGATTGCATCAAATATACCCAGCGCCTTCAGCTCTGCCTTGCGGGCTTCCAGGTCAGCAGGATCTTTCACAAGGTCGGTCTTGTTGATGACCGCAATGGCCGGGCCGCTGCGCTGTAGCGCCTCCACCAGCACCATCTCGGATTCGTTCAGTGCACCGTAGGGTTCGAACAGCATCATGGAAACATCCACATCCGCAATGGAATCGCTGGCGGTCTTATCCATGCGTTTGCCCAGCTTATTGTGGGCTTTGTGCACACCGGGGGTATCCAGCAGCACATATTGCAGCGGCCCCCGGGTGATCACGCCGGTGATGCGGGTGCGGGTCGTCTGGGGCTTGGATGTGACGATAGCCACCTTTTCGCCGACCAAGAGGTTCGTCAGGCTGGATTTGCCCACGTTCGGCCGTCCGATGACAGCAACGAATACAGAGGAGGTGTCGTAATGCTCCTGAACGGGTGTTGTAGTACTCAAAGTGAACTCCTGTCTTGTTTTTTATGTTCTGTTGCAGTGAAGGAATATCATTCCGTGTAGCTGACCGTGCGGGGCAGACCCAGCTGCAGCAGCACAGCCTCTTCCTTTTCGCGCATACGCATGGCCTCCAGACCGCCGTTTTCGTGGTCGTAGCCCAGCAGATGCAGCATGGAGTGGACGGTCAGAAAGGCCACTTCCCGCTGCAGCGGATGCCCATACAGATTTGCCTGCTCCATGGCGCGCTCCATGCTGATGACGATATCGCCCAGCATCATGCAGCCGTTGTTCTCGTCGATATCGTACTTGCCGTTCTCACCCAGAGGGAAGCTCAGCACATCGGTGGGCATGGGCTTGTTGCGGTACTGGTTGTTCAGCTCGGCAATGGCAGCGTTGTCCACAAAGGTAACGCTGATCTCTGCAGGACGGTCAAAATGCTCATATTCCAGCACAGCGTTGCAGGCGCGGCGGATCAGGATACGGAGCCCGGAGGGCACCTTGACAGCTTTCTGGGAGTTGGTGATCAAAACTTTGTTGGACATATCGGTCCACTCCTTTCAAAGGGTTATTTAAAATTCTTTTTGTTTTCTTTATTTTCCGCTTCGGCAGCCGGATGGGCGGCACGCTCGTAAGCCTTTACGATTTCCTGCACCAACCGGTGACGCACAACGTCCTTATCGGTAAAGTAGCACTGGGCAATGCCGTTCACATCCTTCAGCACCTTCAGCGCGTCCACCAGACCGCTGCGGGTGCTGCCCGGCAGATCGATCTGGGTCACATCGCCGGTAACGACCACCTTGGAACCCACACCCATACGGGTAAGGAACATTTTCATCTGTTCCGGGGTGGTGTTCTGCGCCTCGTCCAGAATGATAAAGGAATCATCCAGTGTGCGTCCACGCATATAGGCCAGCGGAGCAACCTCGATGATCTGCTTTTCCACCAGACGCTCGTAAGTCTCTGCGCCCAGCATATCAAACAAGCCGTCGTACAGCGGACGCAGATAGGGGTCTACCTTCTGCTGCAGGTCACCGGGAAGAAAGCCCAGCTTTTCGCCTGCCTCCACCGCCGGGCGGGTCAGGATGATACGGGAGACCTCCTTGGCTTTGAAGGCTTTTACTGCCATGGCAACGGCCAGATAGGTCTTGCCAGTACCCGCCGGGCCGACACCGAAGGTAATGGCATTGGAACGGATGGCGCTCAGGTATTCCTTCTGCCCCAGTGTTTTGGGGCGGATCGGGCGTCCCTTGACCGTGACGGTAACAAAGTCCTCGGTCAGCTCCTTTACCCGCTTCTCCGCGCCGTCGTGCGCCAGACTGATGCAGTAGTGCACAGTCTGATCCTCCAGCGGGGTGCGGTTCTCGATCAGAAGAAGCATTCCCTCCACTGCGCGGTTCGCTGCCGCCACATTGGCAGGCTCGCCGGAAATGCGCAGCTGCGTGCCGCGGCAGACAGCTGTAACAGAAAACTCTTTTTCCAATAAGCGAATATTCCGGTCACAGTTGCCAAAAACAGCCGCTGCGATCTCTACACTATCCAGTTCAATACACTTTTCCGCCATGGAGCTCCTCCCGAATTGCAGAATTTAATGACTATATTGTACCACCAAAATCTTCAGAAGAAAACTATGAAAAGTGCACAAAATATTTTCTCGTGTTCCATCGGTTTTTCCATACGAACCGTGTTTTAAAGCTTTTTGATGGCTTTTTTCCGAAAACACTTGACAAAGTATATCGGAGGACGATATACTTTAAACACGATATATCGGTTGACGATATAAAGACGCCCGATAGAATCCATGGAGTATTTCAGTATGGAAAACCTTGCATTGACCGAATCGACCTATTATATCCTGTTGTCTCTTTACCATCCGCAGCACGGCTATGGCATCATGCAGCAGACAGAGCAGCTTTCCGGCGGCAGAGTCCATCTTGCCGCCGGGACACTGTATGGTGCATTGACCTCTCTGTGCGAAAAAGGCTGGATCCGTCCCCTGCCTGCTGAGAGCGGCAGCCGCAAAAAGGAATACCAGCTTACCACAGAAGGTGTACAGGTTTTAAAGCATGAGCTTGCCCGCTTGCAGCAGCTTGTGGCAAATGGTGAGAGCATCCTGAAGGAGGAAGCCTTATGAAGGAAAAGAAAACCGTTTTCAAGCTTTTCTTTGTGTGGGATTTTGAAAAAGAAGAGCGCTGGCTGAACGAGATGGCGCAGGAGGGCTGGGTACTGGACAATACCGGGTTTTCCTTTTATACCTTTGTGCGCTGCGAACCGGGCGAGTATATCATCCGCTTGGAGATGAACCCCAGCAGCGATTACCGCGCCTTTGTAAAGGAACTGGGTGCAGAATATATCGGTAGCTATGTCAACTGGGTGTACTTCCGTCGGAAAGCGGAGCTTGGCAGCTTTGAGCTGCTCTCGGATATCGACTCCCGTCTGACGCATCTGAGCCGCATCAATCGGATGCTTTCCCTGATCTGTCTGGCTAATTTGATCATGGGCGTGACGAACTCTCTGAATCAGTTCCGTTACGGCTGGCTGAACCTGTTGTGCGCAGCGCTGCTCTCCTACGCATTGGGGCGTATCCACGGCATGAAAGCAGCGCTGGAAAAGGAACGCAGTTTGCACGAATGATTTGTCAAGCCCTTCTTTGACACAACCGCAGAGAAAAAAGCGTCGTATCTTTGGATAAAAAGACAATGGCAAACCGATCTCCATCGTGATACAATAGCAAGCGTTGTGTGCCGCCGCCCGGCGGCCGTTTGGACTGCTTGAAAACAAAGGAGAAGGAACCATGGAACAGCTTTTTCTGATGCCCGGTGAAGAACGATATGAGCGCTTCAAGGATGGCAACGGCGTTCCCAAGGTGCACTACTCCTACTGCTCTATGCGCGGTGCATTCTTTGACTGCGAGAGCCGCAGTCTTGAGGAAGCCCAGCGCCTGTGCGAAAACTGGCTTGTAGGACAGGATCGCTGCTACCGCAACTAACATAGAACCATAAAACCCCTGCCGCTTTGCAGACCTTTCCGCAAAACGGCAGGGGTTATTTTTATATGGGTTTTACCGCCACACCTGCGCACAGACAAGCTCCAGTACACTGCCGGCAATGCAGCGGGATTTATCCGATATCAGGAAACAATTGGAAAGCTCCTCCCGCCGGGGGTCGATATCTGCGATCTTAAAGCCCGGTGTGACCGGATAGCCGCTGCGCAGCAGTCCGCGCAGAATGCCGGAAATTTGTGCTGTGACCGGGATATCAGCTCCTTCCGGGGTGCGGATGGTAGCAATAGCTTCGCCCTTCTCTACTAAATCGCCAATTTTACGCACATTCATAAAAACACCGCCAGCCTGTGCATGAATCACCCGCTCTGCACCGTACCCGCCAATAACGCCGGGGATGCCGGTATTGGGGATTGCGCTCCCTTCCCGGATAATCCTGCCCAGCCGATGACCGCGCTTGGTCTCCACCACGATGTCCACGTCCTGCCCGGCCACAAAGCCGGGACCAAGGGCAATGGTCAGCGGTGCCATATCCCGATGGGTGCCAAGGTTGCGCTTGGCCAGAATGGCGTCCACTACGACCTCCGGCTTTGCCCGGGCAATACAAGCTCCCTCCGGGTCAACGAGCACCGGAACAGCGCCCTGCACCCAGACGGACTGTGCCTGCTCCAACGCTTCAATGCGGACGGCACGCAGCCCTTCGACAGTGGCTTCGCCTTCATAGACCGCTTCGCACAATGCTACCTGACGGCGGATGGCTGCGGGTTTTGTAGTTTCCAATACCAGCACCCGCAGCCCGGCGCTCCACAACCGGTGGATGGTGCCGGTGGCAAGGTCGCCGCCGCCGCGCACGATGATCAAAGCGTCCTTTTTCATTTCGTTTCCTCTCTGGGGCAAAGTGTCTGCAACAGCACCTCCATAGAGCCGCCGCAGGCAGCAATGGCCGCATCCTCGTTTTTGCCGTCAGCCGAAAGCTGTAAGCATTGCAGGGCGGGCACAGCCTGTGCCAACAGCTTCTGAGCAGCCTGTACCGTGTAATGCTCCATAATGCCGCCGCCCACACTGCCCACGGTACTGCCATCGGGCAGAATGAGCATTTTTGCACCCACATCCCGCGGGGTAGAGCCATGCCGCGCAACGATGGTAGCCAGCACCGCCGGGGTATGGGCTTTTTCTGCCTGCACCATCGCATCCAGCAATGCGATGGGATAGCCCTCGGTCTGGGGGCGGGCGTTCTTGATCTGCACGATCTGAGCCAGAATGGAAAGCGCGATCTCCGCAGCGGTCTGCGCGCCGATGGCAAGGCCGATGGGTGCGCAGAGCGACTCCACTCGCTGACTGTCCAGACCGCTCTCCAACAGCTGACGGCGCACCAATGCGGCACGGCCACGACTGCCCATCATGCCCACATAGGCCGCAGGCTTTTGCAGGATCTGGGTAAGGCAATCCAGATCAAAGGCGTGGGAGCGGGTCAGTACCGCAAAATAGGTCTCGGCCCCGCCGGGCACATCCTGAAGCGCCTGTGCAAAGGGGGCACAGAGCACGGTATCCGCTCCGGCGGCGCGCAGCTGCTGGGCAAATTCTTCCCGGTCATCTATGGCAAGCACCGGCAAGCCGAGAAGCTTTGCCTGCTTTACAAGGGCAGTCGCCACATGACCGCCGCCGCAGACTACCAACTGCGGAACCGCACCAAAGCGCTCGGCAAATACTCGCTGCCCGTCCAGTGTAAGAAAGCCCGTAGCGGTACAGTCTTGCAAAGCGGCAAGCTGACGCTGCAAAAGCCCAGCGCTCGGGGTCTGCCACAGGGCATCTCCGTCCCGCAGCAGCAGCTGACTGCCTGTCTCTGTGCCTTCCAGCACGGTAGCCAGCGTATAGCTGCCGGTCTGGTTTGTATCTTGCAGAACGTCTGCAAGCGTTTGTCTGTTCATTGGTGTTTCTCTCCCTCTGTTATTGCTCCACAGGCGTTACCTTATCAAACTGTGTTTGGTCCAGTGCTGCCTGCCAGCTCTGCCAGTCCTCCGGCAGCATCCGCCATGCAAGCCCGCACCCCGCCGAGATCTCACGCGGCAGCGGGATCAGCCGTCCGGGCACCTGTCGGGCATGGCATTGCTTTTCCCACTCCATAGCTTCTAAGGTGGTACGGAAGGAAAGCACGATATAGCTTCGTTTTATTCGCATAAAAGCTCCCGGGCAAGTGCGCAAACTGCCTGCGCCGCCTGCTGCACCTCCTGTTCGGTATTGAAATGGGAAAAGCTGAACCGTACTACGCCCTGCTCGGCCGTGCCAAGCGCTTTGTGCATCAGCGGAGCGCAGTGTGCCCCGGCACGCACGCAGATGCCGTAGTCCTCCCACAGAATATCTGCCACCCGGGCAGAATCCTCCTGTCCGATGTTCAGCGCCACAATGGGTGCACGGGGCTGCATGGTCATATCACCGTATACTGTTACGCCCGGCGCAGTACGCACCTGCTCGTAAAACAGTCGGGCAAGGGCGTTTTCCCGGGCAGCAAGGCTTTCTACGCCCTGCTCCAGCAGCCAGCGCACCCCGGCACACAGCCCTGCAAGGCCGTGCACGTTCAGTGTTCCAGCCTCCAGTGCAGTAGGCATCTGTAAAGGGTGTGCTTCGTCAAAGCTGTGCACACCGCTGCCGCCCACAAGGAGCGGCGCAACCTGCAACCCGGGGCGCACATAAGCGCCTCCGGTGCCCTGCGGCCCCAAAAGCGCCTTGTGTCCGGTAAAGCAGAGGGCATCTATGCCAAGCTGCTGCACATCAATGGGCTGCGCACCGGCAGTCTGGGCAGCATCCACGATGAACAGTAGACCGTTCCTGTGGGCAAAGTCCGCTGCGCGGGAAAGGTCGGTGCCGTTGCCGGTCACGTTAGAAGCTCCCGTCACCACCAGTGCCCGTGTCGTGGGGCGCAGCAGCACTTCCCACTGGTCATAACAAAGCCGTGCATCGTCATCCACCCCGGTAAAGGAGACCTCTCCCCCCTGCGCCCGCAGCCGGTACAGCGGACGAAGAACAGAGTTATGCTCGCATACCGTTGTGATGACATGATCGCCCGGACGCAACACACCGTTCAGCACCGTGTTCAGTGCCATGGTCGCGTTGGCGGCAAAAACAATGCAGGAGGGGTCCGGCGCATGGAAAAGCTCTGCCAGCGCCAGACGGGTGTCCAGCACGATCCGTGCGGCGTGAAGGGTGGGCTCATGTGCGCCGCGTCCGGGATTGCCTGCCGTATGCAGTGCCTCCAGAATAGCCTGCTCCACCTGCGGCGGTTTATGCAGGGTGGTGGCTGCGTTGTCCAGATAGATCACGGCTTTACCACGTTCCCTGCCTGCGTCAGCTTTTCGGCAATGGTGTACATGTTGGTCACACTGCCCACCGCCAGCTTCTCGGTAAGGCCGTAGAAATTCAGGCAGGTGCCGCAGGTCAAGATCTCCACGCCCTGTGCTTCCAGTGCCTTGAGATCTTCCAGCATGGCAGAGCCTTCACAGGTCAGCGCCGCGCCGCCGTTATAGAACAGGATGGTCTTGGGTAGCTTGTCCTGCTGGGTCAGCGCAAATACAAAGGCCTTGAGCAGGGTCTTGCCCAGCTCCTCGCTGCCATCGCCCATAGTGGCGGCGGAAATAGCCACTACCGTATCGGTGCGGACATCCGGTGTGCAGACGGGAATTTCCTCTGCCGGGGCGTCTGCCGCTTCTCCCAGCGTGAACAGCACACGGTACTTGCGCTCTTCCAGCTTTTCCGCGCTGTACTGATAGCCCTTCTGCTGTGCCATTTTGGTCAGGTTCTGTACGGCGATCTCGTTGTCCACCAGTACCTCCACCTGTCCCGCGCTCTGCAGCTCGGAAATTGCCTTTTTTGCTTTGACGACCGGCAGCGGGCAGGCATCGCCCAGTGCATCTACTTTGATAAATTCAGCCATGCTGATTACTCCTCTCATTTGTCTGTTACAGTAATTTCAATCTCCTGCTTCGGTAGGAGCTCTCCCACAATGCTTGCAGGCAGACCTGCGGCACGCAATTCCTGCTCCAGTGCCGCTGCATCCGCCGGGTCTACCGCCAGCAGCAGTCCGCCGGAGGTCTGCGGGTCGAACAAGACCTCCTCCATGGCGAAGCTTATGTTTTCAAACCGGACGAACGGCCCGGTATGGTTGCGGTTGCGCTGCCCGGCGGCGGTGTACAAAAACGCATCTGCTGCTCTTTCTGCGCCCGGCAGCACCGGCACGGCATCTGCATGGATGATGCAGGAGAGCTTGCTGCCCATCATCTCATGCAGATGTCCCAGAAAGCTGAAGCCGGTCACATCCGTAGCGGCGTGGACGCGGTATTTGCGGCTGATTTCTGCTGCCGTTTTATTCAGGGTGGTCATGGAGCGAATGGCGGCTTCCATTTCCTCCGGGGCGGCCTCGCCTACGCGGTTTGCCGTACACAGCAGCCCCACACCCAAGGCCTTGGTCAATATCAGCTTATCACCGGGCACGCCGGTGTCGTTTGTGTACATGCGGTGCGGGTCTACAAGGCCGGTCACGGAAAGGCCGTATTTTACCCCACTGTCTGCAATGGAGTGCCCGCCCGCAAGACTGCCGCCGGCTTCTGCCACCTTTTCGGCACCGCCGCGCAAAATTTCGCCCAGCACATTCAAATCCATATCCTCCGGGAAACAGACCAGATTCAGGGCAGTCTTTACCTCGCCGCCCATGGCGTAGACATCGCTCAGAGCGTTTGTGGCAGCGATCTGCCCAAAGGTGTAGGGATCGTCCATCATCGGCGGGAAAAAGTCTACGGTCTGCACCAGCGCAATGTCATCCGTAATGCGGTAAACTGCGGCATCGTCCCGGCTGTCGTAGCCGACAAGAAGATCTGGGTCTTTTTCGCCCCGGGGCAGCTTTTCCAGAATACGGCTCAGCACCCCAGCACCCAGCTTTGCGGTGCAGCCGCCCCCGGTACAGAATACGATCTTATCTTCCTTACTCATGCACGTTCTTCCTCTTTAAAATGCGTCAGCACGCACGGTATGCCCTGCTGGCGCAAAAGCTGTTGTATCTGTATGCCCTGCTGGCGCAATTCAGGCGTATCAGCCTGATTGAGCACAGCGTAAAACTGCCGGTCACCCACCGCCTTACGGCCGCCCTGCGTGCTTGCAAGCAGCTGCGCCAGCACAGGCGGCGTAAGAGGTGCATCCGGCGCAGCTGATAAAAACTGCGGACGGATGGCATCATAACGGAAGCAGACCTCCCGCAAGGGCCTATCCAGCGCCGAAAGCCCTGCTACCGCCAAAACGATATCGCTTTGGGGCAGCAGCACCGGCTCGTGCGCCGCCGGGACCTTGCAGGGGTGGTGCTTTGCACCGTCTGCTTCTATAAATACCGCATCTGCCTGCGCCATCCGGCGCAAAAGCTGCGGTGGCGGCAGGGTCAGTTTCCCGTTTTCTGCCGGGGTTCCGATCACTGCGTAGTGACCCGCTTGCCATAAAGCGATAAGCGCTGCATCATCCGGGGCATAGCAGGCTGCCGGTTGCCGGATGTGGGTAGTCGTCATCACAACCACCCGCCAGCCCTTGCGGGCACAGTGGTCTGCCATGGCATACAACAGGGTGGTTTTGCCCCCGCCGCCTACCAGAGAAACGACATGCCCTTTCTCTGCCAGAAACGGAAGCTCTTTTTCGTTCAGCATCTGCCTTTACTGCTTAGTAGCAACTGCCATGGCGATCTGCTCCGGGGTAATGGGCAGCTCGTAGAAGCGGGTGCCAATGGCGTTGTAGATGGCGTCCGAGATGGCGGGCAGCGGCGTATTGATGACCACCTCGCCGATGGACTTTGCTCCAAAGGGGCCGTTTGGCTCGTAGCTGTTCTCAAACTCCACATGGATATGCCCGATATCGTTGCGGGCAGGGATCTTATACTGGAACAGGGAGTTCTCTTCCGGGTATCCGTTTCTGTCGTAGGTGATATTTTCGGTCAGGGTCATACCGATGCCCTGCAGAATGCCGCCTTCGGCCTGCACACGGGTCAGGTTGGGGTTGATGGGGGTACCGCAGTCCACGCAGGCGTCAAATTCCAGCACCTTCACCTCGCCGGTCTCGGTATCTACCTCTACCTCGGCAGCGCCCACCATATACGGCGGCGGCGACAAGGGCGAAGTGTGGGTCTCGGTAAATTCCAGCGGGATCTTATGGCCGAACTGGGAAGCAAAGGCGATCTCAGACAGGGTCTTTTGGCGGGTGGGGTCGGCGCTTTCAAACACGACCTTGCCGTCAAACTCTACGGCATCCGCCGGGCATTCCAGCAGCTCCGCGCCCAGCTTGCAGATCTGTTCCCGCAGCTTCATAGCACACTTTTCGGTAGCCTTGCCGGTGACATAGGTGGTGCTGGAAGCATAGGAGCCGGAATCGTAGGGCGAAGAATCCGTATCCGCGCCAAAGACGGTAATGTTATCCAGCGGGCAATCCAACACCTCGGCGGCGATCTGCGCCAGCGTAGTATCACAGCCGGTGCCCATATCGGCAGCACCGATCATCAGGGTATAGAAGCCGTCATCGTTCAGCTTGAGGGTAGCGCTGCCCACGTCCATGCCGGAGATACCGGAGCCCTGCATAGCCATACCCATGCCCACGGCACGGATCTTGCCGTTGCCCATATCCCGGGCGGGATACTTGTGCTCCCAGTCGATCATCTCGCGCACCTTGAGCACGCATCGATCCAGCGCACAGCTGGTGTTCACCGCGCCGTAATAGGCGGGCATCACATCGCCCTCCTGCACGGTGTTCTTCAGTCGCAGCGCAATGGGGTCCATGTTCAGCTTGTGCGCCAGCTCGTTGACGGCAGATTCCACCGCGAAAAGACCCTGCGTAGCGCCGTAGCCGCGGTATGCACCGGCAGACATGTGGTTGGTGTACACTACATCGCTGACAAAACGGAAAGCCTCGGCTTTGCCGTACAGAGGAATGGACTTGTGACCGGACAGACCCACGGTAGTGGGTCCGTGTTCGCCGTAAGCGCCGGTGTTGGACAGAGTGTACAGGTCGATGCCCTTCACGATGCCGTCCTTGGTAGCACCCAGACGGACGTGCATCTCCATCTCGTGGCGCGGCGAAGAAGCCGTCTGGCTTTCCACCCGGCTGAAGATGAGCTTGGAGGGCTTTTTGGTCATCCAAGTCACAAAGGCCGGGTACACCTCACTAACGGCGGTCTGCTTTGCACCAAAGCCGCCGCCGATGCGGGGCTTGGAGACACGCACCATGGATTTGGGAATGTGCAGTGCATTGGCAATGTTGCGGCGGGCATGGAACACGATCTGGGTAGAGCTGAGCACATTCAGCCGCCCGTAAGTATCAATGGAACAATAGGTGCGGAAGGTCTCCATCATAGCCTGCTGACAGGCCTTAGTGTGGTACACATGGTCAATGACCACATCGCACCTGGCCAGCACGGCGTCGATATCGCCGCTGCCGCATTCATCATGGGCGCAGAGGTTGCGCTTGTTGTCAGCACCCACGGGGGCAAGGCTCTCCCAGTTATCCTCCGGGTGCACAAGAATGGGGTTATCCTTGGCGGTATGGAAATCCAGCACGGCTTCCAGTACCTCGTAGTCTACCTTGATAAGCTTGAGCGCCTTGTCCACGCACTTTTCATCTTTACCGGCTACGATGGCCACCACATCTCCAACAAAGCGGACATGGCGATCGATGAGCAGACGGTCGTAGGGACTGGCCTCCGGGTAGGTCTGACCGGCCTGCGTGTAACGGCGGGCGTCCTGCGGCACATCCTCCCAAGTGAAGATAGCCTCGATGCCGGGCACTTTTTTGGCAACGGCGGTATTGATGGTGCGGACGATGGCGTTTGCATGGGGCGAGCGCAGCAGCTTGACGATCAGGCAGTCCTGCGGGATAAGGTCATCCATATAAACAGGCTGGCCGGTGACCAGCTGCATCGCGTCTTTTTTACGGAACGGTTTGTTGACGGTTTTCACTGTACGCCCTCCTTCTGCTTTTTCCATGCCAGAAAGCTCATGATGCCGCGCAGCTGGCCTTCGTAGCCGGAGCAGCGGCACAGGTTTCCGGCAAGGTATTCCTTCACCTGCTCTTCAGTGGGGTACGGCTGCTCCCGGAACAGAGCCAGCGCGTTCATGATAAAGCCCGGGTTGCAGAAGCCGCACTGCTCTGCGCCCTGATCTGCAATAAAGGCACCGAACTCGGCAGCCTCCTCCTGCAAGCCCTCCAGCGTGGTGATCTTATGCCCATCGGCGCGCGCTGCCAGCACAGAGCAGGACAGCACGGGCTTATCGTCCATAAACACGGTGCACAGACCGCAGTTGGAGGTCTCGCAGCCGCGCTTGACGCTCTTGCAGCCGTGTGCACGGACAAAATCGATCAGAAGCATATCCGGGGCGATCTCCTCGGATACCCGGACACCGTTCAATGTAAGTGTGATCTGCATTTATTTTTCCTCCTGCATTTTACGCTGTTCCAGCTCCAGCACCGCGCGCTTTGTCAGCACGCCCGCCAGATGCCTGCGGTACTCGGCGCTGCCGCGCATATTGGAGCCGGTGACGATCTGCGCCTTTACGCTTTCAGCAAAGTGTACGGCAAGCTGCTCTGCCGCAAGGGCAGGCTCTGCCGGGAGCTCGAACCGCACGGCGCGCAGCGGACGCGCACCAATGACGATGCGGTAATCTCCGGTCTCCATCCGGGCAGCGGCGCAGGTCAGCACCGGGATATCGGTCTGGCTGTTGCGCACTGACTGGTAATAAAGCTGCATCGGCGTCTTTTTTACGATCAGCCGCACCAGAACGTCCCGGTCGTAGGGGCGCTGAGCATATTCCTGCAGCGGCAGGATGCCGCCTTTGTACAGTTCTACCTCACAGTCCATGGCAAGGAACATAGTCAGCACATCCGAAAAGCCGAACCGGCTGTAAATGCTGCCGCCCACGGTAGCCAGATTGCGCAGCTGCACGCCCACGATATGGCGCACAGCCTCTCGCATAGCGCCGTGGGTATAGGCGGCAAGCCCCGGGTGCTGTTCCAGCTGGCGCAGGGTGACCATAGCGCCGATGGAAAAGCTGTCCTCGGTCTCCTCAATGGTATCCAGTCCCAGACCGGAAAGGTCGATGGCGGTGCCGACATTGATGGTTTCCATCTTCAGCCAGATCATGCCGCCCAAAATGCGGTTTGGCTTTTTCTGGTTCAGCTGCCACGCTTCCTCCAGACTTTCTGCCCGCTTATATTCTCGGATCGTCATCATGTGCAGTACCTCTCTTTTCTATCGCTGCGATATCTCTTCTTTTATTTTAGCACAGCTTTCGGTATAATACTATTATAAAATGCTGCTGAAGGAGTGTTTTTGTATGAAGAAGTCGCTTACGGTCGGCTGTGTGATCATGGCTTCCGGGCTGAGCCGCCGGTTTGGCGCAAACAAACTGTTGGCAGATTTTTGCGGGCAGCCCATGTTCTGCCGGGCTTTTGCCGCCACTGCCACACCCGGTATCGCTGCCCGCATCGTGGTGACCCGCTCGGAGGAGGTGCAGGCGCTGTGCTGGGCGCATGGTGTCCCGGTGCTGCTGCACAGCCTGCCCGGCCGCAACGATACCGTTCGGCTGGGGCTTTCGGCGCTGCTGGAGCAGCTGCCGGAGCTTAGCGGCTGTATGTTTCTGCCCGGGGATCAGCCCCTGCTGCGCCGGGAGACGGTAGAAGCCATGACAGAGCGCTTCTGCCGGGAGCAGCCGTCCCCGGCAGAATGGCAAAAAGAAACAGAACGGGAGATCTTCCGTCTGGGAGCCGTGGCCGAAAACGACCCGACGCCCCTTGTCGGAAGTCCCGTTCTGTTTGGAAGCAGCTTCTTTCCAGAGCTGCTCACCCTGCCGGAAAATAAAGGCGGCAACGTGCTGCTTAAAAAGTACCCTGCGCAGGTGCGCACGGTCTGCATTGCAGACAGCGCAGAGCTGCTGGATGCAGACACCCCGCAGGTATTGCAGCAGCTGGAGACCCTCGCCCGGCTAAAAAACTAAGTTTTACTCTGCCATATCGTTCTTGGGCAGCAGGACGTTCAGCAGAATTGCCACAAATGCGGCCGGAACGATACCGGATTCGCCGCAGATCAGCTGGAGAGCCTGCGGAGCCTGTGCCAGAATACCGCTGTTGGCACCCATGCCGTAGCCCACGCCCAATGCCACAGACACGATGGTCAGGTGGCGCGGGGTCATCTTTTCCTTGGTGATCAGCTGGATGCCGCTGACCACGATGGAAGAGAACATCATAACAGCAGCACCGCCCAGAACAGCCTGCGGCATGATGGAGATCAGCGCGCCCAGCTTGGGGATCAGGCCGCAGAGGATCAGGAACACAGCGCCGGAGGCCAGTGCCATACGGTTGACCACCTTGGTCATGGCCACCAGACCCACGTTCTGGCTGAAGGAAGTGTTGGGCAGCACGCCGAACAGTGCGGCAAAGGTAGAGCCGAGGCCATCACAGATGACGCCGCCGGACAGTTCCTTATCGGAGGGCTCACGGTTCATGCCACCCTCCATCACACCGGAGATATCGCCCACGGTCTCCACTGCGGTGACGATGAACATGATCAGCACCGGCAGGATCGCACGGGCATCGAATACCACCTTGACCGGCATCAGCTTGGGCACTGCGAACCAGGAAGCCTGTGCTACCTTGCTCCAGTTGAGCACCCATGCCTTGGTAAACTCTACGCCATCGGCAGTTACACCGGTGGTGGGCAGCACCAGACCCATGATAAAAGCAGCCACATAACCAGCCAGAATGCCGATGAGGATGGCAGAGGAACTGAGGAAGCCGGTAGTCCAGTGCTTGAAGAACAGGATGACCACCAGCACGAACAGCGCCAGCAGCAGGTTCTCCACAGAGCCGAAGTCCTTGGCTTTGTTGCCGCCGCCGAAGGAGTTGATACCTACCGAGATCAGCGAAAGGCCGATGGAAAGCACCACCGTGCCGGTGACCACCGGCGGGAAGAACCTGCGCAGCGGCTTCAGGAAGAAGCCCAGCACGCTTTCAAAAATACCGCCGATGATGGAAGCGCCCATAATGGCGCCATAGGCCAGCACACCGCCGCCCATCGTGCCCACAACGCTGTTGAACACGCCGATAAAGCCGGAGCTGGTACCCATGATGATGGGCACTGCACCGCCAACGGGTCCGATGGTGAACAGCTGCACCAGCGTGACGATACCTGCCACGAACATGGCGCTTTGCAGCAGGGTGACCTGCAAGTCTGCAAACTCACCGCCTGCAATGCCGCAGGCGCTGGTGATGATCAGCAGCGGGGTCAGGTTGCCCACGAACATGGCGCAGACGTGCTGCAAGCCCAGCGGGATGGCCTGACGCAGGGACATTTTGGCTTCAAATTGATAAGCCGCTTCTTCAAGCTTGACTTCCTTCAAAAATTCCACTCTCCTCAAGGTTTTAAAGGTTTATGCGGTTCGGATGCTTTGCAAAAAAAGCGAAAACATTATAGCAAAATGCAGATAAGATGTAAAATAAGTATGACTTTTGTATGAAAAATTGCTGCATTCTACAAGCGAACTTTTCTTCGGCAGACAAGCAAAAAAGCAGGGTTTCCGTATGATTTATCCAGCCTGGTGTGGCTGGCAGCATACAGATTCCCCTGCTTTTTTCGTGCTTTTCTCTGTTTTTTGTGCGATACGGAAAAATTTTCGTTTCTGCGGTCAGCGCAGTCCATAATCCCGCAAACAGCGCGTTAACCCTTCCTGTGTAGTGTCAAATACGATGCCCTGCGCCCGCAGCTTGCTGCAATCCATCGCAAGATTCCGTGCCCAGTCAGCTTCCTGAATATCGACCGTGATTCCCAATGTCTCAGCAAACTGCCGGGCGGTCAGCACCATGTTTTCGGCGTTTTCACTGCCAAAGTTATAGACCCCGCCGGGCAGGGTCAGGGTAGACTCCAGCAGTGCCACCGCCTGCCGGATATAGGTGATGCCACGGAAATCCCGGACAGAAAAGCGGACGGATTCTCCCCGCTGTGCCGCACGCAGAAGGTTCAGCGGCAGATTGCCCCGGATGGGCAGCCGGTAGCCCGGCAAGTCGTACATCCATGTGGCGCGCAGCAATACAGCGCTCGGACAGAGTGCTTGCACCCGCTGTTCCATTTCCAGCTTGCCCTGCCCGTACACATTGGCGGGCCGCAGCGGAATGCTCTCCGACAGCGGACCGGACTGCTCCACACCGGCATAAACTTGATCTGAACTGAAGGCCACCAGTTTTGCGCCAGTCTCAACTGCTGCCCGGGCAAGCCAGACCGGCAACTCCACGTTGGCGCGGTAAGCCTGCTCCGGGTGGTCGGCACAGTAACCGGTATCCGAAATGGCTGCGGTGTGCAGAATGACATCCGGGTGCTGCTGCAAAACAGCCTGCCGCACCGCGTCCTCCCCTGCCGCTGCCAGAAAGCCTTTGGGAAAGGCGCATAATTCGTAACGCCCCGCCCATTGCTGCATCACGCGGGAGCCCACAAAGCCGCCTGCACCGGTTACAAGGATCTTTTTCATTTTGTTCTCCCGCTATAAGGCATCAGATAAAAAATTCCAGCACGAACACCACGGCACAGCAGCCCGCAGCCACCTGAAACAGGCTTGCACCAAACCATGCGGCGGCAATGCCAACTACCAGTGCAACAGCACCGGCTGCCGGGCTCTGCGTTGCCTGAATGATGGCCGGAAAGGTCATCACAGCCAGTGTTACATAGGGCACATAATACAAAAACGACTGGATAAAGCGGTTTTTGATAGGCTTGCGGATCAGCGTCAGCGGCAGGATGCGGATGGCATAAGATACCAGTGCCATGACCGCAATATAGATATAATTGTTATGCGTCATCTTCGTTTTCCTCCTGCCTGACCGGGAACAGCACCGCTGCTGCGCCGGAGATCGCCACCGTTAAAAGAATGGTGCGGGTACCCTCGGAAAGTGCCGAGATGCCCGGCAGGTAGCTGCACAGAAAACTTAGTGCAAAGCTGATGACGACCAGCACCGCAACGATCCGGTCTTTGCGAGCCGGCGGGATGATGATGGCTAAAAACATTCCGTACAACGCCACACTTAAGGCGCTGACTACCCGCAGCGGCAGCAGGTTACCCGCTATAATGCCCAGCGCCGTACCGGAAGCCCAAGCCGGTGCCGCCAGCAGGATAGCACCATAGGTATAGTACGGGTTCAGGCTGCCCGGGCGTGCGATGGTAATACCGAACAGTTCATCTGTAACATCGTAGCCGATGAGCAGCCGATGCCAGAAGGGCGTGTCCGGCGCAAAGCGCTGTGCCAGCGCGCAGCTCATCAACAGATACCGCGCATTGGCAATCAGGGTGATGACTGCCACCTCAAAATAGGTGGCGTTTGCCATAATCAGCGCAAATGCGGCATATTCTCCTGCGGAGGCGTTGTTCAACAAGCTGACAAGAAAACCCTGAAACGGTGTAAAGCCCGCCTTGCGCGCTGCAATGCCCAGCGAAAACGATACCGCAAAATAGCCCAGTGCAATGGGTACGCCGTCCCGCATTCCGTCGCAGAACACCTTGCGGCTGAACTGATCCGCCCTTCCCGTTTGGAAGAGCTGCGGCTCCAAAAGCCTCTGCTTCGATTCCATAGTTGATACTTCCCCTTTCCTATTTTGCAAACAACAGATTCTATTATACTCCCCTGCGGGCGGAGAAGAAAGGGGGATTGGGCTTTTTTGTGTAAAATACTGCGTTCAAAAGGCTTAGAGTTTGCGCTGATACAGGAGACACTTTCAAAGTTCCGGCTTGTATGATTGGGCCGGAAGATAAAAACACCCCGGAAGGCTACGCAAAAACGTAGCTTTCCGGGGTGTTGGTGCTATTGCAGATTACTCGAGCTCGATCGTTGCAGGCGGCTTACCGGTGCAATCGTAGAACACGCGGTTGACGTGCTTGACTTCGTTGACGAT